>NZ_JBQSYV010000008.1:0-159418 GCF_052379685.1 Halomonas sp. 111
GGCACACTCAAGTGTGGAACGCGCATAATGCGCCGCCATCACAGTATCCTTCTTAATTGGCGTGACGTAAGTACCCCGCTGTGCAAGGATATCCACGAAGCCATCATACTGGAGCCGGATCATCGCTTCCCGTATCGGCGTCCGGCTAAGACTGAATTCATCAGCAAGCTCTTTTTCCGAAATCTTTTCTCCCGGCTTCAGGGACAGGTTAATTATCCTGTCACGTATAGTGGCGTATGCGAAGCTGCTCGTAGAGACTGCTTGATTGCTCTTCATTATATTCATACTCAATATTCCAGCAGGGCCATAAATTCACCTATATCAGCTTCGCTTAAGTGACTATAGCAAGCCACTCAAGTACGAAACGAAGGCTATCATCAATATCTCACTAGTTAGTTAACCGGCGTTATTAATGGCAACCCATTGAAATGGCAGCGCAAATTTTCAACCACCAAATCACGCATGGAAAAACGGGTCTCCCAAGTTCCACTTCCGGCGTGTGGCTGCAGAACGACGTTTTGCATGTGTTTTAGCGGTTCAGGCACATGTGGTTCGTTGCGAAAGACATCAAGACCTGCCGCCCCCAAGGCTCGGCTCTCGAGAAGCTCGATAAGACTATCTTCATCAATCACACTGCCTCGTGAGACATTGATCAGACAGCCAGTGTTGCCTAGAGCAAGCATGACCTCACGGTTTATGATCTTGTCAGTGTTAGCACCGCCCGGCAACGTCACGATTAGAATGTCACTCTCCTCAGCAAGTCGAACCAAGTCACTATAAAAGCGATATGGCAACTCAGGTTTTTCAGTGCTTGCATAATATTGCAAAATACACTGAAACGCCTGAAGCCTGCGAGCGATAGCCTTGCCAATGCGCCCCAGGCCGACCAGGCCAACACGCTTGCCATTGACCTGAGCTGAGAGCGCCATAGGGCCTTGCCTTTCCCAGGAGCCGTCACAAACGTATCTGTGCGCAGCAACGATATTACGCCTTACCGCAAGCGTTAGCCCCACTGCTAGATCGGCGACATCTTCAGTCAGTACATCCGGCGTGTTAGTTACGGCAATATCACGCCGGGAGGCCTCTCCGACATCGACACCGTCATACCCCACCCCAAAGCAGCTTATGACTTCCAGCGCAGGCAGCCGCGACATAAGTTCGGCGCTTACTTGCTGTTCTCCTGTATTCACCACGGCACGGAAATTGCCTTCACAAGCTTCAAGACACGCCTCAAGAGAGCCATGCAGCCAGTAGGCGATAGGATTCGCGAATTCGCTTATTGCCTCAAGAATATCGGGGGACTTGGGGCCAAAAACAAGAACATTCGGAATGTTTTGAGTATCCATAACTAGTTCCATTCTGATGGAAAGTGGGCAAACATCAACGAGACGATGACACCATTAGAGATGCAGAATCGAGTTCCGAGAGGTCGTTACAGCCTAGGAGGCCGAGTATTCGATCCATCTCCTCACGGATGATGTTCAAGGCATGCTCAGCGCCCTCCTGGCCACCTGCCCCTAAGCCATAGAGTGTGGTTCTGCCGAGTAACACAGCGTCGGCTCCCAATAGCCGGGCCTTCAGGACATCGCTGCCACGTCGGAAGCCACTGTCGACGAGTATGGCGAGCTGATTCCCGACTTTTGCTCTGATATCGGCAATTAGCTCCATCGGGGAAACGGAGTAATCCAACTGACGCCCGCCATGGTTCGAGAGTACGATCCCGTCGACACCGACTTCTACTGCGGTGGCTGCTTCTTCGACAGACAGAATACCTTTTATGACAAGCCGGCCCTTCCACTCGTCCCGGAGCCAACGGATGTCATCCCAGTTAAGCGAAGGATCGAGCTGTTGGCCTAACACAGCGGCTGCGCCCTTTACCGACGTCTCGCCAGGAGGCAGCAGGTCGCCAAGATTCTTGAATTGAGGTATGCCATCGGGAATTAGTACATCATTGAGCCAGCGCGGCTTGGTTAACACGTGCAACTTGTTTCTCATAGTTAGCACTAAAGGTCGTGAATAGTTTCTTCTGTCCCACTCACGGTTACCAAATATAGCACTGTCGGTAGTAACAACGATCGTATCGTAATTGGCCTCCTTGCAGCGCTCGACTAACTTCTTAACGTAATCACGGTTGCGATAGAAATAAATCTGCATCCAATGCCATAGGCCATCTATCTTAGAGATGTCTTCCAAGGAGGTGGTCGAGGCATTGCTGAGGGTAAAAGGAATACCGTAGTGTGTCGCTGCCCTAGCTAACTTCGTATCACCATCCTTAGTCACCATGCCATTGAAGCCGGTAGGCCCGATCAGCACTGGCATAGAAATTTTTTTACCAAAAATTGACGTCTCCAGGCTGCGCTGCTTGCTAACCTTCGTTAGCGTTCTGGGAGTAAAGTAATACTTGTCGAAGATCGCACGATTACGCTCAAGAGTCACTTCATCGTCTGAGCCGCCATGAATATACTCATAGACAAAATTAGGTAGACGACGCTTGGCAATCGCACGTAGCTCCTCGACATTGACAGCCTTGCGGTAATTCAATCCTGAGTAAGCACACCTATCCATTTTATACCTGCTATATATTGGTTAATTCTGATCAGTTGATTAGTGCTTACCTACTTAGACAACCATTCCATGGGAACAGTAACTATCTGCGGGAAAAGTATGAAACTGATCAATACCGCAAAATACATTGCCAACATCGGCCATATACCTTTCGTTATATCTAACAAACTTATTTTACTTATACTGCAGCCCACATAGAGCACAGTTCCTACTGGCGGAGTAATTAATCCGATAGACAGGTTGATAACCATGAGGACACCGAAATAGACCGGATCGATGCCCAAACTTTCAACTACAGGAATCAGCACCGGCGCAAAAATTAGAACTGCGGGAGTCATATCCATTACGCAACCGACAAGTAGCAGGAAGGCCATGATAATCAGCAACATGACGGTCGGGTTTTCGGTCATACCTCCAAGTACTGTTGCCAGTTCCGCAGGTACACGGGCCACCGTAATTGCATACGCAGTAACAATTGCAGCAGAGGCGATCAACATCACAATTGCAGTTGTTTTCGCCGTCCCGACCAGTACATCATAGAGTTGACTGACCTTGATCTCTCGGTAGACGAAGCTTATAAGCAGCGCATATACGGCGGCGATCACGCCAGCCTCGGTCGGCGTGAATACGCCGCCGCGCAACCCTATGATAATAATGCCCGGTAGCAATAGCGCCCAGAAAGCACGCAAGAAATAGTGCAGGCGCTCGCGTCCGGTTGCCTTCTCAACACGGCCGGCTGTTGTCTTTCTTGATAACAGATACCAAACCAGCATCATGCCCAGGGCCATAATGAGCCCAGGGACGATGCCCGCCATGAATAGTTGAGTAATAGATACACCACCCACTACGCCGTACAGAATCATGGGGATACTGGGGGGAATGACTGTACCAATGATGCCTACCGACGCCACTAAGCCCGTAGTACTATTTTTATTGTAACCTTGAGCAACCATCATAGGGATCAGAATAGCGCCCAGTGCAGCGGTATCGGCAACGGCCGAGCCGGACAGACCAGCAAACACAACACCGGCAATGATTGCTACATAACCTAGGCCACCGCGGAAATGCCCCACTAAGGAGGAGGCAAAATCGACAATTCGCTTCGAGACACCTCCCGCGTTCATGATTTCCCCGGTAAGGATAAAGAACGGTATCGCCATAAGGGAAAAGCTGTTGGCACCGGTAATAAGATACTCTGCCAATGTGCTCGTGTTGAAAATACCTACGAGAAACAACATGACCGATGCAGCAATCATCATAGCGAAGGCAACAGGCATCCCGATCAGCAGCAACGAGAACAGTACCAGCAAAAACTGCCAGATCATGACTCTTCCTCCATAGCTTTTTCCGTCTCTTTATGGTCGCTGGGCAAATTTGCCCATGGCGGCGCACTCTTGTTGAATAAAACAAAACGTACCGTATGGATCACAAAGATGATCGACATGAGTACGACAGAAACTGCGCCAGCGTAGTAATAGGTATTCACTGGAATATCAGATGTCGGGCTACCTATCCCTGCGTTCAATTCGATGAGCCCGAGCAAGCCATCAAGCGCCAGAGCTAGCACACCCACAATTAATACTGTCGAGACTGTATATAAAATCTTTTGCACAGACAGGTTAAGCTTGCTGACGAGGATGTCTACGCCAAGGTGGCTCTGTTCCTTAACGGCGATCACCGAGCCCAAAAAGATGATCCACACAAATAAATATCGAGCAACCTCGCCCGACCAGGCCAGCCCGCTATTGAACATGTAGCGCAGAACTACATTCAGAAAAACGAAAATTACCATCAGGGCTAGCGATACGAAAATCGTTCCCTTGAGTAGATGCTCTAAAGCATTCAATAACTTAAAATTCATAACGACTTCTCGGGAATGGGGGGACTACTATTACGGAGCCATGCTTCTGGCATGGCTCCGCACACCGTTACTGCTCCGAGTAGTTTCTTACCTTGTTTACTAGGTCTTTAGCCCAGTCATACTCTTCATAAAAATCTTCGTAGAGAGGATCCATGGCATCGACCATGTTCTGGCGGAAATCATCGCTCGGCATATGAATAGTCAGGCCTTCCTCTTTAAGCTTGGCCTTGATGTCTTCTTCAGACTCCTGCATGAGCTGCCATTCCATTTCCATCGCTTCTTCGGCAGCTAGCTTGATGACATCCTGGTCCTCTTCGCTCAAGTTATCGAAGAACTTCTTATTCATGAGGTAAATATTGGGGCTGAACATGTGCCGGCTTTCTAGAACGTTGCTTTGAACTTCATACCAACCGGAATTGTAAAGCGTGGCATAAGGATTGTCCTGACCATCAACGACCCCCTGCTCCAGCGCCGTAAAGATTTCCGAGAAACCCAGCGTTTGCACGTTGGCGCCCAGTGCCTGGCCAACATCTACATACATTGCAAGGTTAGGCATCCTCATACGAAGCCCTTCGAAGTCCTCCATGCTAGTGATCGGACGATTGCTCGAGACCACTCGGAAGCCGTTCGCTGTCCAACCTAGCGGTTCCGTACCTAGCTTGCGGAACAGCGGCTCGATTTCGTCACCGACTACACCATTTAGCAAAGTGTTGGCCTGATCGTATGTTTCGAAAAGAAACGGCCATTCGGTAAAGCCAATCTTGGGTTCTGCCGTTTGGAGACCCATGCCAGCAACGACCATCTCAATAGAGCCGTTTCGCACGCCATTAGTGTACTGGCGCTCATCTCCCAGTTCGCTATTGGGAAATATCTGCACAGACATGTCGGAATTCTCTTCCACTGATGTCTTGAAATGTTCCCGTAATGCGACGTTTTGTGGATGATCTTCGGCAAAGTAATTTGCAACCTTAATTGTGGCTGTGCTTTGAGCCTGAGAATCCAAAGCAATCATCATTGCGGAAGCCGTGACTAGCAGGACGAATCCTTTCTTTGCCTGCACCAAATTACACTCACTCATGCTAAGACCCTTAATTTTATATTGATATTATCCGATGCCTATGCCTGACAAGTTTCAACTGGCACTCAGCGCTGCAACGCTCACCGGATCGATCGGTTGAGCTTATTTCACAATGAGATATACTAGTATACTAGAATCTATTTTCATCTAAACTTTAGTCATAACCGATGAGTCTTCCGTAGGCCTTTTGGCCTTGCTTGGCTGATTCGGCATCAACGCGTCATTGAGAACCTAACCAACGGAGGTCGCATGCGATTGATTCAATGTGTATATCAAGGCCAGGTGCATGCCGCCCAGGTCGAAAGTGACAGCCAAGTTCGGCTGCTCGATGCAGATACCTACAGCCTGGCCCGCCGCGCCATCGCCGCGGGGCGCTCCTTGGCCGACATCGTCGAAGCCGCAGCGACCGAGACCCGGCTCGACTATGCCCAGTTGATCGACGAAAAAAGCCTGTTGCCCCCGCTGACCCATCCGGACCCGGCTCACTGCCTGGTCACCGGCACCGGACTCACCCACCTAGGCAGCGCGGACACGCGCTCGGCCATGCATGCCAAGACGCAAGTCAGCGAATCCGAACTGACCGACTCCATGCGCATGTTCAAGTTGGGAGTCGAGGGCGGCAAGCCCCAGGCTGGCACCCCCGGTGCCCAGCCGGAATGGTTTTACAAGGGCGACGGCGCCTGCGTGGTGGCCCCCGAGGCCGAGATCCCCGTGCCGCACTTCGCCGAGGACGCTGGCGAGGAGCCAGAGCTGGCCGGGCTCTATGTGATTGGCGATGACGGCCACCCGTGGCGGGTGGGTTACGCTATCGGCAATGAGTTTTCCGACCACGTCACCGAGCGCTTCAACTATCTGTGGCTGGCCCACTCGAAACTGCGGGCCTGCAGCTTCGGCCCCGAACTAATGGTAGGTGAACTGCCTGCGCATCTGGAGGGGGTCAGCCGTATCGTGCGTGACAACGAGACGGTATGGGAGAAACCCTTCCTCACCGGTGAGGTCAACATGGCGCACAGTCTGGCCAACCTCGAGCACCATCACTTCAAATACGTCGGTTTCCGTCGGCCCGGCGACGTGCATGTGCATTTCTTCGGCACCGCCACGCTGAGCTTCGCCGATGACATTCGCACCCGCGAGGGTGACCGTTTCGAGATCAGCCTCGCCGATTTCGGCCGTCCGTTGCGCAATCCACTACGCTTTGAAGCGGACAGCGCGCCTATCGACGTGAAATCGCTTTGACAGCAAACAGCAAGGAGTTCGACATGACCCTGGAAGGCAAGTTACTCATTGGCCAGGACGCCGTCAGCGGCAGTTCCAAGCCCATCAACGCCATCAACCCGGCCACCAACGAGATCCTCGAGCCGACCTACTTGGGTGGTACCAAGGCTGAGGTCGAGCGTGCCTGTGAGCTCGCCGAGACGGCCTTCGCCACCTATCGCGAGACTTCTCTCGAGGAGCGCGCGGTATTCCTCGAGACCATCGCCAGCGAGATAGAGGACATCGGCGATGAACTGATCGAGCGCGCCATGGCCGAGTCCGGCCTGCCCAAGGCCCGCCTGGAAGGTGAGCGCGGCCGTACCTGCGGCCAGCTGCGCCTGTTCGCTTCCGTGGTGCGTGCCGGCGAATGGCTCGACGTGCGCATCGACCCGGCCATGCCGGACCGCCAGCCGATGCCGCGCGCCGACCTTCGCCAGCGCCATATCGGCCTGGGCCCGGTCGTGGTGTTCGGTGCCAGCAACTTCCCGCTGGCCTTCTCGGTGGCCGGCGGCGATACCGCCTCGGCCTTGGCCGCCGGGTGCCCGGTGATCGTCAAGGGCCATTCCGCCCACCCCGGCACCTCCGAACTGGTCGGCCGTGCGGTACAGCGTGCAGTGAAAGCGCGCGGGCTGCCTGAAGGCACCTTCTCGCTGATGTTCGGTTCGGGTAGCGAGATCGGCCAGGCGCTGGTCGCCGACCCGCGTATCCAGGCGGTGGGCTTTACCGGCTCGCGGAGCGGCGGTACCGCGCTGATGAAGACCGCTCAGTCGCGTCCGCAGCCGATCCCGGTATATGCCGAGATGAGCTCGATCAACCCGGTGTTCCTGATGCCCGAGGCGCTCAAGGCACGCGGCAAGCAGATCGCCGAAGGCTTCGTCGGCTCGCTCAACATGGGTGCAGGCCAGTTCTGCACCAATCCTGGGCTGGTGATTGCGGTCAAGGGCGCCGAGCTCGATGCCTTCGTCGAGGCCGCTGCAGAAGGCGTGAAGGGCAGTGCGCCCCAGACCATGCTCACGCCGGGCATCTACGATGCTTACCAGCAGGGTGTTGGCCAGCTGTCCAACAGCAGCAAGGTGCGTGAAGCCGCACGTGGCCAGGTGGGCGAGTCGCCCAACCAGTGCCAGGCGGGGCTGTTTGTCACCACGGCGAACGACTTCCTGAACGAGACCGAGCTGCAAGAAGAAGTGTTCGGTTCTACCTCGCTGGTCATCGAGTGTGCCGACCAGGATGAAGTAAAGCGTGTCGCGGCCCAGCTCGAAGGCCAGTTGACCATTACCCTGCAGATGGACGACGGGGATCTGCAAGCGGCCAAGGCGCTGATGCCGGTACTCGAGCGCAAGGCCGGGCGGATTCTCGCCAACGGCTGGCCAACCGGGGTCGAGGTGTGCCACGCCATGGTTCACGGCGGGCCTTACCCGGCGACCTCCGACAGCCGCACCACCTCGGTAGGCAGTGCTGCGATCTTCCGCTTCCTGCGCCCGGTGTGCTACCAGGCGTTGCCGGAAGGGCTATTGCCCGAGCCGCTCAAGGACGGCAACCCATGGCAGCTGTCGCGCTTGGTGGATGGCAAACGCGAAGCGTAAGCAACCCCATGGAAAGCGGCCTATCTCGCAGCCTGTCAGTAGAGGGCAGCCATGGGCTGCCCCTTGTTTTATCAGAGTGCGCGAAAAACCCCGTACTTTTTGAGTGCGGGGTTTTTCGCGCACTCTGATAACCACCGCTAAGTAAAGCCAGCCTTAGTACGTTCGGATGTAAGTGATGTCCGTCACCCAAGCAACATTTGGCGCTGTTACTTCAAACTGATGGTCTAAATGGTTGAGTGATACAACAGCTGGTTTTCCACCGCCATAGCTGCCAGGGCGTCGTTTACCTTCACCCTGGCGCAAACAGGCAATCAGTTCCTTCTTGAGCGAGCCGCGCGGCAAGAGGTAAAGCGCGTTGTAGATGGCTTCGTGGGAGATGTGGCGGTCAGTGTTAGAGCGCCTTTCAAAACTGTCGCGTGAGTCGCTTCAAGCAGATCAGGGAGCAGCCCAGTAAAGTGAACGCATAGTGGATGTCAGTACGCCGCTCATATCGTGTTGCGAGCCGACGCATCTGTTCCAGCCAGGCGAAGGTTCTTTCAACCACCCAGCGATGTCGTCCCAGTCGCTGAGTATCTTCCACACCACGTCTGGCTATACGAGCCTGAATATGGCGTCTACTGCAGGCACGGCGACAACGAGCAAAGTCGTATGCCTTGTCGGCGTGAAGCTTACGAGGTCGCTGGCGAGGACGACCCAGACGACCTGCGACGGGGGGTACCTCGTCTAGCAGGACAGATAGGGGAACACTGTCATGCATATTGGCCCCGGAGAGAACGACCGCCAGCGGTGTTCCCTTTCGATCCGTCAGTAGGTGCCGTTTAGTTCCGGGTCGCCCACGGTCTGTCGGGTTTGGGCCAATGGCTGCCCCCCTTTTTTGCCTTGATGGAGGCACTATCCATGCAAGCACGATCCCAATCCAGTTGATCAGCTTCTTGCAGGTATTCCAGCAACGTCTGATGAAGCTTTTTCCAGACACCGGCTTCATGCCAGTCACGCAGCCGTCGCCAGCAAGTGACGCCGGAACCGAATCCCATTTCTTGAGGTAACATCTCCCAGGGGATGCCTGACTTAAGCACAAACAGGATGCCGGTTAAGGCGGCACGGTTGGAAACACGTGGCCTGCCACCATCAGACTTGGGTGGTTCAGGTGGCAAGAGCGGCTCGACAATTTTCCAGAGTTCATCAGGTACAACCTTCTTAGCCATATTAGCTAAGCTAGGCACGCAGGCGAGCTATTTCAAGGGTTTTGAAAGGAGCTCTTAGTCGTGGATTCATAAAATAACAGCAGTACATGATTTTCGGTAATGAGAAGCCTCAGGCTCTCTATACCAAGGTAGTTGCTCGACGCACCATCGGATACTAATGGCGGCCCAAGCGAAGTTATTTATCTCGGCGTCATGGGCAGCATGATTTGGCAATTGTCGCTCATCGTCAGCTTTGATGTTCATGGCACGCTAGGATTGGTACACGCGAGGCTGCAATTACCAGCTTTTCCGTTTTGGGTCGTCATGTGCCCTGTTATTAATATGGAATAAGATTCCTAATCCGGCCGAGGCTGTGTGAAAACGTAGCTGTCGCTATACTCTACCCATGACTGATCTTGGGAGGTACCGATGAAACGTTTCGTCGCAGGTGAATCCCGATCCCAGGCTACGTTGTTTCCTGAGCTTCTGGATGATTTCGTTATTGAAGACAATCCGGTTCGGGCTATTGAGGCTTTTGTTGACGCCCTTGATCTCAAACAGCTGGGCTTTAATGGCGTTGATCCTCATGTGACGGGTCGGCCCGCCTACCACCCCGCCATTCTTTTAAAAATCTATCTCTACGGCTACCTCAATCGCATCCAATCTAGCCGCCGTCTGGAACGTGAGGCACAGCGTAATGTTGAACTCATGTGGCTAACGGAACGCCTAGCGCCGGATTTCAAAACGATCGCAGATTTCCGCAAAAACAACGGCAAAGCGATTCAAGCTACTTGCCGCGACTTTGTCATGATATGTCGACGTCTCGGGCTATTTTCACATTCGGTAATGGCGATTGATGGCAGCAAACTTAAGGCAGTCAACAATCGAGACCGTAACTTCACCTTGGCTAAGATGAAGCGGCGGGCAGAAGAAATTGATAAAAGTATTGAGCGTTACTTACGTCAGCTCGATGCAATGGATCAAGGCGCCGCCGCTATCACAGAAATGCGGACGACTGGTTTGAAGGAAAAGACCGCTTCCCTAACAGAAGAAGTTCAGCAACTACAATCCATTGAAATTCAAAGAACTGAGTCCCCTGACCAGCAAGTCTCTTTGACAGACCCTGACGCTCGCTCCATGACTGCGCGAGGAACGGGAATCGTAGGCTACAACGTGCAGACGGCTGTCGATAGCCAGCATCATCTGATTGTCGCCCATGAAGTCACTAATGTCGGCAGTGACCGGCGTCAGCTTTACCAGATGGCCAAGCAAGCACGCGATGCTAGCGGCGTCAGTGATCTACACGTCGTCGCTGATCGCGGTTATTTTACAGGTAATGAAATACTTGCCTGTCATGAGGCCGGTATTACGACGTATCTCCCTAAGCCTAAAACCTCGCCAAACCAGGCCAAAGGTATGTTTCCCAGGGAAGCGTTCCGGTATGTGCCTGAACGTAATGAATATCGCTGTCCCGCGAGAGAGCGGCTAATTTGGCGCTTCAAGAACGTCGAAAAAGGCCAGACGCTACATTGCTATTGGAGTTCGGCCTGTCCGAACTGCTCAATGAAGTCGCAATGCACCACAGGTATTTATCGGCGCATTAAACGCTGGGAACACGAAGAAGTATTGGAGGCGGTAACATCACGTCTGGATCAGACGCCGGATATAATGCGCATCCGTCGTCAAACGGTTGAGCATCCCTTTGGCACGTTGAAAGCGTGGATGGGTGCGACACACTTTTTAACCAAAGGGCTTAAGAACGTCGGAACGGAAATGAGTCTTCATGTGCGCTTGCCTACAACATGAAACGCGTCATGAATATCCTCGGCCCCAAGGGTTTGATCCAGGCATTTGCAATGGCTGCAAGATTTAATGAAATGTCTGTATCCTTAATTCTATTCCAGATATCTCTTTGACTTTCTACCGGCATTCTTTCCCCAAGAGTAATGTTTTGCTTATGGCTCTAATATGTCTAGCCAGCGCTTAGCCGCGCGGATTCCCGCGCGTTTTGTGACCACCGCCCTGCTGCCCGCGTATCGCCTGGCCTTTTATCAGCAAGGCGATGACGGCTCCGGCAAGTGCGATATTGTACCGGCATCCGATCAGACGGCAGTCGTCTGGGAAGTCGCTTTGCACCATAAACTTACACTGGATCGTTATGAAGGGCTCAGCGCTGTCCACGATGAAACCTGGCTGGCGGTAAGTGACCTGGCGGGTGACGGGCAGTTTGAAGTCCAGGGGAATGTTGGCAAAGTCACCTCTATCGGTATGCGCCCCTATACGTGGTACAAGCACCATCTGTTAGCTGGAGCACGAGAACACGGATTACCGGCAGCCTATGTTCGCGCACTAGAACGAATTGAAGCCCGACTTGACCCAGACACCGAACACCACGCACGCGAAATGGTGCTTCATGGACTCGATGCACCGTTAGAGCGGGGCGCATAATGGGAAATGAAGAGCATTTAATCGCGTTTTACCGCGGGGAAGGTCACGATCATAAGGGGCGTCGACTCGAAGACATCTGGGCATTCCCGTCCTTCTGGCTGGAGCATACCCACGACTATATCCAATGGCTGTTTCCTATCCCCGAAATGGGCCGCTTTAACGCCTTTGCCCCTTTATTAACGACCGAAGTGCAAGCGGCTTTTGAGAGGGAGGCGCCCTTACGCCAGCGCCAGCAACAGTCCCTTGATGTAATGCTGGACTTTTTTGGACTGGTACGCGAAGACTTCGCCATCACAGCACAGCCCGACCTATCGATCCAAACGCATATTTGGCTAAAAGCAGGCGGTCATAATCATCTGCGCATTACGCGTATAATCCGTTCGTTATTCTTGTGCCACCAGCCAGAGCTTGCTCGGGCTTTTCAGCAGGCCGTGATACATATTGGCGCTCAGCACGGCGTAGTGTCCGCAACGTCGCTGCAGTTTTGGCGGAATGCGGGGTAAAGCAATCAGGCATATTTGCCATATCAAATGATTTATAGCTGCGGGCACTGATGCGATAGGTTCGACCACTGCTCGAAACAGATAGGCCTTTCTCAAGCGTGAATCAAGATAGAAACCGTATATTTTACTTTGAATCAATAAGTTATAACCATTTTGATAGCTATAACTAAGCCAATTCGTATCTAAAACGCTTAACATCCATCGTCCGCCAGCGTTAGCGATAACGCTTAAAATGACAAAAAAATATTTTATATACTGTAAAATCATATGATTACGCGTAATTTAAAAAATAATCGAAAGCTATTCACACACTGGATCTGCGTGATTTAAGATAGAAAATCATTAAATCCAGCAGTGATACGCTCAATCCACCAAGCTCACTTTTGGCCAGTAAAGGGCCAATCCACTTTTCATCTACGAAGCCACGCCGTAAGCGACATGCTGAACGATAGGCACGCTCTTCCAGGCGCTCTCACCAGCTAGTAGCTCAGAAAAAATTGCGGCAACGAAAAAACAGGGCTGGTCTTGTTAGAAAAGGTACTGAGAAGAAGACAGGGTGGAAAGCCTCAGAAGCTATCAAAAGGTTTTCACCATACTTTCATGAGTAGCTTGCCTGAAGCCTTCATGTCGAAAATAATTTGAATTTTCGACATGAAGTAAAACTAGATAAGTCAAATCATAAAGAAACGATTAATCCCTTATTCACTACTGAGATTAAGCGAAGCTTCCAGGCTTTGTTTCGCCATGAAAGCTTCTGCTGTTGAGCGCTGCGGATCTACTTCAGAAAGCCAAGCTAAAACATCAGAGAGTCGGTACCTGACATTACGTCCACGACGCACGAACCGTGGAGCGGGCTCTCCTAACAGCAATCCAGTCACCCTACTTTTACGTGCAGTCGAAGGGGCCGCAGGAATCAAGCTGGGAAAGACGGCGCTTTCAGGAAATTCAATCAGCTCCGGACTGTAGCCTTGATGGTAAAGGCGAAATGCGTTATCCAAGATGTCTTCACTTTTCTTTTTGGTCATGACGGGAGCTCCTAGTAATTTACCCTTGTCATGTTGCCCAATCGAACTCTCAGCTTGTTGGGTGTAACTTACCCATTTTCGCAATTGAACAGCTGTACTTTTTTGGCTGGCTGCGTTGTCTGCATTTCGGGTGATTACTTCTAGTCCATCAAGGTATGCGGCGCGGTTTTACAAAATCATTTTAACCGATCCCTCTTCGTCTCACGCGATTTGCTTCTGCGGTTGCCGATAGGATTGCGGGGGGCGAAAAAGGCAAACTGTTGTTGCCAGCTGCGCCTTCTTGTTTCCGACGCGTGCTACCTATTTGCTACCTAAAATCTAACAAAACAAAAACGGCCACTTTAGCAATTAGCTAAGTGACCGTTTTATATGTCTTTTTTGGTCGGAGTGACAGGATTCGAACCTGCGACCTTTGCAACCCCATTGCAACGCGCTACCAAGCTGCGCCACACTCCGATGTCTTGTGCATTTCCCTCAAGACGGTGCGTATACTATCGCTTTATGCGCCAAATGAAAAGTTCTTTTTGCGCTTTCTTTTCAAGTATTTGGCATTAGGCATGGTCTGCATCTAGCAATAGGCGATGCATCGCTTCATACACGCCGGGCGCAGTCACCAGCAGTTCTTTAGGATACAGGTCCGCAGGCACGCCTTCTGGAACGGCACCCAAGTGCCCTACTCTTGCCCCAGCTTCCCGGGCAATAACCCAGCCAGCAACAAAGTCCCAAGGCGAAACGCTTTCATAATAAGCACCCAAGCGTCCGCAGGCCACATCACATAAGTCCAACGCTGCTGCTCCATTGCGTCGTACATCTCGACAATGCGCTAGTACTTCATTCAAGCGTGCTAGTAGTTTTTGGCGGGCCTCTTTTTGATAAGGAAAGCCTGTACCTACCAAGGTTTCAGCTAGCCTCGTTACCTTACTGGCCTGGATAGGTTGCTGATTGCAATAAGCGCCCTGTCCTTCTGCCGCACTGAAGGTTTCATCCAGGAAAGGCGCATAGACTACACCCACCTTGGCTATCCCCTCTTCCATCCACCCAATGGACACCGCAACATGCCGTAATCCTTGCGCAAAATTGACGGTGCCATCAATGGGGTCTACCACCCAAAGTTTAGAAACATCGGCATTTAACGCATGCGCGGGCGATAGTTCCTCACTGAGGAGCGCCTCATCAGGGAAGTAAGTGTTTAATCGTTCTCTTATTAACTGATCGACGGCCACGTCAACATCCGTGACTAACTCATCACCCGCTTTAAGCCGCTGTGAAAATGACTGGTCTGCGCGTGCCTGACGAATGAGCTCTCCTGCCTCATGGGCAATAGAAACGGCTACATCCAGGCGCTCTTTCAATGTATGCATTGCTCTACTTTTCCTTCTACGCATTGCGAGGACGTTGAGCATAGTCACACAATATGACTTTTTAAGTCACGATGATGCCATAAAAGCAGGAAAATTAACGCAGTGCACCCACCAGAATGTCGACTACTACACGCGTGGCCGCCTCAATCAGCACTACGTCAGCGCCTACTCGTTCCCATTCATAACCAGGATAGCGCGGTAAGTGGCCGGCCAATGGGCCATCAAAGCGCTTTGCAATACCGGGTGGCAACGGTTTGCCACGCTGAATTTGTCGTTGAATGCCGGGGGGCAGTGATTCAGCAGCGGGTGCATTAAACTGGCGTAGCAAGCGCAGTAGCTCGCGCTCATTGACGCGTGGCAAATCCACATATTGCTTATTGTGGCTTTCACGCATCGAACGTGAGCTTCGTTGCTGATACCGCTGCTCTTGCCCATTATCGCGTGCGCCATGGGCTGGTGCGTGGGCAGGCGGCTGTGCAAACGTGTTGCTGGCACCTATCAAGCCTCCCAGACAGCTTACCAACACGGCTAGACTCGTTCGCTTCATTTGAAAACCTCTCACTAAACATATTGGCTAACACGATTGCTTGTAGTGTAGTGAGGAAATACGCACAGAGTATGGAAATATAAAGATCATACGGGGTCTTTTAACATCCACTCCCTATCTGATACTAAGAGCCTTTGACCACGATTTTTCCTGCTTCAATATTAATAACGCCCCCGCGTGCTGACTGAATTTCGATGGCATCCCTACTTGTGTCACTGCTCGTAAATGCTTCAAGCAAATCTTGTTTACGGCTATCCGTGTGGCTATCACAGGCTTGAAAGCTGAAATCATCAGAAATAGCTGAGTCTGATTGAGCTGTTTTGGACAGCGAATAATTTACCAATGCCATACTCCGATAGGAAGCCAGCTCTCCCTCGCATGCGGTTAAAGACGCTTTATCAAGGTAATTCCCATACTGGGGCACTGCCACTGCCATCAAAACGCCTACGATAGCAATGACGATCATGAGCTCTATCAGCGTGAAGCCACCTTCATCCCCTTTGATCTTGCCGCTATGCTTATCCAAACTGCCCCCTGTTTATCGACATCACGCACATTTTTTATTGAAATTACCAACTAGTCTTACAGCAGTATCACAGATACAATACTAATCATAATTAATCAATTTATTAGTCGAAGAATAGCGTTTTAATTTATGAGCGCAGGCGAATTATTGTTAGCAACCTTTCACAAGAAACAATTAATACTTTAATATCAAAAGCTTAAAAGATCATCTTTTTCGAGATTATTGATGAAATTTGAAGGATTAGCCAAGCGTTTAATTAACAGTGAGCTGCTAAGCATCGACCAAGCCGAAAAAGCAGAAACAGCGTCACTCGCCTTGGGGATATCATTATTACGCTATGTAGCTGAACAAAGACTCGTGGACGCTAGCGCCGCCGCCTCTGCAGCTGCCTGGGAATATGGCTTTCCAGTAATTGATTTAGAGGCTCTGCAGTTAGAAGCACTGCCAAAAGCTACCAGTTTTCCTGCCCATCTTTTAACATCATTAAAAGTCCTGCCTCTGGCTCAACGTGGGCGTCATCTAACGGTCGCCATTTTCTGTCCATCAGTCCTGTCTCAACTTGATGAGCTAACATTCTCTCTGGATGTCGTTAGCATTGAAGGAATTTTGGCCCCGTTCGATCAGCTCGAGACCGTATTAAATAGCTACCTCACCCATCATAAATATGCCTCTTTGGGTTCCATAAAACATCTGCCTGATTATAAATTGGCCTCTGAAGATGAGGATTTTCAGCTTGAGGACATGGCCCAAAGTATAGAAGACGGGCCTGTCGTTGAATTCGTTAATAAAGTACTGTTGGACGCTATCGATCGAGGTGCTTCAGACATTCACTTCGAGCCCTATGAGCAACACTACCGCATTCGATTTAGAATTGATGGCGTGCTTATTGAAGTTGCCCAGCCACCACTGACAATGCGAAATCAGATAGCAGCACGCTTGAAGATCATGGCTCGCCTTGATATCTCGGAGCGTCGCCTTCCTCAGGATGGAGCCATTAAATTCTCGGCAAAACGCCACCAAACGTTAGATCTGCGTATCAATTCATTGCCGACCGTTTACGGTGAGAAGGTCGTACTACGCCTGCTTGACCCTACCTCTCTTCAGCTTGGCATTGACCAATTGGGCTTTTCAGATACCCAGAGGGGACTCTATGAAAAGGCACTCAAACAGCCCCAGGGAATGATTTTAGTCACAGGTCCTACTGGCAGTGGTAAAACGGTCTCACTCTATACGGGCATCGCACTACTCAATCAAGTAGAGCGGAATATCTGCACTGCAGAAGATCCTGTTGAAATCAAGGTAGCGGGTATTAATCAAGTGAACGTGCTGCCTCATATTGGGCTGGATTTTGCCAATGCACTGCGTGCCTTTCTCCGTCAGGATCCTGACGTAGTGATGGTAGGTGAAATACGCGATCTTGAAACTGCGGAGATTGCAATAAAAGCAGCACAAACAGGTCATCTTGTACTTTCAACGGTGCATACCAATTCTGCGGCAGATACCCTTACTCGCTTATGCAACATGGGAGTATCGTCATTTAACATTGCAAGCTCAGTGAGCCTGATTATTGCGCAACGCTTAGCTCGAAAATTATGCAGTCATTGCAAACAGCCTACAAATATCCCCATAGATGCCCTATCCAGAGAAGTCACCAATGAAGATATCCTTCAACAAGCAACCTTTTACCGTGCTGAAGGATGCAAAAAATGCACACATGGATATAAAGGCCGGGTGGGTATCTATGAAGTGGTTCCCGTTTCCGAAACGATTCGGCAGCTCATTATGCACAACGCGTCCGCACTTGAAATTAACGAGCAGATCAAAAAGGAAGGACATGCCAGCCTTCGCCAAAGCGGCTTTTATTACGTTATCCAAGGCATTACCAGCCTGGAGGAAATTAATCGTGTCATTAAGGAGTAACGCTTGACTCGATATGCCGTTAAACGTAAAGCCAAGTCACCCCGCTTATATCGCTGGAAATGGACAGGGACGGTGGGCCAAACACGTTTACTACATGGTGAAATTATCGGCCATAGCAAGGTCGCCGTTACCGCCGAGCTACGTAAACAAAATATTGACGTGCGGCGTGTCGCTAAAAAAAGCGACCTGAGTAGCCAAGGACGTATAAAGCCTCGCGATATCATGATTTTTTCACGCCAGCTGGCAACGATGATTCAAGCGGGCATCCCCCTATTACAGGCTTTTCAGGTAGTGGCTGAAAGCCTGAAAAAACCGTCGATGGTGGCGCTTGTTCATCAGCTAACTAATGACGTAGCATCAGGGACAAGCTTTTCTGACGCCTTACGATACCACCCTCAATATTTTGATCGTTTGTTTATTAATCTGGTTGATGCAGGCGAACAGTCCGGCACACTTGACAAAATGTTAGAGCAAAACGCGGTTTATAAGGAAAAACTAGAGTCCCTAAAGGGGCGTGTCAAAAAGGCGTTGTGGTATCCGACGACTGTTTTGCTGACCGGCATCGCGATTACACTGCTATTACTTATTAAAGTGGTACCTCAGTTTGAAAGCATGTTTCAAAGCTTTGACGCTGAGCTACCGGCGGTGACACAGCTAACCGTCGACTTATCGATGCTGGCCCAACAACTATGGCTACCTTTGCTGGGAACAGCCACGGCAGTGATTCTATTGCTGCGATGGCTAACGCGACGCTCACCAGCGCTTGTCTACCTTCTTCATCGCCTTTTGCTACGTATTCCTGTTATCGGCAACATCATCAATAAAGCGGCTGTTGCACGATTTTCCCGTACCTTGGCCACTACGTATGCGTCCGGCATCCCTTTGGTAGAAGGGCTTGCAACAGCGGCAGGCTCAACGGGCAATAAAGTGTATGAAAAAGCGGCACTCCAGACACAAAAGGAGGTAGCAACAGGTCAGCAACTGCATTTCTCAATGCGAATGACCAACCGCTTCCCTGCTTTAGCGGTGCAGATGGTAAGCATTGGTGAAGAAGCCGGCGCCCTTGATACGATGCTCCACCGTGTAGCAAGTTACTACGAAGAAGACGTCGATAATCAGGTGGATGCGCTGACGTCTTTAATGGAGCCACTCATTATCGTTGTACTGGGCATCTTGGTTGGTGGAATTGTTGTTTCAATGTATTTACCTATTTTTAACCTGGGTACCGTTATCTAGGTATTTTGAGGAGCATTATGAGTTCTCTTACACTGAGCACCGGCCTAGTGGTTTGTTTGCTGGGCCTCTGCTTGGGTAGCTTTGCAAACGTTGTTATTACTCGTCTTCCTGAAATGCTCATGCGTCACTGGCGGCATGAGGCTCGTGCGGCTCTTGAACTGCCCATGGAACAAGCACCTCGCTTTAATATTGCAACACCCCGCTCACAATGCCCGCGTTGCGAGAAACCCATCGCTTGGCACGATAATATTCCCTTAATCGGCTGGGTTAAACGACGCGGCCGCTGTGCAAACTGCCACACCCGCATTAGCTTGCAGTATCCCCTTGTAGAATTAAGCAGCGGTGTACTGGCCCTAACGGTTGCTCTGCTGCAGGGCATAAACCTCTCCAGCCTGTTTATTTATGCAGCCTGCGTAACCCTTCTCGTACTGGCCGTGATCGATTTTCGCACCTACTTGTTACCGGATGTTCTTACCCTTCCCTTGCTGTGGGCTGGCCTTGTCTATCAGCTCTTATTTCAGCCCTACTTATTAACCAATGCCGTCGTTGGTGCGATGGTGGGTTACCTGATCCTTTGGAGTTTTTACTGGCTATTTAAACTAACCACTGGAAAAGAGGGCATGGGGTATGGTGATTTTAAGCTTCTAGCCGCTCTTGGCGCTTGGTTGGGCTGGAGCTTCCTGCCCCTGCTCTTACTGCTCTCAGCCGGAATAGGTGCTGTTATAGGCGTTGTGGCACAGACACGCTTTCCACACTTACGTGGCGCACCGCTTCCTTTTGGGCCTTTTCTCGCGCTAGCAGGCTGGGCATGCCTCCTGGCAGGACATGACCTTATCGCCCTTTATTTGTCCTTTTTCCCTGGGGTTTAATACAAACCAAGAAGGTATATTGCATCTCATGCCCAAAGCGGCGCCTACATGGGCGTAATGCGCTATAGGTACCGACTTTCTACGTAAAAACACGTAAAATAGCGTTTTAAAGAACGCAATAAAGGGTAGCTATGATTATTGGCTTAACCGGGGGCATTGGTTCGGGTAAATCAACCGTAGCGCGCGCGTTTGAATCGCTAGGGGCCAGCTGGGTAGATGCAGATACCGTTGCCCGCGAAATTGTGGCACCAGGTGAGCCTGCCTTAAGCGCTATTATTGATTATTTTGGTTCAGATATTGTCAAGCAAGATGGAACGCTTGATAGAGCCGCTTTGCGTTCAATTATCTTTGAAGATCCACCCAAGCGTGAATGGCTAGAGTCGCTTACTCATCCGGTTATCAGAGAGCGGTTAGTTGCGCATTTAACCTCTCTATCCCACGATTCACCCTATGTACTTCTCGTTTCACCGTTACTTTTTGAGTCAGGACAAAACATGCTGGTCACCCGAACAATTGTGGTTGACGTGCCCACCGATGTTCAGCTTTCCAGAACGCTCGCTCGTGATGGCGTAAGCCCTAATCAGGTACGTGCCATTCTTGCAGCGCAAATGTCTCGTGAAGAGCGCTTGGCTAACGCCGACGATGTGATAGATAACAGCGGAGATTATGACTTTATGATGCGTCAGGTTGAGCGTCTGGACAGTATTTATCGCACTCGTTAATTCAATTTTATCTATATATTTCAGGATTGTTATGACTCACCCTGCTAATGATACTCCCATGGAAGTTAACTGCCCTCACTGCGGCCAAAAAGTGGCTTGGGCACCAGAGAGCACCTACCGCCCTTTTTGCAGCAAGCGCTGTCAATTAATTGATTTTGGCGCATGGGCTGAAGAGTCTCACCGTATCGCAGGCGAGCCAGCCATGGATGAGGCTGACTTGGATACCCTTCTGGCACAGGCCGATAAAGATGCGCCTCTTTCTTAACGAATGGTTTTCACGGTGAGGTAAATATTGGTCATGCAAGAGCCCGATGTAACCGCTTATCACTTATTGCATGAGCTTGATAATCGATTTGATAATCTGGTTTGCGCTATTGAAGCGGCGCTGGTGCTTTACGAAAGGCAGCGCCCGGCGGCGTGGGTCATGCATCAGCCGTCCGTCGAATTAAACTGGCTGCGAAACGCACTGCTGGATATGTGGCACTTGGAAGGCCAGGACGGTCGTGAAACACGTAATTACATAGGAGTGATTGCCGCTGGCACTCCCCTTATTGAGGCAGTTGGCACTATTAACCATGCTAAAACAGCAATTAGCGAGTTAATCCATAGGATAAAAGAGCTCTCTCCAAAAGCATTCGGAGAAATCAAGCAACGCCTGCCACAACGCCACCCTCAAGTAGATAATGTATTGCGCCGTACCGGGCTTGCCAAACTCCACCTGAAACAGTGTTGGCGACAAATACCGATTGCTGAAGCGCCGGTTTCGCGTATACGTCTTGCCTGGTACAGCAGCGGGCGCTCTATCAAACGTCTCAGCGTGCAGGAAGCGGAGAAAAAGCTCATGCAACTGGATACCGAAGCGCCGCATATACGTATTCAACTGCGCAAGCTGGCTGGCCTTCCTGGCGACGAAGCGTTGGCACAAGTACAAGCGCAGGCGCCTTTGATGCGGGCGAACCTTTTTTTTACTGAGCCTTTACTCGACGGGCACTCACGGCGGGCGCTCAATATTGCCATGCCGCTGTTTGTGCCCGCTCCTGACCAACGCCTGCCCCATATCAACTTGCCGCCGCTACACCCCCCTACGGAACGCACACGGGCAAGAAGGCGCGATGAAAAGCTTGAGCACGAAGCGTTTTTACCCAGCTTGCGTATTTATCGCTACCGATCCTGGCCAAAGGCCTAGCCACCAGTGAGCTCAGGCGCTTGATGTTGTGGCCAGAGCTCATAAAACAACAGCGTTGAAATGAGCTCGTGCAGCTCCTGGTCCGATTGGTTGTACTCATCCATTAACGCTTTCAAGCGCTCTCCAAACAAGCGCTCTCGCTCTTGTGAGCGTTTTACTGCGTCATCTTCTTCTAACGCTGCCAATGAGCGTACCGGTGGCCCGGTTGGAATATCGAAGTCACTCTTAGGATCTTCCAACTGGCGCAAAGCTTGCGCAAATGCATCATCCAACTCACGAAACTTACGCAGCTTGTCACGTTCATCCGACTGTTTTGGAGTTTTGTGATATTTCATTGATGTTTCATTCATACCTTACTTGAAATGGTCGAAGTACCGCCACAACAGATATTTCCACAAGAGATACCCAATGCCGCACAGCCAGCCTGAAAGTCTGCCGTGCATCTCGGTGCAGTGGAATTACCACCAAGCGATGACAACAGGTTATCGGCCAATGCCAATAGCCTTACGAGAAAAGGTTCAACATATCATTCACTAAAAACGTATAGGACGTAAACGACAAAGCCTATACGTCGGCTAACTCACATCCCCGGAAGCTATTAAAAGGCACAGCTATCCAATAACGTTAACGTTTTAAAGGCAAGACGAGCAGCCACAGAATCGTACACAAAAAAATCAAACAATAGTCAACACGATACGATGGAGCAAGCTATATGCACAAGCGATCCATGTATGCCAGACAGCAACTCGATATTCCCAGACAGCGCCCGCCTTTCAATAGTGATATCAAATCAGGCCAAGCCTGTTTTTAATAAACCATAAAAGAGCGTAGTGTACAAACAGAATACTCTCCACCCTTTGCTCTTACCAGCACAGAACAGCAGCGTGACCGGTCTACTGCCGAGCTGATAGAAGCAGTTGAATATGCCACGGAGCTAGACAAGGAACGACTACAGGCTACTTAGCATGTTCATACAAAACCGTATTGCCAGAAAGGCGACGCGATGGGCTCAACAGATAGCCAGTATTGGGCGCATACCCGGAAATAGCAATGGTACTCACCGTATGCTGCATCAAATAGCCCATGAAGGCACGCCAACCGTCTAGCCTAGCTCGCAAGCGCCATGCATGCCTATGGCGACGCTATCCTTCCTGCAAGCTATGTCACAGCAACGACACGGCCATATCAGCGACACGATTACCAAACACGCTAAATAATTTCAAGCTGGCAAAGAGTGCAGCACTAACTTTTGCGGCGCTAAGCTAACGGGAGATATTTTTTTAATATTGAATAGCTATCGGGCCTATTGTGAGCCGCGCACCGGAAATCTGCCTCTTGTTAAAGCAAAACCGGCATTTCTTAAGAGAAGTGCCGGTAGTTGCTAATTAATCTTCCATGCTTTCCAGCCAGGACTCAACAGTTTCGTCACCGTATTCATCCTTCCAGCTACGCAAACCTTTATGGTTACCACCACGGGTTTCGATAATTTCGCCCGTATTGGGGTTTTTATACGTTTTTAGGCGACGCTTACGGCGACTAGCATTATTGCTGCCAGAAGCCTTGGTGCCACGTTGATCGTTTGTCGGATCCAGCAGGGCGATAACATCTGCAGGACGCTTACCAAATTCATTCATTAGCGCTTCAAGCTTAGCCTTGAATTCCAACTCGCTTTTTAAACGCTGGTCTCCTTCAAGACGCTGCAAGTCTTCTTGCAACTGCTTAAGTTGCTGCTCTTTTTGGATATATTCGTTTAGAAGTGACATGGGGAGTCCTTATACTTCAGATTTATCTTCTGGATATTGAATTGACACTCATCATATCCATTAGTTCAAAATGCGCGCTCATTATTACTTTAAAAGCACTAATTGACAATAGTCTAGTGTACTTTCATTCAATTACTAAGAGGTTTTTTAAGCGAATAGCGTAGATTTAAAAGTTTTTAAGCAGGTTGGTAAATCTAATTTAATACAACTAACTGGCTTAGAAAACAGCTTGTTAATAAGCAAAAAAGCGCCGCCCATAGGGCGACGCTTCTTAGAACCAGCGACTAAATAGCTTAGTCTTGGCCCATCTGCTGCTTGATCAGATCACCGATGGTGGTCGGGCCACCAGCTTCGGGTTCCTGGTCACGCAGTTTCTTCAGGTTCTGACGAGTATCGTCCTGCTCTTTCGCTTTGATCGACAGATTAATCTGACGGCTCTTGCGATCGACATTGATGATACGCGCTTCAACGCTGTCGCCTTCATTCAGTACATTGCGCGCGTCTTCAACACGGTCAGCACTGATTTCAGAGGCTTTGAGGATGGCAATAACATCGGTTGCCAGCTCAACGTGTGCTTCTTTTGCGTCTACTTCAACAATACGGCCAGTCACCATGCTGCCCTTATCGTTAACAGACAGGTATTCAGCAACAGGATCGGAATCCATTTGCTTGATACCTAAAGAGATGCGCTCACGCTCAGGATCGATAGACAGAATAACGGCTTCGGCTTCATCACCTTTCTTGAAGTTACGAACCGCCTCTTCGCCAGTTTCTGTCCAGGAAATGTCGGACAGATGAACCAGACCATCGATACCACCCTCAAGGCCGATGAAGATACCGAAGTCAGTGATTGACTTAATGGTACCTGAAACACGGTCGCCCTTGTTGTATTCAGCGTTGAACGTTTCCCACGGGTTAGCAGTACACTGCTTGATACCCAGAGAAATACGACGACGCTCTTCGTCGATATCCAACACCATGACGTCAACATCGTCGCCCACTTGGACAACTTTAGACGGATGGATGTTTTTGTTGGTCCAGTCCATTTCAGAAACGTGAACCAGGCCTTCAACGCCCTCTTCCAGCTCAGCAAAGCAGCCGTAATCGGTCAGGTTAGTGACCACAGCGTGTACTTTGGTGCCTTCCGGGTAACGCTGCTTAATGTTGACCCACGGATCTTCGCCCAATTGCTTCAGACCCAGTGAAACGCGGTTGCGCTCACGGTCAAACTTAAGCACTTTAACGTTGATTTCGTCGCCAACAGCAACGATTTCAGACGGGTGCTTAATACGCTTCCACGCCATATCGGTAATGTGCAGCAGGCCGTCAACACCACCCAGATCTACGAACGCGCCGTAGTCTGTCAGGTTCTTAACGATACCTTTGATCTGCTGGCCTTCTTGTAGCGTTGCCAGCAGCGCTTCGCGCTCGGCACTGTTTTCAGCTTCAAGTACAGCACGACGAGAAACAACAACGTTATTACGCTTCGGATCAAGCTTGATGACTTTAAAGTCCAGCTCTTTATTTTCCAAATGCGCAGTATCGCGAACCGGACGTACGTCGACCAAAGAACCCGGCAGGAAGGCACGGATAGAGTCGACATCGACAGTGAAGCCGCCTTTGACTTTACCGTTGATCACGCCTTTGATGATTTCGTCTTTCTCGAAGGCGGCTTCCAGAATCTTCCAAGCTTCTGCGCGCTTGGCTTTTTCACGGGACAGACGCGTTTCACCGAAGCCATCTTCTACGGCTTCTAGTGCAACGTGAACGTCGTCACCGATAGCGATGTTTAACTCGCCATTTTCATCGCGGAATTGTGCCGCCGGGATCTGGCCTTCAGATTTCAGACCAGCATTGACGGTAACCCAGTCGCCATCGATGTCGACAACTTGAGCCGCGACGATAGCGCCTGGCTCCATGTTAATGTCGTTAAGGGACTGTTCAAACAGTTCAGCAAAGCTTTCGCTCATGGTTTTCCTACGTGATCAACGTTGTTGAGGCATAAATGCCTTCTCCGTACCACCAGCGAGTACGGGCCTAATGTCACTCTGCCTTTGGAGGTGTTAACGCTGGTTAGACCTGACCGGGCTCTCTGATATGAACGATCATATGAACTGCCGCCCTGCCATGTCATGACACCTTTCCAAAAACGCCGCAAGGGAGAATCAGGTGCCGGATGCTAACCCTTTTTGGGCAAGCAATTCCGTCAACCGTTCAACCACTTCCGGTATGCTCAGACGCGTGGTATCAAGCGTAATGGCATCATCTGCCGGCTTGAGAGGTGCCACGCTGCGCTGCGTGTCGCGTGCATCGCGTGCCTGAATTTCCTTCAAAAGACTCGAAAGACTAGCATTCATGCCCGCTTCCTGCAACTGAAGATGGCGGCGACGCGCTCGTTCCTCAGCACTAGCAGTTAGAAATATCTTTAGCGGCGCGTCTACAAATACGACGGTACCCATATCACGGCCATCTGCGACAAGGCCTGGCGCCTTCTGAAAATCTCTTTGCCGCTGAAGCAGAGCCGCGCGCACAGCGGGAAGCGCTGCCACTTGGGAAGCCAACTCTCCAGTTTGCTCGGTCCGGATTGCCCGGCTTACTTCATCACCTTCAAGCAGCGTGCGGGGCTTACCATTTTCAATGGGAAATGCCACATCCAGCGATTCGGCTAATGCAGCAACAGCCGCTTCGTCATCAAGCGCAATACCATGCTTAACCGCCGCGGTGGCGGTTAGCCTGTATAACGCTCCACTGTCGAGCAAATGCCAGCCTAAACGCTCGGCAACCAAACTGCTGATGGTTCCCTTGCCTGCCCCACCTGGCCCGTCAATGGTCAGAACAGGGATAGGCTTAGTCATTCTCGCCCTCCACGTTAACCCCCATACCGATTTTATTGGCAAGCTCAACGAAGGTAGGGAACGACGTAGCGACATTGGTGCAGTCATCAATAATAATGTCATCACTTGCGCGTAGTGCGGCAATGGCAAAGGCCATAGCGATACGATGGTCACCTAAACTATTAACGCGCCCACCACCGTAGCTTGCAACCTCGTCATTACCGTTACCGATAATATCGATTCCGTCGTCAACCACGGTATGTTCAACACCCAAAATCGCCAACCCGTCAGCCATGGCCTGAATACGGTCAGACTCTTTGACACGTAGTTCTTCTGCACCACGAAGACGCGTGGTGCCAGCAGCATTTGCCGCCGCAATAAACAGCGCAGGGAACTCGTCAATCGCCAAGGGCACTTGATCAACCGGGATATCAATACCTTTCAAGGGTGCATAGCGGATACGAATATCAGCAACCGGCTCGCCACCCACTTCCGCTTCGTTAAGTAGCTCAAGGTTGGCGCCCATTAACGTAAGAATATTAATAACACCAATGCGAGTCGGGTTGATACCGACATGCTCCAGGGTGATATCAGCGCCCGGCGTTATTGCAGCCGCTACCATAAAGAACGTCGCCGATGAAATATCAGAAGGAACGTCAATGGGGCCAGCGCTCAAGGCACCGCCACCTTGCAACCAACAGATGTCCCCTTCGCGTGACACAGAATAACCAAAACCATTAAGCATACGCTCGGTATGGTCACGCGTTGGTGCCGGCTCACGCACCCGTGTCTCACCTTCAGCATAAAGCCCAGCCAACAGCAGGCATGATTTCACTTGAGCACTTGCCATAGGCATGTCGTAGAAAATACCTTTGAGCGCCGCGCCACCTTTAATTTTAAGCGGCGGCCGACCACCTTCAGCCGTCTCAATGGAGGCACCCATCAACCGCAACGGGTCCGCCACGCGTCCCATGGGGCGTTTGGTTAGCGACTCATCGCCGGTAAGCTCGCTATCAAATGCCTGCCCGGCTAAAAGCCCCGAGAACAGGCGCATCGCCGTTCCTGAGTTACCCACATAGAGTGGCCCGGCCGGAGCCTTAAGCCCCTTCATTCCCACGCCATGGATAGTGACACACCCCTGGTGAGGCCCCTCAATCGCAACGCCCATCTCACGAAACGCTTGTAGTGTCGCCAGGCTATCTTCACCTTCAAGAAACCCTTTGACCTCGGTGACGCCTTGAGCCAGCGCCCCTAGCATAATAGAGCGGTGTGACATCGATTTGTCACCCGGTACGCGCAAATGGCCTTTCGCCTGGCCGCCGGGCCGAACTCGGTAGGTTACCTTGCCTTGTGGTTGCATATTGTATTCCGCTTGGTAGCTGGTTTTATTCAATAACGTATCAAAGTAATGGCGTGCGTGGCTGGCACGATCAAAGGTCGCAATCAGGGCATCGCTATCGCCTCGCTCAATCGCGTGACGTAACTGAGCCAGGCCTTCTTCAAAATCATCTAAAGATGCCAGAACCGCCTCACGGTTAGCCGTAAAAATATCCCGCCACATGACCGGGTCGCTGCCTGCGATGCGCGTAAAGTCGCGAAAACCACCGGCGGCATAACGGAAAATCTCAAGCCGCTCATCCTGACGGGCTAGCGTATCCACCAGAGAAAAAGCCAGTAAGTGGGGTAAATGACTAGTGCGTGCAAGGACCTGATCATGGCGCTCAACGTCCATCTCCAACACATTCGCGCCGCAGACCTGCCACAACGCACGCACGCGCGCCAACGCATCACAATCAACCCCTGGCTCAGGCGTCAAAATAACGTTGTGATCAGCAAAAAGGCGCGGATTAGCCGCCGCCACACCGCTCTTTTCTGACCCCGCAATAGGATGACCCAACACCATATTGGCTGGCACCGCACCAAACACACGCTCGGCGCAGTCACGAATAGTGGCTTTGGTACTGCCCACATCGGTTAGCACCACATTGGCCGCCGCTTGCGAAAGCACGCCTGCCAACGATGCCATCACCGGCTCCATGGCAAGCACGGGCACCGCGAGGACGATCATGGTCGCGTCTGCCACTTGGTCAGCGAGAGTGACGCCCCCCGTATCGATTAACCCCATCTCGACACCGCGAGCGATTTCATCTTCGCTTGGATCGCAAGCCACAATCACGCCATTAAACCCTGAGGCGCGCAGCGCTGCTGCGAGTGACCCACCAATCAAGCCGAGGCCAACGATCAATAGCCGCTGTTCATTACAGGAAGGTGCTTCAACGACCGATGATGCCATAGCGGTCACAGCACGCCCTGCGGATAGGAACCTAAAACGCGAAGCTCCGAGGCGCGTAACCTTACCTCTTCCAACACGGCAGCAACGCGCGGTTCGTCAGCGTGGCCCTTAAAATCGATAAAGAAAACATAATTCCATACGCCCGTACGTGATGGGCGCGTCTCGATGCGCGTTAAATCAATATGATGCCGATGGAAAGGCTCAAGCAGGTCGTGCAGTGCGCCAGGTTGGTTACGCATGGCCACGACAATGGAGGTTTTATCATCCCCTGCCATTGGCACATGCTCACTACCAATAATCAAAAACCGGGTCGAGTTATCCGGGCGATCTTCAATTTTGTCAGCTACGCGCTCAAGCCCATACAGTTTGGCCGCCATATCACCTGCAATGGCCGCACTGTGCCATTCAGTTTTGACCAGCTTGGCAGCCTCTGCATTCGAGGAAACAGGAACCCGTTCGGCGTGTGGGTAATGTGCATCCAGCCACTTTCGGCATTGGCCAAACGACTGGGGATGCGAATAAATGCGGGAGATTTTATCGCGACGCGTCGTATCACTGATCAGCAGGTGATGGTGAATGCGTAGCACCACCTCGCCACAAATATGGATAGACGAATCCATAAACGTATCGAGGGTATGATTCACAACGCCTTCTGTTGAATTTTCAACAGGCACTACGCCATAGTTCACGGCACCCGCTTCTACTTCACGAAACACTTCATCGATAGCTGCCATGGGTAGGCTAATGGCGCTTTCGCCAAAGTGCTTTAGTGCCGCCTGCTGAGTAAACGTCCCTTCAGGCCCCAGATAAGCTACTTTGATCGGCTGCTCAAGTGCCAAGCAAGCCGACATGATTTCTCGAAACAGCCGCGCCATTTCTTCGGAATCCAGCGGCCCCTTGTTAAGCGACATAATCCGTCGCAGCACTTGCGCTTCACGCTCAGGCCGGTAAAACACCGCATCCTTATCGTGAGCCAGCTTTACATGCGCCACTTTTTGAGCACAGTCAGCGCGCTCACTGATCAGGCGTAGTATATCGCCATCAAGTTGATCGATACGTTGGCGCAGGTCGTCCAGATTGATCGACGAGTCGGACATGATTATTAGCCTCTTCGCTGTTCAAAATCAGCCATAAAAGCAACCAGCGCATCAACGGCTTCTTCGGGTACTGCGTTATACAAGCTGGCACGCATACCGCCCACGCTACGGTGCCCCTTTAGATTCAGTAGTCCCGCTTGGTCGGCCTCTTGCAAGAACGCTTTATCGAGGGCTGAATCAGCCAGCACAAACGGCACGTTCATACGCGAGCGATTAGCCACTGCAATGGGATTGCTATAGAAATCGCTGGCATCAATCGCGCCATAAAGCTTTTCCGCTTTACGCTGATTAATGGCATCCATAGCTACCAGGCCACCGACATCATCACGTAACCACTGGAATACAAGCCCTGCCAGGTACCACGCATAGGTTGGCGGCGTGTTCACCATTGACCCAGCGTCTGCGAGCATTTGGTAATCAAACAGCGAAGGAGTATTGGGGACCGCCCGGCCGAGCAAATCATCACGCACTACGGCAAGGGTTAGACCTGCCGGCCCAATATTTTTTTGGGCCCCAGCAAAGATAACGCCAAAGTCTGCAACATTAATGGGCTTGGACAAAATATTGGAGGACATATCGCAGACCAACGGCACATGCTGGCCATCTTCGCGTACAACCTGCGGCGTATAGTCAAATTCCAGCCCGCCAATCGTCTCATTGGAGGTGTAGTGCAGATAGGCCGCATCCGCACTTAGCGTCAACGCATCCTGGGAAGGTACACCCACATACCCACCCGCCTCACTGTTTCCAGCCAAGTGGCACGCATAGCCAAGTCGCTTGACTTCGCTAATCGCTTTTTTGCCCCAAATGCCCGTTTGGATAAAGTTGGCACTACCGCCCTGGCCCAGCAGGTTCATCGGCAGCATGGCAAACTGCATGCTGGCGCCCCCCTGCAGGAACAGCACCTTATAGTTGTCGGGCACACTTAGCAGCTGACGGAAATCGGCTTCCGCCTGCTCAGCAATGGCTATAAATTCATCGCTGCGATGGCTCATCTCCATAACGGACAAGCCACGCCCTTGGTAATCTACCAGCTCGTTGCGGGCTCTTTCGAGCACCGCAACAGGCAGGGCCGCTGGCCCTGCACAAAAGTTATAGTGACGTGTCATCAGTCGCCGTGTCCTGTGCGCTGTCGCCCGCGTTGTCTGGCTCACCCTCTTCATCCAGTGCCTCAAGCTCACTGTCACCAGGCTCATCAACACGAACTGTTTTAACCAGTTTTTCTTCTTTACCCAGACGGATCAGCATAACGCCTTGGGTGTTGCGTGAGGTGGTAGACACCTCTTCCACACGCGTACGTACCATCGTCCCGCGGTCTGTAATCAGCATCATCTCATCGCTGTCATACACCTGCATGGCCGCCACAAGAGCACCGTTACGCTCACTGGTCTGCATGGCGATAACACCTTGGCCACCACGCCCGCGCAGCGGGAACTCTTCCAGGCGTGTGCGCTTGCCATAACCATTTTCGCTGGCCGTTAGAATGTAGATCTGGCCTTCTTCCTGGGTGCTTTCAGCAACGGTTTCTTCTGCCACATCAATATCCGTATCAGCCTCAGCATCAATCTGCTGGCTCTTGGGAATGATCAGGCTGATAACCTCAGCACCCTCTGCCAAGCGCATGCCACGCACACCGCGAGCAGTACGGCCCATTGCGCGAACATTGCCCTCTTCAAAACGGATCGCTTTACCGTTAGAAGAGAGCATCATGGCGTGGTCAGCGCCTGACGTAATAGCAGCACCTACCAAGCGGTCGCCCTCTTCGAGGTCAATGGCGATCAGGCCAACGCTGCGCGGACGCGAGAACTGCTCCAGGCTGGTACGCTTCACCGTACCATTGGCGGTTGCGAAGAAAATATAGTGCTCGGGGTCGTAGTCACGCACCGGCAAGATGGCGTTAACCGACTCACCCTCTTCAAGCGGCAGCATATTGACCAGCGGTTTACCGCGCGAACCACGGCTCGCTGAAGGCATCTCGTATACTTTCAGCCAGTACACTTTACCGCGGTTGGAGAACAGCAGAACGGTGTCATGGGTCGACGCAACGAGCAGATGCTCAATCACATCCTCATCTTTCATCGATGTTGCCGACTTACCGCGCCCGCCACGCCGCTGCGCCTGGTAATCCGAAAGCGGCTGAGTTTTGGCATAGCCGGAACGCGACACGGTCACCACCATGTCTTCTTCGGCGATCAAATCTTCGATTGAGAGATCCAGATGGCTTGCCTGAATCTCTGTACGCCGATCATTACCATACTGGTCGCGCACGGCATGCAGCTCTTCACGAATCACTTCCATTAGCCGGTCGGCCGAGGCAAGAATTTCGGTGAGTTCTGCAATTTTTTCAAGAATAGAGAGGTACTCATTGAGCAGCTTCTCAGTCTCAAGACCGGTCAGACGATGTAGGCGCAGCTCAAGGATGGCTTGCGCTTGAGCCGGCGACAGGCGGTATTCGGTCGCGGAAGGGTTAAGGCCAAAGCTTTCATCCAGCTCTTCGGGCTTGCACGAGGTAGCACCTGCCCGCTCAAGCATGCCGGTAACCTGCCCCGGTTGCCATGTTTTCGCCAGTAGTTTCTCTTTCGCCTCGGCTGCGCTGGGCGAGGCCTTGATCATCTCGATGATGTCGTCAATGTTCGAGATAGCCACCGCCAGACCTTCAAGAAGGTGGCCACGCTCACGGGCTTTTTTAAGCTCAAAGAGCGTCCGGCGCGTCACTACCTCACGGCGGTGACGGATAAATGCCTCTAACATCTCTTTTAGGTTCAACGTGCGGGGCTGGCCATTCTCCAACGCCACCATGTTGATACCAAACACGTTTTGAAGCTGAGTCTGAGCAAAGAGATTATTAACGACGACTTCACCCGATTCGCCACGCTTAATCTCAATAACCACGCGCAAGCCGTCCTTGTCCGACTCGTCGCGCAGCTCGGCAATGCCTTCGATCTTTTTCTCTTTAACCAGCTCGGCGATTTTTTCAATCAAGCGCGCCTTGTTCACCTGATAAGGCAGCTCGGTAATGATGATGTGGTCACGGCCGGTTTTATCATGATGCTCAATTGTATGGCTAGCGCGCACATGGATGCGGCCACGCCCGGTGCGATACGCATCTAAAATGCCAGCGCGGCCGTTGATAATCCCCGCCGTGGGGAAATCAGGGCCGGGGATGTACGCCATCAAGTCATCCACCGACAGCGTGTAGTCATCAATCAGCGCTAAACAGCCGTCAATCACTTCGCGCATATTATGCGGCGGAATATTGGTTGCCATGCCCACGGCAATGCCCGACGAGCCGTTAATCAGCAGATTGGGAACTTTAGTAGGCAAAACGGCAGGGATGCGTTCGGTGCCGTCGTAGTTATCGACCCAATCGACGGTATCTTTCTCAAGATCGGCAAGAAGCTCGTGCGACAAACGCGACATGCGCACTTCGGTATAACGCATGGCAGCAGCGTTATCACCATCGATAGAACCGAAGTTACCCTGGCCATCGACCAGAACGTGGCGCATTGAGAAGTGCTGCGCCATACGTACGATAGTGTCGTAAACCGCACTATCACCATGCGGGTGATATTTACCGATGACATCGCCGACAACACGCGCCGATTTCTTGTACGGTTTATTCCAGTCATTCCCCAGCTCATGCATGGCGAAGAGCACACGCCTATGAACAGGTTTCAAACCGTCACGCACATCGGGTAGCGCGCGGCCGATAATGACACTCATCGCATAGTCGAGATACGACTGTTTGAGCTCGTCTTCAATATTGACGGGCAAGATTTCTCTGGCGATGTCACCCATGAAAGTCAGATCCTTTGCACTGCATTGGCACTGCGAGAGTTGAAAGCGCTAAAAGTACCGCCTTTAAAAAAGACGATGCGCAGATACTGCTACATCATACCACTGCATCCGCACCAAGGGCAGCCAGGACACTCCCCTTGATTATTAAGGCGTAAACTGCTCTTTGGTAAGTAGTAATGCATTCAGCCGCTCGGCAAGCTCATTTTCAATCACCGAGGCTTTATTCGCCCGCATATCGAGAAGCACAAACGTAAGATCGGCCTGTGCAACTAATACACCATCGCTGCGATAGATGCGGTGATGACACAGCGCACGGCGTTCTCCTACCTCGACGATCCCTGTCAGAATAGTCAGGTCATCGCCCTGAACGGCGGCGGCGCGGTAGTCAATATTAAGGTTCACCACCACAAATGCCCGCCCCGCCTGATGGAGCTCGCTAATCATCGCTGGATGCTCATCAAAAAATGCCCAGCGCCCCTCCTCCATAAACTCAAGATAGCGTGCATTATTGACATGCCCGTAGCCGTCCAAGTGGTAGCCACGTACACGCAGCTGAACGCGAGAAGGTAATACCGACATAACAACTCCTTTTAATAAACACAAGCGCAAGCCAACAGGCTTATTAGCCACTACCTCAATCAAACACAAGTTTAAAACACATACAACTTATACCTAAGCGGCAAGGTGCTGGCAGGAACGCCCCGCTTTCGACATAATGTGCCACCTTTTGGATAGGACTGGTGACATGTGGTTTAAGCACCTGCATTTATATCGCCTACATGGCGCCCCTGAGCTCGACAGTTCAACGCTTGCCGACGCATTGCAAGCACATGCGGCCAAACCGCTCGGCAATGCGGATGCTCGCCGACTAGGCTGGACAGCACCAGCAGGCCGCCTTGGCGGCGGTCAACTGCTACACGAAATTCAGGGCCACCGGCTGTTATCCGTACTGCGTCAAGAACGCCTGCTACCTGCCTCTGTTGTCAAAGAGGAAGTCGACGAGCAGGTCGCTGATATAGAAGCGCGCGAAGGTCGCAAGGTGACTCGCAAAGAGAAAACCGCGCTTAAAGAGCAGGTGACGGAAGCACTTCTGCCTCGCGCCTTTGTACGCAGCCAAAAAATTGACCTTTGGTGGGACACACGACGCCACTTGATCGGCATCAATGCCAGCTCTCGTACCCGTGCTGAAGACTTGCTAGACCTGTTACGAGAAACCTTAGGCAGCCTCAAGGCAACGCCCTTGTCATCCCAAACACTGCCTATTCGTGCGATGACAACATGGCTTGGCGACCCTGCAAGCCGCCCGGCAGATTTGCAGCTGGGTGACCAGGTGGAACTTAAAGCCAAAGGCGACGATGGCGTTCTCCGCGCTCGTCAGGTTGACCTGGATAGCGATGAGATACAGCAGCTACTTGAGAGCGGACGCCAGGCAAGCAAGCTCGCCATGAGCCTTGAAGGCCGATTAAGCTTCGTTCTGCATGATGACCTGGCTCTGAAATCGTTGCGTTTTGGTGATGCTTTGATTGAAGAGGCCGACCATGCTGACGACGGCGATGACGCTCTGGCCCGGCTTGAAACCGACTTTATTTTGATGGCCCAAGCGTTATCCAATGACGTTGTTCGTCTGATAGAGTGGCTGGGTGGTGAAAACAAGCAGGAACCTGCTGCCCCGTTAGGTAACTAAAGGGTTGATCGCGCTGCTATGAATTGTTCTTTATTGTTTATCATCCAACGGATCGCATGACTCATCACAACGACGCACCCAACGCACTGAACGCCGCTGACCCATGGGCGGATATACGCCCTTATACAGACAACGAAGTGGCCGATGTTCTCGCGCACCTGGCCCGCGATAGCGAGCTTCTTGATGCGCTTACTCGTTTTCGCCTTCCCCGCATGGCGCGCTGGGTTCCGCCGCTTGCCCGAAAGCTTGCAAGCCACGCGATACAGCGTGAAGTAAAAGGTGTGGCAACGGTGCGTGATTTTCAAATGCGCATCGCAAGCTACATGGATCGCATGATCCGCACTACCACCGACGCGTTTGAAGTGGCAGGCCTGGACAAGCTCGACCCAAATAGTGCTTATCTGTTTATTGGTAACCACCGGGATATTTCGCTCGACCCCGCGTTCGTTAACTACGCACTCTACCAGGCGGGCCGCGATACGGTACGCATTGCCATTGGCGACAACCTGCTTAAAAAACCCTATGTCACCGATCTAATGCGGCTCAATAAAAGCTTTATCGTCCCCAGAAGTGCGCGCGGAAAGCGTGCGATGCTGGCAGCGTACCAACAGCTTTCTGCTTATATTCGTTACTCAATTACCGATGACCAGCACTCCATCTGGATGGCTCAGCGTGAAGGCCGCGCCAAAAACGGCATTGACCGCACCGACCCCGCTATTATCAAGATGCTGACCATGGCCAAGCGTAATGCCGAGCGAGACATGATGTTTGGTGAAGCGGTAGCCGAACTCAAGCTGGTGCCTGTCTCGATTAGCTATGAATATGACCCTTGCGACGTGCAAAAAGCGCAGGAGCTACACGACGTGGCAACAGAAGGTAGCTATGCTAAAAGTGAATTTGAAGATATTCGCTCTATCGTTGCTGGCATTACCGGTGATAAAGGCAGAGTACAGCTGCGTTTTGGCTCCCCGGTAGGCGCCGACATGGCGACTCCCGATGAAGTAGCCGCTGAGATTGATCGTCAGGTTATCGGTGGCTACCGCCTCTTCCCAAGCCACTATTTAGCCCTGGAAGCACTCGGTGAAGCGCCGGAGTTGGTTGCCCGTAAAACCATCACTCGCCAGGACCGCGAACGCTTCCAGGCGCGAATGGCGGCGGTGCCGGAGAATCTGCGTCCTTACTGGCTGGCTCAGTATGCCAATCCTGTAAAACACAAAGCAGGCCGTTTAACGTTAACGTAGTAGGCTAAATCACTGGTCTAAACGTAGACAAGCCATACTCGCTGCACTAAAAATGCTATGGTCAATGCATGGACTGGCTTCGCTTGATAATCAGCTCAAGCGCCGCGTTAAGGAGACTCTTATGTCTGCATCAGAAATTCAAAAAACACGTATTATTAATGAACTGCGCGGTTTCATACGCAAACTGCTTCAAGATCCTGACATTCTTGGTCAGTCGCTGGTAATCGCGCGTCAGCAATTAAGCGAAGGCAGCAGCCCGGCAGTAATGGCGCGAATCGCCAATGAGATATCTGGCACTACCAGTGTCCACATTCCGGAAGATCCTGCCGAGCATTCAGAGGCTGACAAACTGTTTTTAGAGCTTTTAAAAGAGGTCGTTCAAGAAGAGCAGGCACTTTACTAACCACCCGACATCAAGACTGCACGCGCTTTAACGTCAATTTAAACGCCTGCATCGTACCTTGTTACCGGCCAGCTGCCGGCTAACTTCGCCGTTTTATTGTTATCGTCTAACCGGAATTATCATTCACCATGTCTAACTCTGCCACGCGCAATATTCTGGTGACCAGCGCGCTCCCCTACGCTAACGGAGCGATCCACCTCGGTCACTTACTTGAATATATCCAAACCGATATCTGGGTACGTTTTCAGAAAAGCCGTGGCCAGCAGTGCTACTACGTTTGCGCCGACGACGCTCATGGTACGGCCATCATGCTGCGTGCCGAGCAGGAAGGTATTACGCCTGAAGCTTTGATTGACCGCGTCTCACGCGATCACCAGGAAGACTTCGCTCGCTTCAACGTTGACTTTGACAACTACCATTCCACGCATTCGGAAGAGAACCGGCACCTCAGTGAGGTTATCTATAAGCGTCTGCGTGATAAAGGCCATATCGCCACCCGCGATATAGAGCAGATGTACGACCCGCAAAAAGGCCTGTTCCTGGCGGACCGTTTCATCAAAGGCACCTGTCCGAAATGCGGCACCGACGACCAGTACGGTGATAATTGCGAAAAGTGTGGTGCCACTTACACCCCTGCTGACTTGATCAACCCGGTATCCGCCATTTCCGGCGCAATCCCGGAAGTACGCTCTTCAACCCATTACTTCTTTAAGTTGCCGGACTTTGCCGAGTTCCTGCAGCGTTGGATCAACGATGGCCACGTACAGCCACAGATTCGTAACAAGCTGATGGAGTGGTTTGAATCAGGCTTTAACGAATGGGATATCTCCCGTGATGCGCCCTATTTCGGGTTTGAAATCCCCGACGCGCCGGGCAAATACTTTTATGTATGGCTTGATGCCCCTATCGGTTACTTAGCCAGCTTCAAGAATTTGTGTGACCGTGACGGCATTGATTTCGATAGCTACTGGAATAAAGACTCCAACGCCGAGATCTACCACTTTATTGGGAAAGACATTGTCTATTTCCACGCACTTTTCTGGCCAGCCATGCTGCATGGCGCCGATTTACGCACGCCCACCGCGGTAAATTGCCACGGCTTTTTGACCGTAGATGGTGCCAAAATGTCGAAGTCGCGCGGCACCTTTATCAAGGCTTCGACCTATGCCGATTACTTGAATCCCGAGTATTTGCGCTATTACTTCGCGGCCAAGCTGACGTCCAAAGTGGATGACCTGGACCTCAACCTGGATGATTTTGCCGCACGGGTTAATTCAGACCTCGTGGGTAAAGTGGTTAACATTGCCAGCCGTTGTGCCGGGTTCGTTAAAAAGTTAGGTGGCGGCACCCTTTCAGCGCACTGCGCCGAACCGCAGATGGTCGCCCGATTTATCGCCGCGGGCGATGACATTGCCGATGATTTTGAAGCACGCGAATTTAGCCGTGCCATGCGTAAAATCATGGAGCTGGCGGATGAAGCCAATACCTATATTGCCGAGAAAGAGCCTTGGGCGCTCGCTAAGCAAGATGGCCATGACCAAGAAGTGCTCGAGATTTGTTCAGTCGGCATCAACCTCTTCCGCCAACTAATGGTGTACTTGGCCCCCGTGGTACCCACCATGGCCGCTCAGGCACAAGCCTTCTTGAAGCTTGATTCACTTAACTGGGAAAGCCGTCATAATGTGCTGGTTAATCATGAGGTGGAGAAATTCAAACCTCTTATGACCCGCGTAGAGCGTGACAAAATTGACGCCATGATTGAAGCTTCCAAGGAGGATTTGGTGGAAGAGCAAAAGCTTAAAGAAGCACCCAAAGGGCCTCTAGCAGATGACCCCATTGCCGCCGAAATTAGCTTTGACGACTTTGCCAAGGTAGACCTGCGCATTGCCCGGATCACCAAGGCACAGTATGTAGAGGGCGCGGACAAGCTGCTGCAATTAACGCTGGATTTAGGCGGTGAAACCCGCAATGTTTTCTCCGGCATTCGCAGCGCCTATGCGCCTGAGGCGCTTGAGGGACGTCTTACCGTCATGGCAGCCAACCTTGCGCCGCGTAAAATGCGTTTTGGCCTTTCCGAAGGCATGGTACTTGCCTCTGCCAATAAAGACGGCATTTATCTGCTTTCACCTGACGCTGGTGCCGAACCCGGCCAACGTGTAATGTAGCCGACCTTCAAGCACTTCCGGGGGGTAGAGACGACCAAGCTCTACCCCCTTCTTACGTGGATTGCTTAATAAACCTTTTATAAGACTCTCCGTTTAGGCCTGATTATGCATCGGCACTTCTCTCAATCACTGCGTTTTCAATTTTTAGTAGCGTTGAGTGGTGTGCTCTTGCTCGCACTATGCTCGTTAGTCATGATGAGCATCGCCGATCAAGTGCTTTATAATGCCAAAGCGGCAGGACATCATCAGGTCAAGATATTCACACTGCCTAACGCTGATTTTTCAGCTGTCAGCCACGATACGTCACTATGAGTGAGTTATTCATCATTTTGATCAGCACCGCGCTGGTCAATAATTTTGTCTTGGTACAGTTTTTGGGGCTCTGTCCGTTTATGGGGGTTTCCAACAAACTGGAGTCCGCCATGGGAATGTCACTGGCAACGACGTTCGTATTAACCCTCGCCTCTGCAGCAAGCTACGTCGTTTATTATGGCTTGTTGGTGCCTTTGGATGTTACTTACCTGCGCACCATCAGCTTTATTGTGGTGATTGCTGCCGTCGTGCAATTCACCGAAATCATGGTGCGCCATTTAAGCCCGTTGCTACATCAAGTGCTGGGCATCTTTCTGCCCCTGATTACGACCAACTGTGCCGTACTGGGTGTTGCTCTGCTCTCGCTCAACCGTGAGCTTGGCTTTTTTCATACCACACTCTATGGGCTGGGGGCAGCGCTCGGCTTCTCGCTGGTGTTGGTCCTGTTTGCCGCCATGCGCGAGCGCTTGGCTGGCGCGGATGTCCCCAGGCCTTTCAAAGGGGCCGCTATTGCCATGGTCACTGCCAGCCTTATGTCGCTCGCCTTTCTTGGTTTTTCTGGTTTAACTCAAGGGTAATTTTCTACCATGAGTGATGGTTTTTCTCTCTGGGGGATTGTCAGTTCAATTGGCATCTTGACGGGGCTTGGCATCGGTTTTGGCGCCCTACTGGGGGCGGTTAGTGAACGTTTTAAGGGGGACGAGCACCCTCTTGTTGAGCAAATTGATGCGCTGCTGCCCCAAACTCAGTGCGGCCAATGCGGCTACCCAGGTTGCCGCCCTTACGCCGAAGCGATTAATGAGGGCGACGCACTCAACAAGTGCCCGCCCGGTGGCGAGGCAACCATTCATGCCTTGGCAGACCTACTCGGCCGTGAACCCGAGCCACTTGATGGCGAGGCGCTCAGCGAAGCCAACGTGGCGTATATCCGCGAGGCCGAGTGCATTGGCTGCACCAAGTGCATTCAGGCGTGCCCAGTGGATGCCATTATTGGCGCGGCCAAACAGATGCACACCGTGATTGAAGATGAGTGCACAGGCTGTGACTTATGCGTTGACCCATGCCCGGTAGACTGTATCGACATGCTGCCCCGGAGCACGCCGCTTGGCCAGTGGCAGCCCGTTGTTTTACCCACTGGCGTCATTGCAAGCGACCGTACACCAGCAACAAGGGGGCCAGATGGCACACCCATTTGATTTCCCAGGCGGCATCTACCCACCGGAGCGAAAGGACCGTTCAACGCAATCACCGTTGCGACGTGCCCCGTTACCGTCGCAGGTCATCCTTCCGCTGTGCCAGCATAGCGGCCGCCCCGCCACCCCCTGTGTGGCCCGGGGCGATCATGTTCGCGTTGGCAGCCTGATCGCCAAGCGCGATGGTTTGATATCCGCAGATATCCACGCGACAGTGAGTGGCACGGTTAGCCAAGTAGATAGCGACGTTATTCACTTAGACAGCGATGGCCAGGATACCTGGCAATATCTCCCCCCGCTTGATTGGCGCAAGACGGATGCGCCTACGCTGCTTACGCGGCTGGATGACAGCGGTGTGGTCGGGTTAGGTGGTGCCGGTTTCCCGACCCATATCAAGGCTCGCGTGATTGAGCGCCATGCTATCGACACGCTGGTGATTAACGCCGCCGAATGCGAGCCTTACATTACGGTCGATGACCTCACATTACGGAATTATCCAGGCGACGTGCTGGAAGGCGCACAGCTCATCGCTGCCTTATGCGGTGCCCAGCAGATCATCATCGGGATTGAAGATAATAAGCCCGAGGCCATTACCGCCTTGGAGCATGTCCTTCCAGACAGCCAGCCAGCCCGCGTGACGCTGGCCGTTATCCCTACTCGTTATCCAAGTGGTAGCGAGCGACAGTTAATTAAAAAGCTGTTGAACCGAACAGTACCCAGCCAAGGCCTACCGGCAGATGTTGGGGTGCTTTGCCACAACCCCGGCACGCTACTGGCAGCACTTCATGCAGTGCGTGATGGCCAACCGCTGGTTGAGCGCGTGGTGACGCTTACCGGAGAAGCGATTAACCAACCGGGCAACTACTGGGTGCGCTTAGGAACATCCATTGAGAACCTGCTGGTTCATGCAGGCCTTGATAATGCCAAGCTTGGTCGCGTTGTTCAGGGCGGCCCGATGATGGGCAGCTCGCTTGAGTCGCTCACAGCGCCCGTGATCAAAACGACTAACTGCCTGATTGCGGCAACGCCTGACGAACTGCCGTCTGCGTCGAGGGAATCCCCTTGTATCCGCTGCGGAGCGTGTGAAAACGTATGCCCCGCCCAGCTGCTTCCTCAGCAGTTGCACTGGTACGCCCGCGCCCAGGACGACGACAAGCTAACGAGCTATCACCTTTTTGACTGCATCGAATGTGGCGCCTGTAGCTATGTTTGCCCTAGCCATATTTCGCTGGTCGATGATTACCGCGACGCCAAACGTCGCCTTCGCTACCAACAAATTGAAGCAGCCAAGGCCGAACATGCCAAGCATCGCTTCGAGTTTCGCCAGGCACGCTTGGCCCGAGAAGAGACAGAAAAACAGGCGCGCCGCCAGGCCCGGCTAGCGCACAACAAGCCCACCGACGGCAACGCCAGTAACGAGAGCACCAGCGCGCCTCCAGCCGACTTGCGCAGCCTGCGTATTGCCCAAACGGCGGCCAAGGCAGCGGTTAGAAAAGCCGAAAAAGTGCTCGCGCGGGCAGCCCAGCAAGAGCCTCAGCACTCCCATGAAGACCTGGAAACGCTGCTGGCGACCGCCCAGGAAAATCTTAAGGCCGCCGATTTACAGCTGGCGCAAGCGCGTGAAAGTGCTAAAGCACCGACCGAGGAGGACACCCCATGAGTATGTTTCACGCATCACAAGTAAGCGCCTCCTCTGCCAAGTCAACAACACCAGCAACGGCGTCATTAATGCGCTGGGTGGTGGTCGCCACACTGCCTGGCGTGTTGGCCATGACGTATTACTTTGGGTTGGGCGTACTCAGCAATATTGCCTTGGCGGCCATTATGGGCATGTTTCTTGAGGCGGGCATGCTGCGCCTTCGCCGCCGACCCATCGCGCCAGCCTTAACGGATACCAGCGCCCTACTTACTGGCGTACTGCTGGGTGCCTCGCTCCCTCCGGCAAGCCCTTGGTGGCTAATTGGGGTCGGCATGATCGCCGCCATGGTGATTGCCAAGCAGCTGTATGGTGGCCTGGGGCATAATCCGTTTAATCCGGCCATGGTGGGCTATGCGCTATTGCTGGTCTCATTTCCTACGTACATGACGCTGTGGGCGCCGCCTCAGCCACTCATTAGCGAGACGCTCTGGGCACAAATTCTCGGAACACTGCCTACTTCCCAACTTGATGCGCTTAGCGGTGCAACGCCATTGGATGTGTTCAAACATAAGGCCGAAGGGCTCTCTGCCGAGCAGTTCTGGTTAAGCGCACCGCTACCCGAACAAACGCTTGCAGCCTGGTACAGCATCAGTCTGGCCTGGCTTGCGGGCGGGGTGCTGCTGCTGTTTAAACGGATTATTAGTTGGCACATTCCCATCGCCCTGTTAGGTAGTCTGGTAGCGTTGGCAACACTGTTTCATCTACTTGATCCTAACCGTTTTGCATCGCCTCTTTTTCACCTGCTAACCGGTGCGGCGCTGTTTGGGGCTTTCTTTATTGCCACCGACCCAGTATCCGCGGCGACCAGCCAGCGCGGAAAATTGCTGTACGGCATGGGCATGGGGGTGCTGATCATGGTGATTCGCAACCTGGGAGGCTATCCGGATGCGGTGGCTTTTGCCGTTTTGTTGATGAACCTGTGCGTCCCATTGATTGACCTGTACACCGTGCCCCGCCCTCAAGGCCACTCAAAAGGCGCGCCAGGAGCATTACGATGACGCCCATTATCGCCATGCGGCGTGGCGCTTTAACGCTGGGTATCTTCGCGCTCGTTACGGCAGGCAGCGTCGCGGTTACCCGGGCCTTGACCTCTGAACGTATTACCCAGCATCAGCAAACCTACCAGCTCCGCCAGCTGCAAGCGGTACTGCCTCAGGCATTAGCTGATACACCGACGGATCAAGTGCTAAACAGTGCCTTCTACTTGCCCAATGCCGCCGCCCTGGGCCACCGAACGCCAGTGACAGGCTGGCAAATCAGCCGTGGGGATCACCGCGTTACTGTTCTGCCAGTGATCACGCGCCAGGGTTACAGTGGAGAAATTGATTTACTGGTAGGAATAAATGAGCAGCAGCGTATTAGCGGTGTACGCGTGACCTACCATCAGGAGACCCCAGGCCTCGGTGATAAGATTGAGCGCCAGCGCAGCGACTGGATTACCCGCTTTAACGGATTAAGCCTTGATGAACTGCCACCAAATGCCTGGGCCGTTAAAAAAGAGGGCGGCCAGTTTGATGGTTTTACCGGCGCAACCATTACACCTCGTGCCGTTATTGAGGCCGTTCATAACGCTTTAGAGTACGCCGCCAATACGCCGCTACCGGGTAACATTGAGGAGCCGATTCGATGAGCCAATGGCAAGCGCTGACCCGTGACGGGCTTTGGAGCAATAATCCGGCATTAGTACAATTGCTGGGGTTATGTCCACTGCTGGCCGTCAGCACAACCGTGGTTAACTCGCTAGGGTTAGCCATCGCCACGCTGTTTGTCATGGTAGGCACCAGCACCGCCGTATCGCTTGTGCGTCACCAAGTGCCGAATGCCGTTCGGCTACCGGCCTTTGTCATGATCATCGCGGCGTTTGTTACCTGTGCTGAACTATTGATGGCCGCCTATGCCTACCCGCTCTATCAACTGCTGGGTATTTTTATTCCGCTAATCGTCACCAACTGCGCCATTTTAGGGCGTGCCGATGCGTTTGCCTCCCGCCAACCGGTAGGACTTGCAGCGCTTGACGGCCTGATGATGGGCATTGGTTTCGGTAGCGTTTTAGTACTGCTTGGCGGGCTGCGTGAGCTATTGGGCCAAGGCACGCTATTTAGTGATATGGCGCTACTGCTTGGTCCTATCGCGGCCAATTGGCAACTCACCCTGGTAGACGACTATCAATTTCTGTTTTTCGTGCTGCCGCCTGGCGCATTTTTTGTGGCCGGGATGCTGATCGCGCTAAAAAACGTGATAGACCAGCGACGCGCCGCACGTGCCTTGCCTTCAGCGGCCACCCCACGAACAGAGCGCCGCGTCCGGGTCACCGGCATCATCAAGTAACCGTAGAGACACGCTATGAATGCCCAAAAGCGTCATGAAATTTTTGCTCGCCTTCAAGCAGCAGACCCGCACCCGACAACAGAGCTCAACTGGACGACCCCCTTTGAGCTGCTTGCGGCGGTTTTACTTTCCGCACAAGCCACCGATGTCGGCGTCAATAAAGCCACCGCACGGCTCTACCCCGTTGCCAATACGCCCCAGGCTATTATTGACTTGGGGATTGATCAGCTTAAAGCGCATATCAAGACCATCGGCCTGTATAACACCAAAGCAGAGAACTTGATGAAGACCTGCCATATTCTGGTCAACCAGCACGGCGGCGTCGTGCCCGACACGCGTAGTGCGTTAGAAGCACTGCCAGGGGTTGGGCGTAAAACCGCCAATGTAATTCTGAATACGGCGTTCGGGCAGCCAACCATTGCCGTCGATACGCATATCTTTCGTGTATCGAACCGTACCGGCATCGCCAAAGGCAAAAATGTCGTTGAAGTCGAGCAGAAGTTAATACGCCATGTGCCCAGGGAGTTTAAGCAGGATGCTCACCACTGGTTGATTCTCCACGGTCGATACACCTGCATTGCGCGCAAACCTCGTTGCGGAAGCTGTATTATAGAAGACCTGTGCGAGTACCCCGACAAAATCGAACTCGCCTAGCTTACGTTAACAGGAGACTCCTATGCCGATGCCTGCCACTTTGCTACATGACCAACCCATTGAGCAGCGTATTGACGCGTTATTTGCGCTCTCCCGTCAGCACGCTGACCACTTTGGCAGTGCAGGCGCCTGGCTTTCACGCCAACGCTACCTGGCGCAACACCCTACGTCGATTGTGGTTATGAAATGTATGGATGGGCGTATTCATATCCCACACGCCACCCGCACACCGCTCGGCATTATTACCCCATTTCGTAACCTTGGCGGGATTTTCGATTTGGGTTGGCCATATTTGGGTGAGCTACTTACCGACACCGTTATTGAAGCCACCAACGCGGGGCGAGCCACGCTTTTATTGATTACTTACCACTTTTCCGAGGGCAACCCGGCGCGAGGATGCGCCGGATTCGCTTGCGACACCCAAGCCGCCAAAGCACACGCGCATACGATTGCCCACCAGGCTGGTCAGCTATTTGGTGAAGACCATCAGCAGGTGTACCCGTTAGTGTGTGGCTTTGAAACGGATAGCGACGCTCTCATCCTTCACGGTCAGGACGACGCAGTATTGGATGTGCGCGAATGGGTTGGGCAGCCTATAGAAGCGCTCACCGCGCATCTACAGGCTATTTTCCCTGATATGCCTGCGGACATACGCCGGGATTTACTGCCTTTATTGAAAGGTAACTTGGCGCATGTCAATGATCTTCAGGGCGTTGAACGCGAACTGGATATCGAGCATCGTGAGTGGGCAATTTGTATTGGGCGTGGGTTCGACTTTTTGCACTTGCCTAATACAGCACTGATTATTGGGCCTTACGGGCCCGACCTGGCTGAACCGATTGGTACTGCCGCCACGATTATTGAAGCCAATATGCAGGCTGGCAAGATCCCCGATGATGGTTTTATGCTGCTTGCCTCAACACCGTATCAGCATAGCGGCGTGGATCGTGCCCGGGCGATTCTGAAGTCGCGTTTTTTATCCGAGTTCGCCGAGCACGTCATTCGGCGGGAGCATCCGCACCTTGCCCAAAAAATGCGCCGCCATACGGCTGTCGTTCACTGGCCAACCCGACGGCTGGATTCACTGGACTAGCGCGGTAGCGATAAGCCTGGCTGTAATAGTGCGCGGTACGCATCACGCCAGGCGGGCCACTCCCAGGCCTGCGTGTTTATCTCCTTTGGCCGTGAATCAGGCGTGCTAAGCCACGCATGCAAACGCTTATAAAGACCGTCTGGCGTCCCATCATAACGGTAAGCATCTGGATATAGCTCAGGAAAACAGAGCCTATCGGGCACTAGCGGTAATGCTCCGCGCTGGGCAGCTTCCATAATGGCCAAGCCCTGAAACTCATGCAAGGTCGTCGAGACTACAATCCCGGCGGTCGCCAACAGCTCGCGGTATTGCGGTTCCGACTGCGGGCCCCAGGCCACACTATGCGCTGCTAGTTTCTCTTGGGCGATATCAAAAATAGGCGGTGTTTGCCGAAAACGCTGACCCAATACGGCTAACTCAAAATCAATGCCCTGCTCGCTTAGCGCTATTAACGTATTGAAAAAGTCATCCGGGTTTTTGTCATACTCCCAGCGATGGTTCCACACAATACGCCGTAAAACCCGGCCATCAGCATGCGTTTCGGCTAGCGGTGAAATCGGTACGGGCAGTACGCGAGCACGTGAGCGTAATGCCTCAAGCGGCTTGGCGGCGGGCAGGTTTTCGGGCATTTTCTTTAAGAATGCCCGCACGCCGGTAAAAAACGAGTCGCGGTTATAGGCGGTGTTAAAAACAACGGTATCGGCGGCAAGCGCTGCATAGAGATTGACCATTTTTGCCTCTACCTGAGGCATCTGGTCACTCGATTCCGGATAGGCGAACTGGTTTTCGTGAAAATAGACAATTTTTCTGGCCTGACCCAAATGAGGGAAAAGCCCCAGAAGCGTCGCCAAATCCACCATCGACGTTGCCAATACAACGTCATAGGCTTGGCTAAGTGTGTGATGCTCTTTTAGCCACCAGCTAAGCGGGTTTCCGCGAATTCGCCAGGCAAAGTGACGCGGCGGTAAATTTAATGTTTGCCACGTTATCTCAGGGAGATGGGCCATTAAACTGCCTGCCCAGTAACGGTGGCTCACCGCTTCGTACGCTGAAAGTAATAAAACGCGCATTAAAACCCTTGTTTTAAAAGCTCTGACATTAAAAACCCTGGTACTCCAGCTTATCAGCCAGCGATTCTAACACGTCGATCCCTTGTACATCGGTCGCTAACCACGGCAGCGTGGGGCGGGGAAATTGCTTAAATAACGTATCAATGCGTTCAAGATAAGTGGCCTCTTGCTCACGTCGTGCCTGCAAAAAGGCACCGTCCGCTTCTTTAGGTATCACCCGGTTAACCAGTACGCCCGCCACGTTGATATTAACCTCTTCCAAGGCGCTGACGGCTCGCTGCGTCTCAAGGATAGGCAGTCGCTCCGGCGTCATGACGAATAAAAAGCTGCACGCCTTGGCATCCTCTATACGACGCCGTGCCTGGTAAAACAGCCGCCGACGGTTGATTAGCGTTTCCGCCACCTCGCGGGTACGCTCATCCAGACCCGAAAGCGCATCTTCTGTGGGGTTATCAAAGGGAGTAGCCACATCCTGCCCACGTGATGGAGTGAGATGCTTAAGCACACCGCTCAATTCAGCCGATTTGCGATTATGTGCCAGCAGTCCATCCGTCCAGGCCGCCATGGCTTCGGGCAGGGTTAAAAGGCGCAGCGTATGTCCAGTGGGCGCCGTATCGATAATCACCAAGTCATAAGGCGCATCGTCATCCAGAATCAGCCGCGCCAGCCGCTCAAGCAGGGCCGCTTCCTGAGTGCCAGGGGATTGACGCGTCAGGCGCATTTGCCGCTCTAGCTCCTGCATCATTTCAGGCGCGGCGAAGCGGCGCATTTGCTGGGTGACTCTATCTAAATGCGCCTCAACCTCACTATCAGGATCAATCTCCATGGCATCCAGATTAGGCAGCAAGCGACACGGCGTATCGCCTAACGTTTGATCAAACACATCGCCCAGGCTATGGGCGGGGTCAGTTGAAACCACCAGCACGCGCTTGTTACGCCTGGCCGCAAGAATTGCCAAAGAGGCCGCGACGGTTGTTTTACCCACGCCGCCTTTACCGCCTACCCACAGCAGGCGGCGGTTGAGAACTGATTGCATAGGTTACCTGTCCATGGGCTTATTTAGGGGGCTAGCAACAGCGAAAATGGTCCAGCGGCGAATGCTCCATGCCCATTCGCGTATGCCAGTCATGAAAACGTTCAAGCAGCAGCGGCTGCAATTCCAGTGTGTAATAGGCGGCGGGGTTGGGTACACCCATCATTTCTGAAAAAACCAGCAGCATGAACAGGTCATCTTCATCACGGCGCGCCCGCGCAATCGCCCCTCGATAGCGCGCGCTATAGACCTCTTCGGTAAAAAAGCGGGCCTGGCCTAGCCAGGCCCGCAACGTATCACGCTTGGATGACATTATGATGCCCTCTTATTTAGTCACCTTGGGCTGCCATTTCGGCACGCGAGCGTTTAAGCGCCGCGGCACACTCCATCGCGACGAGAATGGCCGCCATCAGCACCACAATATCCATCACCAGCAGGAACATGTTGCCTTGGTCCCAGAAAGTGCGAAGCTGAATGAGTAATGCCAATATGGTCATTACCAGCAAAAAGCACAGGGGCGCCAGGGTGTACCACATGGGCCGCCGCAGACGTACCAGCATGACGGTAATAATCAGCAGCGTTAACCCGGCGAGCAGCTGGTTGGTGGTGCCAAAAAGCGGCCAGATAATCAAACCGCCAGAACCATCTGCACCACCCGCCCCGAATGCCAACAACAAGCAGGTTCCCACCGCCAGACCTGTCGCAAGTGCCGGTTTTTTCATCCACGGCTGGTTATAAATATCACCCCACTCCTGGAAAATATAACGCTGCAAGCGTAAGCCAGTATCCATGGTGGTACCTGCAAAAAGCGCGGCCATGACCGTTAACAGCGTCGCGGCAGTAGCCTCAGGCAACCCAATACCGTTATGAATAATAAATGCGCCCCCTTCCACAAAAGCGTTAACGCCGCCCTGGCCAAAGGCGCTGTACATTGTCTGCCAATCGCCAAATGTCGCAAACCCTGCCGTCGCGGCCAAAATAGCCGCTAGCGCTAGCATCCCCTCGCCTACCGCCCCAAAGTAGCCCACGAACCGCGCATCAGTTTCTTTATTAAGCTGTTTGGACGTTGTACCTGAAGATACCAGCCCGTGGAAACCCGATATTGCCCCGCAGGCAATCGTTACAAAAAGCAGCGGAATCATCGAAGGCGTGCCGGCAGGCACATTGCTGTTAAAGGCAGGCGCAACCAGCGTTGGGTTAAGCAGCACCAGCGCTCCATAAAGAATCAGCAGGCCGATAAATAGCTGTAAACCATTGATATAGTCTCGTGGCTGCAGCAGCATCCATACGGGCAATAGCGAAGCAATGGCTGCATAGCCAAACAAAATCACAATCCAGATAGCGTTACCCGACAGCCCAGCGACTTCAGCAGGCATTTGAACAGGCACCATCGGGCCAATACCAATAAGCGCATAAAGAGCGATGACGCCTAATACCGATACCACAGCTAGGCTCAGTATCCGCCGGTAGATCAGTTGGCCAATGATCAGTGCCACAAAAATCGCTCCCCAGACCGGTACCACTGCACTAGGAAAGTTCATCATTAATCCGGCAATCACCACGGCAAACACGGCATTAACCATGAGCAGCACAAGGAAAATAACGATCATAAAAATACTGCGTGCCCGTTTGCCGACTACATCGCCCGTTAAAGCGCCTACCGACTTGGCCTTATTACGTACGCTGGCCCATATAGCGCCAAAATCGTGTACACCGGCAAAAAAGATGGTGCCGAACACCACCCATAAAAAAGCAGGTGCCCAGCCCCATATCACCGCAATGGCAGGGCCTACTATGGGTGCCGCTCCCGCTACTGAGGTAAAGTGATGCCCCCAGAGCACAAAACGGTTGGTCGGCACATAGTCGATGCCATCCTCAAACTCATGGGCAGGGGTTTTGAAATCGGGGTCTAACTGATAGATCTTTTGAGCAATAAATTTAGAATACAACACGTATCCTAACGCCATTGCCCCAAGTCCGATTAACAGCAAGATAACAGCACTCATATGCGCGGCTCCTTTGGCAAGATTGTTCTTTATTATTAAAACCAAGGCACGTATAGGTCAGGTGTTTCTATTTATATGTTGGTACGGCTTCTTGATTACGTCTATGTCTAAATCTCTTGAACACCGATTATTCACCCTAAAGTTGTAAACTGGTACCCGCACTCGCTTTCTATTCGGCCAAGGTCGTCTTGGCCTGCCTTGCATCGCTACCTACACTCGTAGTGAGTGAGATAAACGTTTTTAAATAACAACCAGTCGGTGGGCTCCATGACAAAAGTGCTAGTGGTCGATGATGAACCGAACATCGTCCTGTCGATTGAATTTTTAATGGAGCAGGCAGGGTTTGATGTCATCAGCGCGCTGGATGGCGAACAAGCCCTTGAGTGTGTGGCGGCCAACGAACCAGATGTTGTGTTACTGGATATTAGCCTTCCCGGGATTAGCGGGTTTGATGTATTGGAAGCACTACGCAGCCATACCGCTACGGCACAGCTGCCGGTGATTATGCTCACCGCCCATGGCCGTGAAGCGGAGCGTGAAAAGGGCTTTGCGCTGGGCGCTAATGCCTATATTACCAAGCCATTTTCAACACAGGCGCTAGTTGAGAAAGTGCAAACCCTGCTGGGTGAGGAAACCTCATGACGCCAAAGGCACTGCCTAAACGGCAGCGTTTGGTGGGTGCCTGGCTACTGCTTAGCGGCTTGAGCCTCTTGGGAGGGGCTTTATTTGCTGCTTGGCTGGAAAGCCAGTTGAACGTGACGGGTGGCTATCGGCTTATCCTCTGGGCAGGTTGCTTTTCAGGCGGCATCACACTTTTCTTAGTGGGCTTGCTGCTTGAACGTCTGCTTTTTACGCCGCTACGCAGTCTGCAAGCACAGCTTGCCCGACTGGCCGCCAACCCTGATACCGAAGACACCTGGCCCCCGCAAGGCTGGCTGAAGGGCTTGGCACCTGATCTACGCCGTGTGCAAGAGAGCTGGCACTCGGACCGTCATTCATTGCATAAGGCCCGTGCCGAGGGCGCCCAAAGCGCAACCCGTATCCGTAAAGCGCTTGAGGCGCTGCTGCAGGTGCTGGAAACGCCGCTTCTTCTTTACGATAAGCACCGCCGTTTGATGCTGTTCAACCAAGCGGCTGAGCGCTTTTTTGTGAATACGCAAGGCCTGGGCTTGGGTAAGCGTCTGGAAGCCCTATTGCCGCTTGCAAGTTTGCAACAACTCCTTGAGCAACTGCCCGCTAATGGCACTCCGCGTGAGCTTTTGGTGCCGTGTGATCAGCGCTGGTTAAAAGTCATTATCCGTCGGGTGCCTGAAAGCCAAGGTGAAACACTGATAACCTGCAGTGATGCCACGGCGGCCTGGGCCAGTGAACGGGGTGAGCGGGCCGATCTTGCACGTATGCTCACACCTCTGCGCCAACATACGGCAAGCCTGGTAACGGCGACGGATGCACTCAGCCAACTGCGTCAATCAGCGCATGAAAGTGGCTCGCTTGCTCAGCGGCTGGAGCAAGTAGTGCGTGAAGAGAGTAGCGCCCTTGGTGAAACAGTCGCCAACGTCAGTGAACTTGTTGAAGCCATGCAGCAACAGGGTGAGCGGCTTACCTCAATATGGTCCAATGACTTTTGGCTGATGCTGGATGATTATCTGGACCCTGCCCACCGCCTGATCACCCCCATTGGGATGCCGGTCTGGTTTAAAGGCGATGCCCCTGCGTTGATGGCTCTTTTTGGATCGCTGGTTAAACACCTGAGTGATTACATCACGGGCAGTGTGTTTGAAGGTGAAGTGTCGCTTAGCCCGAAACACACCTACCTCGACCTTGTATGGAAGGGCAAACCGATACCCGAGAGCGAGCTTACCAAGTGGCTGATGCAACCCCTGAACACGCTCCCCTTGAGCCCAAGTGCGGCGGATGTATTGCGCCAGCACGCAAGCGATGCCTGGAGCACGCAAGACACCGACGGCCAGCACGCACGCTTGCGACTACCACTTCTTGGCGTGGCGCAAAATGCGGCTCCACGCTCTGCGCCACCTCGGCCAGAATTTCATGATTTTGGTATCGCAGACTTGCCCTCTCCCGATATCACGCTCGCTAATTGCGCTCTGCGTAGCCTGGAACTGGTGATTTTTGATACCGAAACAACCGGGCTTGAGCTGCGCAGAGGCGATACGGTGATCAGCCTCGGTGCCTGTCGTATTGTGAATGGGCGCTTATTAGCCAGCGATGTGTTTGACCACTACGTTAACCCACACAAGCCGATTCCTGCCGCCAGTACCGCGATTCATGGCATCACAGATAGCGACGTTAACGAAGCCCCGCGCCTGGAACAGGTGCTACCACACTTTCGTGATTATATTGGAGAGGCTGTCCTGCTCGCCCATAACGCTTCCTTTGATATGCTCGCGATCAGTCAGAAAGGTGTGCTATTCGACATGCCCGTACTGGATACTTTATTAATCTCCCGTGCGCTTGATGAAGGGCTCGATGGCCATGACCTGGACAGCCTGGTGAAGCGGTATGGTTTGACACTTCCACCTGGCCTTCGCCATACGGCGCTGGGCGATGCTCGCGTAACCGGCGAGCTCTGGCTTGCACTATTGCCGCGTTTGGAAGCACGCGGAATTACCACTCTTGAGCAGCTACTCGCCTTACAAGCCAGTGCGTTTGATAAAGAGGATGCCAGCGCCTCATGATGCCTTCAAATTCACGCTACCGAGAACGCTTACTTGGGCTAGTCACCCTGGCACTGATGCTTTTCTGTCCGCCACTGCTTCTAGTGATTGATCGCCTACCCTCGGTAGGTATCGGTTGGCTACCCCTTTATCTTTTCTGCAGTTGGGCGTTCATCATTGGCCTGAGCGCATGGCTGATGGAACCTACTAAAAGGCGATAATCATGCGAACGGATGCGCTGATACTAAGTGCGGTGTTCGGCTATTTAGGCTTGCTTTTTCTAGTAGCGGCCTGGGGCGACCGCCGGGCGGTGCAAGGCCGTTCGATTATTAACTCACCAACGGTGTATGCGCTTTCTATTGCCGTTTACTGTACGGCATGGACGTTCTACGGCAGTGTCGGGCGCGCGGCGCAGTTTGGCCCAAGTTTTTTACTTATCTATTTAGGGCCAACACTTGCGATGATGCTATCGCCTTTTATCATCCGCAAAATGGTGCGCATTGCCGCACGCCAACGGCTCACTTCCATTGCTGACTTTATTAGCGCCCGCTATGGCAAAAGTGCCAGTCTTGGCGCGCTGGTGGCGCTCATATCGCTGATTACCATTACGCCGTATATAGCCCTACAGCTAAAGGCCATTACGGTGAGCCATGCGGTACTCATTAGCTACCCACAAAGCGCTGAGTCGATTCTCTATAACGAGCGTTTCTGGATGGACCGCTCCTTGTGGGTTGCTTTGGTACTGGCCGTTTTTATTATTTTATTCGGCACACGCCATCTGGATGCCAGCGAGCGTCATGAAGGCATGGTAGCGGCTATTGCGCTGGAGTCTATTGTCAAACTGGTGGCTTTTCTAGCGGTGGGGGTTTTTGTTGTCTTTATCCTGTTTGAGGGGCCAGGTTCGCTATTTACTCAAGTCGCCCAAACGCCTGCCTTAAGCCAATTAATGCACCTGGAAAGCGTTCCAGGTGGAGCAACCGGCTGGGTAGGCATGTTGGTCCTTGCCTTTCTGGCGTTCCTAACCCTACCACGTCAGTTCCAGGTACTGGTGGTTGAAAATATCGATGAACGCCATCTTGCCAGGGCCAGTTGGCTATTCCCCCTGTATTTACTCCTGATCAACCTATTTGTGATCCCTATTGCCCTGGCCGGTTTACTACTCGATGCAGGAGACCCAGACAGCTTTGTGCTGACCCTGCCGCTTTCTGCGGGGCTTGAAGGGCTTCCCCTGCTGGTCTTTATTGGTGGGCTTTCTGCGGCAACGGGCATGGTCATTGTTGAAACCATTGCGCTCTCCACTATGGTCAGCAACCAACTGATCATGCCGCTCTTGCTACGTTTCAAGGCGCTGCATACAGACAGTAAAGGCGGGCTTGCCCGGTGGCTTTTAAGAATACGCCGGGTCGCCATTGTGCTTATTTTGCTACTCGGCTATCTCTACCACGCGCTCATCGGCGACTCCTACAGTTTAGTCACCATCGGCCTGGTATCTTTCGTCGGCGCGGCACAGTTCGCACCGGCCCTGCTAATTGGCCTTTATTGGCGTGGTGCTACCCGGCTGGGGGCAGTGTATGGCTTAATCGGCGGATTCTTCATGTGGAGCTACACCCTGCTCCTGCCTGGGTTTGCTCAGTCCGGATGGCTGGATAGCGCACTACTCACCGAAGGCCCTTGGGGTATTGGCTGGCTGACGCCCTATGCGCTTTTTGGGTTGGAAGAATGGGATATTTATACGCACTCCCTTCTCTGGAGCATGTTTGTCAACGCAGGCCTGTTAGTGAGCATTTCACTGTTTACGCGCTCCACCCCGCTTGAACAAACCCAGGCCGCCCTGTTTACCGAGGCGCTGCACCCCAACCTGCCCACCACTTCGCTTCAACGCGGCCAAACAACGCAAGGTGCTCTGCATGAGCTATTGGTGCGCTACTTAGGGCTTAAAGCGGCGCAGCAGGTTTTTTCAACGCACACCCAAACCCTTAGCACATTGCAAAAAGACCAGCCTGCCGCTGATGAACTTATCATGCGCGCAGAACAGGCCTTGGCGGGCTCGCTGGGTAATGCGTCCGCGCGCGTATTGATCAACTCGGTGGTTCGCGGTGAAGCACTCGATATTGAGTCATTGCTCAGCATGCTGGACATCACCACGCAAACGCTGGAGTACAACCGTCGTTTAAAACAGAAATCGGATGAGCTGACGCGAATCGGCAAGGACTTACAAAGCGCCAATGATCGACTCCGTGAACTGGACCGTTTAAAGGATGAGTTTGTAGCGATGGTGAGTCATGAGCTGCGCACCCCGCTCACCTCCATTCGTGCATTTGCAGAAATCCTATCAGGTTCTCAGGCCGTTCCCGAGGAAAAACGACAGCACTTTTTGCACGTCATGGTACTTGAGAGCCAACGCCTTTCACGGCTGATTGATGAAATCCTGGATCTTGCTCGCCTGGAGAGCGGCCGTATGACGTTTGATGCAAAAACGCTGGATCTAGCAGCGCTTACCGACCATAGCCTTGAAGCGATTGCGCGACTACAAGAGCAACGTAATGTCCACCTTGAAATCACTATTTTAGAACGACCCGCCAACGTTATTGGCGACCCGGACCGGCTGGAGCAAATTATTATCAATCTGCTGGATAACGCGAGCAAATTTGCCGACCCGGCAGACCCACACGTCTTACTGCGCTTGTATAAACAGAATCAACACGTTTATTTATGCGTCGAAGATAATGGCGCAGGCATTGAGCCAAGCGCACGTGAACATGTATTCGAGAAATTCCACCAGCTACAGCCGGGCGATACGTCCACCGGTGGTCGCCCTAAAGGCAGTGGTTTAGGCTTACCCATCAGCCGGGCAATTGCTGTTCACTTGGGTGGCAGGCTTTGGGTAGAGGATGCCCAAGTGCTCAAGGGCGCCTGCTTTGTGTTGACACTACCAGAAGCAGGGCCTAACAAAGGCACGCCTGCGCCTTAGGCGCTTGGCGTTTGCTGGTTATCCGTCACTGTTGACTCACTGCCCGCATGACGAGGGTCAGGCTTAAACATTTCATCGCCCACTTCATCAATAAAACGCTGTGCCTTGGTCACCATCATGGCGTCGCAAGCATCGCGGCCAGGGAGCATATCGGAACGTTCAAAGCGAAGTTCACGCGGCTCACCATTGCTATCAGCCTTACTAATCCAACCGCTGACGCGGTATTGACCGCTTTGTTGATCGGGCTGAGAAACGATCGAATAGCCTTTGTATTCCACCGGTTCCGCGGCATTGGTGACCGCCTTAGTGGCCGACTTACTGTCGCCACCCAACAGTCCTGAAAAGAGCTTTTTAAACATACGGGCTCCTGGCGTTAGAAAAAAAGCGGCAGGAAAACCCGCCGCTTTTGACCGGAATTAGCTCTGCTGACGACCTTTGCCAGCGGCGATCCGTAAACGTAATGCATTCAGCTTGATAAAGCCTTCCGCGTCTTTCTGGTTATAAGCACCGGCGTCATCTTCAAACGTTGCGATGGACTCGTCGAACAACGACTGCTCGGACTTACGTCCTACTACGGTGGCGTTACCTTTATAGAGCTTCATGCGCACAACGCCCGAGACATTTGTCTGCGTCTCATCGATAGCGGCTTGCAGCATGCGGCGCTCGGGGCTCCACCAGTAGCCGTTGTAGATCACTTCTGCGTATTTCGGCATTAGCTGATCTTTGAGGTGGGCTTCTTCACGATCAAGCGTCAGCGATTCAATGGCACGGTGGGCGCGAAGCATGATGGTGCCGCCAGGTGTTTCGTAGCAGCCACGCGACTTCATGCCCACGTAACGGTTCTCTACGATATCCAGACGGCCAATGCCGTTATCGCCACCTACTTTATTGAGCTTCTCAAGCACTTCGTGCGGCTTGTGTGCTTCGCCGTCGATGGCAACGATATCGCCTTTCTCGAACGTCAACTCAACATACGTAGGCTGATCCGGGGCGGCTTCAGGCGATACGCTCCAACGCCACATATCGTCCTCAGCTTCGGCCCACGGATCTTCCAAAATGCCGCCTTCGTAGGAGATATGCAGCAGGTTGGCGTCCATGGAGTACGGCGATTTCTTCTTCTTGCTGGAGAAGTCGACCGGGATATTGTGCTCTTCGCAGTAAGCCATCAGCTTTTCACGAGACGTTAGATCCCACTCGCGCCACGGCGCAATCACTTTAACGCCAGGTTTCAGTGCGTAACCGCCCAGCTCAAAGCGCACCTGGTCGTTACCTTTACCGGTTGCACCGTGAGAGATAGCGTCGGCGCCGGTTTCATTGGCGATTTCGATCAACCGCTTGGCGATTAGCGGGCGTGCAATGGAGGTGCCCAGCAAATACTCGCCTTCATAAACGGTATTGGCACGGAACATGGGGAAGACATAGTCGCGTACAAACTCTTCGCGCAAATCTTCAATGTAAATTTCTTTAACACCCAGTGCCTGTGCCTTCGCGCGTGCCGGCTCGACTTCTTCGCCTTGACCGATGTCGGCAGTAAAGGTCACTACCTCGCAGTTGTAAGTTTCTTGCAACCACTTAACGATTACAGAGGTGTCCAGGCCGCCTGAATATGCCAGCACAACCTTTTTGACATCGGACATTCTTTGCTCCTTGTTTATAAAACCGTTTATAAAAACCACGTGTGTGAAACGACGCTCACCAGCGAATACGGCGCCTTTAAGCGCACAACATATCAAAGTAAACGCCAAGTATAGCGTTCTCTATGGCTAGCGAATACCGTCAGCGACGCCTTATACAGAAAGCTGCTAGAATCACACCATCCAGGAGGCGGCTTACCGCCCATTTTTGACGATTACTCGCTGTACTAAGGAGAGCTGCATGAGCGAGGCAATTGCCCGCGAATTAATGGCCCAACGTTTTCGCAGTTATCTGCCGGTTGTCATTGATTTAGAAACGGGCGGCTTCAATGCCCACAGTGATGCCGTGCTTGAAATTGCAGCCGTCACGCTCACCATGGACCCGGAAGGAAACCTACTGCCTGATGCGACCTACGCTTATCACATTCAACCCTTTGAAGGGGCCAATGTTGAACAGTCAGCGCTGGACTTTACCGGTATCAATCTGGATGACCCACTACGCCGCCAGGTAGCGCTCAGCGAAACAGAAGCGCTGGGTGAAATTTTCCGCCCTATACGCAAATCTATAAAAGCCCATGGATGTTCGCGCGCCATTTTAGTCGGCCACAATGCGGCGTTTGATCAGGGGTTTCTTAACGCTGCTGCTAATCGCTGCAACGTTAAACGTAATCCGTTCCACCCTTTCTCAAGTTTTGACACCGCGACGCTGGCAGGCCTTGTTTACGGCCAAACCGTACTGGCCCGAGCCTGCCGTGCAGCCGGTATCGAATTTGACAATAAAGCAGCACACTCAGCACGCTACGATACCGAACGCACGGCGGAGTTATTCTGCGCCATGGTTAACCGTTATAAAGACTTGGGCGGATGGCGCCTGGCCCAACGAGAGCAGGACATGGACGACGGTGAATAACCCGTTGGCTGGATGCAGTGACGTGGGCTTTACGCTAAACTTCGCCACTTTACATGCACCGTTGATGAAGGCGTTCAACGCTTTCTGTGTGCTTTATTTTTTCGCTTTTCAAAAGATGAGACGTTTCAATGGCTCAGTATAATGCCTTTTACGCCCAGTCAGGCGGCGTTACCGCCGTTATTAACGCCAGCGCCTGCGGCGTTATCGAAGCATGCCGACAAGCTCCCGAACAAATTGGCAAGGTATACGCGGGCCATAACGGCATTATTGGCGCATTAACCGAAGACCTCATTGATGTTACTCAGGAAAGCGACGAAGCGATTGCCGCATTACGCTATACGCCCGGCGGTGCATTCGGTTCTTGCCGCTACAAGCTAAAAGATATCGATACCCATCGCACTCAGTACGAGCGTTTAATTGAGGTATTTAAGGCACATAACATTCGCTACTTCTTCTATAACGGTGGTGGCGACAGTGCCGACACTTGCCTGAAGATCTCTCAACTTTCAGAAAAGCTGGGCTATCCGCTAACCGCTATTCACGTGCCTAAAACCGTGGATAATGACCTGCCGATTACCGATAACAGCCCAGGTTTTGGTAGCGTTGCCAAATATATTGCCACCTCTACCCGTGAAGCCTCTCTCGATATCGCCTCCATGTGCGCAACATCGACCAAAGTCTTCGTGCTTGAAGTGATGGGACGCCATGCTGGCTGGATTGCAGCGGCGGGCGGATTAGCCGGTGAAGGCGAAGGTGAACCGCCTCACTTGATTATTTTCCCCGAGATCGCCTTCAACCGTAAAGCCGTCATGGCGCGGGTTGAGGAAAGCGTGAAACAGAACGGCTACTGCGTCATCGTGGTATCAGAAGGCGCTCGTTATGAAGACGGCACCTTCCTGGCCGATGCAGGCAATACCGATGCCTTTGGTCATCGCCAGTTGGGTGGTGTTGCGCCTACGCTTGCCGGCATGATCAAGCAAGACCTGGGCTACAAGTATCACTGGGCCGTCGCTGACTACTTACAGCGTGCAGCTCGCCACCTGGCCTCGAAAACAGACGTTGAACAAGCCTATGCGGTTGGCCGTGAAGCTGTGACGCTCGCGCTGGCAGGCAAGAACTCGATGATGCCCGCGATTCGCCGTATTTCTCAATCACCCTATCAGTGGGATGTTATTTCCGCGCCGTTGGCCCAGATTGCCAACCAGGAAAAGTTCATGCCGCGCGATTTTATCAGCGAAAGCGGCTTTGCGATTACCCAGGCATGCCGTGATTACCTCTCACCGTTGATTCAAGGCGAAGACTTCCCGCCCTTTGAGAACGGCTTGCCCAAAGTGGCTAAGCTGAAACTTGCCAAAGTGGACCAAAAACTCCCCACGTTTACGCTATAAGGTGCCACCCCTTTCGGTGTTGCCAACGGCGGTAACCAAAACGGGCGATGATTATCTCATCGCCCGTTTTTTTAGCTAGCACATCACCTTAATAGCCACGAAAGTACCAATAGCAGCAGCAACACACCGGCGACGCCTTGCCAGAAATGACGACGTGGCTCCTGGCGAGTGTCCTCTTGAACAGGCAAACGGCCTAGCGGAACTCGCAGTGCATGCAGAAACTCTGACTGACGCCTAAAGCGCAGCGCACGCTGTGGGTCCAATGCACGCCGTAAGGCATCATCCAGCTCTTGGGTAATTTCCGGGTTATGAGTTCGCGAGCTGCGATAGCTAAGTTCTTCTAAATCCGTATGACTGCGCAACTTGTTCGGGGTAAGTTGGTAAGGTAGCTCTCCGGTTAACAGCCAGTAGACGGTTGAAGCGAGGGAGTACTGATCGCTGCGACGGCCAATGCTATCTTCCAATGCATACTCAGGTGCGGTGTGTTCGTTAAAACCAATTTGGCGCAACAACTCACCTGAATGCCGGTGACCGTCGACCTCACGCATATGGCACGCGCTAAAATCGTTGAGCATCAGCTTACCGTGGCTATCAATTAAAATATTATCCGGCGTAATCTGCTGATGAATAATGTCGCGGTGGTGCAGCGCCTGCACGGCCTTACCCAGCTGGTTTGCGATATCCAAGCGCTGGACAAGGCTGGCCTGAGGATGCCGCTCGGCCCACTGGCGCAACGTGTCCCCTTCAACATGCTGCATCAAGTAGTAAAGATAGCGGCGTGGTCTTGAGGGCTTTACGACCTTAGCGATAAAAGGCGAATTAACCCGCTCAACGATCCACTGCTGAAGCAGGAAATGCTCCAGATAGGCATTACGGAGCGATAGCTCAGGGCTTGGCGCCTTCATTGCCATTTCACGCTCGGTATGCACGTCTCTTACCCGATAGACACGAGACTGCGCATTACGCGACAGTACTTCTATTACTTCCAACCCATCAAGCCGCTCGCCTGGCGCAAGTTCAGGCGGAATCGGCAAATCACCGTAAATCAGCCCCGGGTCGTCCGGTGACTCTTCCGGCAACTCATCAATACGCACCAATTGAAAGCAAAATTGATCCCCTCCGTAGCCTCGCTCTTGAGCGCGCTGCTTAGCTTCACTGGCCAGGCGTTCGCAAGCGGCATCAAGGTCACTGGCATCCTGGCGAATCAAGCGTACATAGTCGGAAGGCAACAGCGTACCGCGCACGCCACGCGTGGTGAACAGAAAAATATCGCCCTGTTTAAGGCCCAGATGGGTATAGTCGATGTCCACACTGCCATCCATTCCCAGCGCCCGGGAAGGATAGTGGTAGCCACCAATATCGGTCACATGGTCTCGCGTCAGCTGCTCAAACTCAGCGCCTCGCAAGCGAAACACCAGCGTGTCCCCCATATGAAACAGGTGCGCTTCGCACTTACGAAAGACAACCACCGACATTGAGGAAACAAAGCCACCCTCTTTTACATGCTGGCTTTGGCTGTAACACCAGCTATTGAGTGCACGTAGCACGCGTGTTGCTGACGTTTTAGTGTCCCAATGGTCAGGCGTAGAAAAGTAATCCGCTAGAAAGCCACGCACACTTAAATCACCCGCCTGTTTGGCCAGCGTATTGCGCGACACAGAGTCGCTGATAACGGCGCAGCCCCCTTTGACCTTTAATAGCGGTGCATCAGGGAAACGCACCGACATGGAGCTGCGATGCAAACGTCGGTCAGGCGCAACAAACGCTTGACCATAACTGATCAGCAACTGGGCATGCCCCACTCATCCTCCTTGGCGAACCGCTCAACAGAATTTCATGACAAAACTTCATGGTCGCTATAATACACGCAACGGCTTTACTGCGATGCCCACCAAACGTCGCGACCACTGCGATAAAAGCAAATTACCGCTACCATTAAGCGATAGCGTCGGCGCTGCGCCCATGTTGCATTGGCAATCGCCCAGCCATCTTCGTATAATTCCCGACTATTCGTGCAACGCATCAATTGCTTAGCCACTGCAACACCCAAGAACTTCTAAGGACTCAACGATGAACTTCGATAACATCCCAGCTGGAAAGGATTTGCCGAACGATATTTACGTGGCGATCGAGATTCCTGCGAACCACTCGCCTATCAAATACGAAATTGATAAAGATATGGGCGCACTATTGGTTGATCGTTTTATGGCGACCCCAATGTTCTACCCCGCCAACTACGGCTTTATCCCCCATACGCTGGCTGATGATGGCGATGCACTCGACGCCTTAGTAGTAACACCGCACCCGGTAGCGCCTGGCAGCATTATTCGTGCGCGCCCCATCGGCATCCTGAACATGACCGATGAAGCAGGTGAAGATGCCAAGCTGGTATGCGTGCCGCACCCCAAACTCAGCACGCTTTATGATGACGTACAGGAAGTTACCGACCTACCCGAGCTTCTGCGTCAGCAAATCGCCCACTTCTTTGAAAACTACAAAGACCTTGAAAAAGGCAAGTGGGTAAAAGTTGAGTCCTGGGAAGGCGTTGAAGCAGCGCGTAAAGCTATTGAAAAATCAGCGGCCGCTTACCAAAAGGCGTAAGTGAACTAAACGCGCTGTTTTGTCTCTATTAAGAAGGCCGCCAATAGGCGGCCTTCTTATTACACCCACTAGCCATTTTTTTATCACTGCGCGCGGATCTTTCACAAGCTCTACCAAGCGCTCGTTCCATATTATGCGCCATGTTAATGCGGGTGCTTTTCAGCCATATCGCCGTTAAGGATGTATCGTGTTATCCGTCAAACGATTAGGTTTATTCTGGCTACTCTGCTGGCTACCATTATTCGCCCACGCACAATGGTTTTCATCCAGCAGCAACGATCAGTTTCTGCCCGTAATGGAGGCATTTCAGCCTACCGCTTGGCACGATGGCGAAACACTTTATATCGGCATTCAAAGTGCTGAAGGCTATTACCTTTACCGACATCAGTTTGACGTTAAAAGCCAAACGCCTTCTGTGGCACTGGGTAGCCCTGCTCTACCCGAAGGCACCTTTACCAATGACGAATTTATGGGCGATGTCTACACCTTTCGCGACATACTGGTGTTTGAGACACCGCTTGAACACGTTTATTCAGGCCCCATCGACATTGAGCTTACCTTTCAAGGCTGCGCCGATGCCGGGCTTTGCTACCCACCTGAACAGGTACCGCTACAGGCCGCTGAGTCACAGCCGCCTGCTCAATATGCCCAATGGTTAGCCGAAAACAGCCCCTCATCAACAGACATTGCCGCGCCTGCCCAAGCGACTACCAGCGCTGGGTCGGAAAACCTCAACACTTCTCGTCAAGCGCTGAACACACCGCAAAGTGCCGACAGCCGCTTTAGCGCCTTGCTAAGCGAGGCAAGCCTGCCGCTGGCCTTGGGGCTTTTCTTTATTGCCGGGCTGGGTTTAACATTTACGCCCTGCGTTTTACCCATGATTCCCATTCTTTCCTCGATCATCGTTGGTCAGAACCCGACTAAACCGCGTGCGTTTGTTCTTTCGGCAAGCTATGTGTTGGGCATGGCAACGACCTACGCCGTTGTCGGTGTCTTAATGGGGCTTTTTGGGGCAGGCCTAAACTTGCAGGCCCGCCTCCAGTCGGCGCCTGTATTAATAGCGTTTGGATTACTTTTCACGCTGTTTGCGCTCGCCATGTTTGGCGCCTTCGAGTTACGTTTCTCGTCACGCATGACCCACCGCATCGAGGCGTGGCAAGCTCGGGCGCAACGCAGTGGCCCGGGAGGGCTCGCCTTGGCAGGCGCGCTTTCGGTACTGGTGGTATCGCCCTGCGTTACCGCGCCGCTTGCCGGTGCGTTGGTCTTTATTTCCTCTACCGGCGACGCTGCTATTGGGGGCGCGGTTCTTTTTGCGCTGGGTCTTGGCATGGGGTTGCCGCTGCTACTGGTCGGCACGCTGGGCGTTACCCTACTGCCGCGAACAGGCGCCTGGATGAACGGCGTTAAAACCGGCTTTGGTTTATTGCTGCTGGGTGTGGCCATTTGGATGATCGAGCGTCTTGTAGCCGGGCCTGTAGGACTCTTGCTCTGGGCAGCACTGGCGATAGGCAGCGCGCTGGCGCTGGGCGCGTTACGTCTGAACCCACCGTTAGGTTGGTCGCGTGCGCGACAAACGCTGGGATTGATGCTGCTTGCCTGGGGGGTTGCCCTCGTTTTGGGCGCAGCTCAGGGCAATAATAACCCGCTTCAACCGCTGCACTTTTCCCATAGCGCTACAGCCACTCAAGAAACGGCACTTGATTTTGTAACCGTGGATAGCCTGGATGAACTACGCTCAGCTCTTGCTCAGGCAGACAGTGCCCATCAACCCGCCTTTGTCCACTTCACCGCTGACTGGTGTATTTCATGCAAAGTGATGGAGCGTGAAGTTTATCCAGACCCACGTGTTATTGAGGCGTTGGAAGGCTTCACGCTAATTGCCGTCGATGTCACCGATACGACCCCTGAAAGTAGACAGCTACTTAACCAGTACCAGCTTTTTGGGCCGCCCAGCCTGCTGTTCTTTGATCAAGGTGCAGAAATACGCCCAGCGCGGATCCAAGGGGAGGTCACCGCCAATGCGCTTGCAGAGCATCTTTCATCCTTAAAACAGTGGCTATTAAGCTAAAAGCCTGAACTTTATTTGTACCTTGGGGGCAATTGTTGAGTACCGATAACAGCATGCTCTTCGCTAAACGGTAAAGATAGCCATCAAGGCATACCGCGTTTTATGCCTCGGCTCTGCACTGGACTAGCGCTGGACATGTTCCGCTTTTTTCGGCAAACTCCGCCTCCACATTAGTTAAATGCTCGATTTTTAAGCTGTTAGAGGGGTAACGTTCGCCATCATGCTGCGTTCTCTTCTTTTCTTAACTTGGTTTACTGCGCGCTAAATATTGCGATACTTAAGCGTTATCACTAGCGTGTTAGGCAGCAACCTTCATCTATCTACGGGGCCCAATATGGATATTCGCAAAGTAAAAAAACTGATCGAACTGCTCGAAGAATCCAACATTAGCGAAATTGAAATTCAGGAGGGCGAAGAGTCAGTACGCATCAGCCGTCATCCTAACGGTGCTACCTGGCAGCCCCAGCCAATGCCCCAGTATTCCCAACCTTTTGCAGCGCCTGCACCGGCTCCTGCAGCACCTACAGCGCCCAGCGTTGACGCGGAGCCTGCCAGCGCAAGCTTCCGCGGTGAAGCCGTTAACTCTCCGATGGTGGGCACCTTCTACCGCAGCCCGGCACCGGGTGCAAAATCGTTTGTTGAAGTAGGCGACACCGTTAAGCAAGGCGACACGGTATGTATCGTTGAAGCGATGAAAATGATGAATCAGATTGAAGCTGATCGCGACGGCGTGGTTGAAGCCATCCTGGTGGAAGATGGTGAGCCGGTGGAATTTGATCAACCCATGATCGTCCTCGCTTAATCTTTCACATCAACACGGGTGGACTCTCCCATGCTGGACAAGGTACTTATCGCGAACCGCGGCGAGATAGCCCTACGTATTCTACGGGCATGTAAAGAGCTGGGCATCAAAACCGTCGCCGTACACTCCAAGGCTGACCGCGAGCTGATGCACGTACGCTTGGCGGATGAGGCAGTGTGCATTGGCCCGGCCTCTTCGGCCCAGTCGTACTTGAATATTCCCGCGCTGATTAGCGCTGCCGAAGTGACCGACTCAAGCGCCATTCATCCCGGCTATGGCTTTTTGTCTGAAAATGCCAATTTTGCCGAGCAGGTTGAGCGCTCCGGCTTTACCTTTATTGGTCCGCGCGCTGAAACCATTCGCTTAATGGGCGACAAAGTGAGCGCCATTGAAGCCATGAAGAAGGCGGGCGTGCCTACCGTACCTGGCTCTGATGGCCCCTTGGGCGATGATGAGGCCGCAAGCCTGGCGGCTGGCGTGCGTATAGGCTATCCCGTTATTATCAAGGCAGCAGCTGGTGGCGGTGGTCGTGGCATGCGGGTCGTGCATTCAGAAGACCAGTTACTGTCCGCCATTAGCATTACCCAAAACGAAGCCCAGGCAGCGTTTGGCGATGGCACGGTTTACATGGAAAAATTCCTTGAGAAACCGCGCCATGTGGAAGTACAAGTTCTGGCCGATGGTCAGGGCAATGCGATCCACCTCTATGACCGCGACTGCTCTTTGCAACGCCGCCATCAAAAAGTACTTGAAGAAGCGCCTGCCCCCGGCCTCGACCCGAAAGCACGTGCCGACGTACTGGAAGCGTGCCGCCAGGCCTGTATTGAAATTAACTACCGCGGCGCCGGTACGTTCGAGTTCCTGTACGAAGATGGCAAGTTCTTCTTTATCGAGATGAACACACGTGTTCAGGTTGAGCATCCGGTAACGGAAATGGTCACCGGCGTGGATATCGTCAAAGAACAGCTGCGTATTGCGTCAGGCTTGCCACTGTCGATTCGCCAGGAAGACGTTAAGCTTAACGGCCACGCGTTTGAATGTCGGATCAACGCGGAAGACTCACGCACGTTCATGCCATCACCAGGCAAAGTGACGCTGTATCACGCCCCTGGCGGCTTGGGCGTGCGCATGGATTCTCACCTGTATACAGGCTATACCGTTCCGCCACACTACGACTCACTGATTGGCAAGCTGATCACCTGGGGCGAGGATCGTGAGATCGCGTTAACGCGCATGCGTAATGCGCTGGATGAGCTGCTGGTCGAAGGTATCAAAACCAATATTGACCTACAGAAAGACCTGGTGCGCGATAGCCAATTCCGCCAGGGCGGTGTCAACATTCACTATCTAGAAAAGAAACTTGCCGGCTAAACGCTCCATGTGCCAAGCAAGCATTTCATAGTGTTGCCGAGTAATACCCAACGGGGTGGCCAAGCCCACCCCGTTATCGATTATGCCTACCGCGGAGACTCCCCATGCCTTGGCTGCAACTCAAAGCCCACGTAGCGCCTGAACAGGCTGAACTTCTGGAAGAGCTACTGCTTGAAGAGGGAGCTACCGCCATTGGGCTTCAGGATGCCCATGACGACCCCGTTTTTGAGCCAGAACGCGGCACCACGCCGCTTTGGCAGGACACCATTCTGACCGGCCTGTACGATGATTTGGAGGGCGTGGAAAGCATGCTGGCCCGCATCGAAAGCGCTTGGGCGCAACAAATGCCCGATGAATCCTGCCCCACCATTGAGTATGAGCTGCTGGCCGACCGCGACTGGGAACGCGAGTGGATGGATGACTTCAAACCGCTCCAGATGGGCCAGCGCTTATGGATTGTTCCTAGTTGGCATACGCCGCCTGAATCAGGCGCAGTCAATCTAATTTTAGACCCAGGCTTAGCCTTCGGCACTGGCACTCATCCCACGACTGCGCTGTGCCTTGAATGGCTTGATCAGTTAGCGGTTGATGGCACGCTTGGCGACAAGAACGTGCTGGATATTGGCTGCGGCTCGGGCATTCTCGCCATTGCAGCGCTTAAGCTAGGTGCTCAGCACGCCGATGGCACGGATATTGACCCTCAGGCGCTGCAGGCTAGCCGCGATAACGCCGTACGCAATCATATTGCAGAGCAAAATCTCGCGCTCTATTATCCGGAGCAGTTAACAGGCGGCCCTTACCCGATTGTCACTGCGAATATTTTAGCCGGCCCCCTGGTGGAGTTGGCGCCAACGATTGCGGGACATGTCGCGCCGAAGGGGCTTCTTGCGCTGTCAGGTATTCTTGCCAACCAGGCCCAGGACGTACTTAAGGCCTACGAAGCAGAAGGCATAATGATGGACGAACCGGTTATTCGTGAAGGCTGGGTGAGGCTAACAGGCCATCGACCCGGTTAATCTTCGAAACAGCCTTCATTCCGCTTCCGAGTAGGCGTATCATACGCCCCCCTGAACGCCTACTCGCTTATCCAGCAGCGCAAACTCCATGACATTAGCCACGCAACAATCGACATCTATCGGCCCTTACAGCTTGCCCAATCAGGTCATACTGGCGCCGATGGCAGGCGTGACCGACCGCCCTTTTCGCCAGCTTTGCCGGCGGCTGGGCGCTGGCTGGGTAGTAGGCGAAATGGTCACCTCAGACCCCAGCCTGTGGCATACCCGAAAGTCCCAACTGCGGATGGACCATACGGGTGAGCCCGACCCACGGGTCGTGCAAATTGCCGGTGGCGACGCCCAGATGCTTGCCCAGGCGGCACGGCTTAACGTCGAACTGGGCGCCCAGATTATCGATATCAATATGGGCTGCCCGGCAAAGAAGGTCTGCAACAAGGCGGCTGGCTCAGCGCTACTGCGCGATGAGGCCTTGGTAGCCGATATTTTAGATGCGGTGGTCAAGGCGGTGGATGTGCCGGTTACCTTGAAAATCCGTACCGGCTGGTGCGCTGAATCCAACAATGGCGTGAGAATTGCTCGGTTGGCAGAAGATGCAGGCATTCAGGCACTCGCTGTTCATGGCCGACATCGCGAACAGCGCTATACTGGTTGGGCAGAGTACGACACGATCGCCGATATCAAATCGTGTCTGTCCATCCCAGTGATTGCCAATGGTGATATTACAAGTCCTGAAAAAGCAGCCGATGTCCTACGCTATACCGGCGCGAATGCGGTAATGATTGGACGTGGCGCCCAGGGTAATCCTTGGATTTTCAAGCAAATAACCCATTATCTACAGCATGGCGAGCAGTTGGCTTTGCCAAGCCTGGAGGAGCGTCGTCACGTGCTGGCCGGGCATGTAGCGGCGCTGCACGCCTTTTATGGCGACACGATGGGTGTACGCATTGCGCGCAAGCATATTGGCTGGTATCTCGAAAGTGATCTGCGCTTTTGCGATACAAAGCGCCGCGAGCTAAAACAGCAATTCAATGCGTTGGCATCACCTGAAACACAATTTGATTGGATTAACGACGCCATGGCGTTTGACGCAGACAAGCGTCTATTAGCCAAAGGAACCCATGCTGCATGAACGAACGCGATCTTCTTTCTAGCGAGTTACCCTCGCGACTAGCGGGTACGCTCGCTGACCCAGCGGCAAGCGCCCCGCCGCAGCCGTTAAGAGAGGCCGTGGAGTCTGCCATGCGCCGCTACTTCGAGCATCTCGATGGCAGTCAGGCCACCGACCTGTACGCCATGGTGATGGCCGAAGTAGAAGCGCCGCTGCTGGCCTGCGTGCTGGAGCATACCGAAGGCAACCAGACACGCGCCGCTGATGTACTGGGATTAAACCGCGGTACGCTGCGCAAGAAACTCAAGATTTACGGTCTTATCGAAGGTGACGCCCCATAACCATGGGGCGTTGTTGTTTTTATTGTTCCACTCTGCACACGAGCTTATTCATGGTTGATAGTACCGCTACTCCTGTTCGCCGCGCGCTGTTAAGCGTGTCCGATAAAACGGGTATTGTTGAGTTTGCCCGCAGCCTTACCGAGCGCGGCATTGAGCTACTGTCCACGGGCGGCACCTTCCGCTTGTTACAGGAAAACGCCATCCCGGTCACCGAAGTATCCGAACATACGGGCTTCCCTGAGATCATGGATGGCCGAGTGAAAACGCTGCATCCTAAAATTCACGGCGGTATTCTGGCGCGCCGTGGTCAGGATGACGCGGTAATGGCTGACAACGATATCACCCCGATTGATATGGTCGTGGTTAATCTCTACCCGTTTGCAGCCACCGTTGCCAAACCTGATTGCAGCCTGGAAGACGCCATCGAAAATATCGATATTGGCGGCCCCACCATGGTCCGTGCCTGCGCTAAAAACCACGCGTACACCACCATCGTAGTTAACGCCGACGACTACACGCGCGTGCTTGAAGAACTGGCCGCCAATGATGGCCAGGTGAGCACCGCCACACGCTTTGACCTTGCGGTTAAAGCGTTTGAGCACACCGCGGGCTACGACGGCGCTATTGCCGAGTACTTGGGCCGTAAAGTCAGCGAGAGCGATGCCACCTTCGCGCGTACCTTTAATCTTCAGTTGCATAAAAAGCAGGACATGCGCTACGGCGAAAATCCGCATCAGCAGGCTGCCTTTTACGTTGACCCTACGGCATCTGAACCCAGTGTTGCGACAGCCTCTATACTGCAAGGCAAACCGCTTTCGTTTAACAATGTTGCCGATACCGATGCGGCTTTTGAGTGCGTCAAGGCGTTTGATGAAACGGCGTGCGTGATTGTTAAACACGCTAACCCCTGTGGCGTTGCCATCGGCTCTACGGCGCTTGAGGCTTATGACAAAGCGTTTGCAACCGACCCTACCAGTGCTTTCGGCGGCATTATTGCCTTCAACACACCACTTGAAGCCGATACCGCGCGAGCAATTGTTGACCGTCAGTTTGTTGAGGTCATTATTGCACCCGGGGTGAGCGATGAGGCCGTTGCGATTATCGCTGAAAAGAAAAACGTCCGCCTGCTGGATGTCAGCGCTCATTGGCCTGGCAACCTCCAGCCCGCCTTTGATTTCAAGCGGGTTAACGGAGGTTTGCTGGTACAAGAGCGCGATCAGGGCATGGTGACTCGCGACGAGCTTACTGTGGTCAGCGAGCGTGCACCTTCAGAACAGGAGCTGCGAGATTTGGCGTTCGCATGGCGCGTTGCCAAGTTCGTCAAATCCAATGCCATTGTGTATGCCAAAGCCGGCCAAACCATTGGCGTGGGCGCAGGCCAGATGAGCCGCGTGTACTCCGCTAAAATTGCGGGCATTAAAGCGGCCGACGAAAACCTTTCTGTACCTGGTTCCGTTATGGCGTCTGATGCCTTCTTCCCCTTCCGTGATGGCATTGATGCCGCCGCCGCTGCGGGCATTACCGCCGTTATTCAGCCTGGTGGTTCCATGCGCGACCAGGAAGTGATTGATGCTGCCAACGAAGCGGGCATTGCCATGGTCTTCACCGGGATGCGCCACTTCCGTCACTAAGCTGTGCTTTAGCGCTAGCACCATAAAAACCTCGCAAGCACTGCTTGCGAGGTTTTTTTATGAATATAACGCTCAGAATGCCTTAACCGACACTAGCCAAGGTCAATGCATAAATACTTGGTTTCCAGGTACTCCTCCAGCCCTTGATGACCACCTTCACGGCCAAGCCCTGACGCCTTGACACCACCAAACGGCGCCGACGCATTGGAAATAGCCCCGGTATTAATGCCCACCATGCCGTATTCAAGCGCGTCAGCCACGCGCCATACACGAGCAAGATCGCTGGAGTAGAAATAGGACGCCAGCCCATACTGCGTATCATTGGCCATTTCGATAGCGGTCTCTTCGTCGTCGAACGGGAACACCGCCGCTAGCGGGCCAAACGTCTCTTCCTGAGCAACCTTCATGCTGGCATCGGCAAAGCTGATTAACGTAGGCGTGAAGAAGTTACCGCCTAACGGATGCGGATGACCGCCCAGCAGCAACTCAGCACCTTTATCAATAGCGTCCTGAACGTGTTCGCTGACTTTCTTGACCCCATTTTCATCAATGAGCGGGCCAATATTGTTGCCTGGCTGAGCACCATCGCCAACATGCAGCTCACTGTTCATGGCAACCGCGAGCTTTTCGCAAAACGCGTTAATCACACTAGACTGAACTAAAAACCGATTGGTGCAAATGCACGTTTGGCCTGCATTGCGGAACTTGGCTGCCATCGCGCCCTCAACGGCGGCATCAAGGTCAGCATCTTCAAAAACGATAAACGGCGCGTTTCCGCCCAGCTCAAGCGATATTTTTTGCACATGCTGCGCCGCTTTTTCCATCAGCGTCCGGCCTACTTCCGTAGAGCCAGTAAAGGTGATTTTGCGCACCTTGGGCGACTGGGTTAGCGCTTCAGCAATGTCAGCGGCGCTGCCTGGCACCACATTAAAGACGCCGCGGGGTATCCCTGCTCGCTCAGCCAATAGCGCCAGCGCCGTTGCCGAGAAAGGCGTTTGGCTAGCGGGCTTAACGATAATGGTACAACCTGCTGCTAGCGCTGCACCTGCTTTACGCGTGATCATCGCTGCGGGGAAATTCCACGGAGTAATCGCTCCTACAACGCCCACCGGCTGTTTGGTTACCACAATACGCTGGTTGGCTTTTGCTGCAGGAATGGTCTCGCCATATACACGCCGCGCCTCTTCGGCAAACCAGCGCAGAAAGCTGGCGGCGTAAGCAATTTCGCCCTCAGCCTCTTTAACCGGTTTACCCTGCTCATAGGTCATCAGCAGTGCAAGGTCGTGCTGATGCTCAAGCATCAGATCATGCCACTTAAGCAACATGTCGGCCCGCTCTTGAGCGGTCAATGCCCGCCAGGCAGGCAAAGCGGCATCAGCAGCGTCAATGGCACGCTCGGTTTCCGCTTTACCTAATCGCGGCATATCCCCCACCGGTTTGCCTGTGGCGGGGTTAATAACGTTAATTTGTTCTCCACTTTCAGCCGCTACCCAACTGCCGTCGATATAGGCAAAGGGGCAATACAGCTGTGTCTCTTTTAGCGCTTCCATGACAGACTCCTGGCCAAAGGATGGCCCTGTGGGCTCATATTTACGCTTTCATGCTAAGACGAAACGGCGTATTTAACCAAGTGTTTGGCAAATATGGTCATCCTGGCCGTGGAGAAATTCGTTTAGTTAATAAGCGTTAGAAATTCCTGGCGCGTCGCGGGGTTGTCACGGAATCCACCCAGCATTACCGATGATGACATGCTCGAATTCTGCTTCTCAACACCGCGCATCATCATGCATAAATGGCGCGCCTCAACGACAACCGCCACCCCTTTCGCACCGGTTACCTGCTGGACGGCATCGGCAATTTCACGGGTCAGGTTTTCCTGAATCTGCATACGCCGCGCATACATATCAACGATGCGCGCAAATTTGGAAAGCCCTAACACCTTGCCATCAGGTAAGTAGGCAATATGACACTTGCCAATAAACGGCAATAAGTGATGCTCACACATTGAGTAAAGCTCAATGTTTTTTACTAACACCATTTCATCGGTCTTCGATTCAAACACCGCGCCGTTGATAATCTCTTCCAGCGACTGCTGATAGCCCGCGTTTAAAAACTGCATGGCTTTGGCTGCACGCTTTGGTGTATCCCGCAGCCCTTCGCGGTCCGGGTTTTCGCCAAGGGCGGTAATAATTTGGCGATAGTGCTGGGCGATATCGTCGGTCATAGTCATTCTCATTAAAGCGGTGCCCGCTCACTCGCTCGTTATTGCTTTATCAAGTAACCAGCACGCAAGCAAAACAACCTTACAAAACAATGCCCAAGCATACAGAAACCACTAAACGTACCAAAGGCGATTTATGCACTTATTTTAACGTACCTGGCCACTCGGTGGCAGCGTCGCAACGACTTTTAAGGCGCTGAACGTATAATTTTTACGACAACAGAGGGGTCAAAAGATCTATTAAGCTAACCAAACAGGACGCTCAAGCTGTAAACACTGCTGTTCTAACTGACGGATATGCTGATCCCAGTAGCCGCTATCTGCCATCCAGGGAAAGGCACGCGGAAACGCCGGATCGTCCCAGCGCGAAACCAACCAGGCGCTATGCCGAATCAAGCGATAAGCCCTTAGCGGCTCAATGAGCGACATCTGCTCATGAGGAAACGGTAGTGACTCCTCATAGCCTTCACTAATCTCACTTAGCTGCGCCCGCCAGCCATTCGGCTCATCAGTGGGCAGCAACATCCATATATCCTGTATGGCGGGCGCCATCGCACAGTCATCAAAATCGACCAGGGAAAAATGCTCATCTCGGCCCAATACGTTCCCTAAATGACAATCACCGTGGCAACGTATTAACGATGCTGGGTCCAACGCCTTGGGCGCCAACCGATCCTGTAGCTTTCGAATCACCGCGTCATATGCCCGAAGCTGAAACTTGTCGAGCCATTGGCTGCCCACAACGCGCTGCCGTGCCTCTTCTATACCGCTTTCCAGCTCCAAACGCGGGCGGTGTTGAAATGCCTTGCGCTGCGATACGTTATGCAGCTGGCCTAACACTTCGCCCAGCGCAAAGAGGTGTTCAGGATTATCAAGCTCAGGCGCCTGGCCTGCACACTGGGGGAAAAGAGCAAAGCGAAACGCTGCGTAATGATGCAATGACTGCCCCGCGCTATTACGCCAGGGTGCGACAACCGACACCCCGGCCTCGCTTAATTCCTGTAAAAAATCATGCTCCTCTTGAATCGCAGCATCCGACCAGCGCTCGGGACGGTAAAACTTGATTACCCAGTGACGAGCATCATCATCACGAAACATCAATACACGGTTTTCATAACTGTTGAGCGCAAAAGGCTCGCCTGCGGGCCAAACACCAACCGATTCGGCCGCCGACATAACCGTGTCGGGCGAAAGCGCACTAAAAGGATGTGACATGGATCGCTCCTGCATAACGGGGCGCCTATCTTATCAACTATTGCATGGAAACGTTCTGACGAACGCCCCACTATCGATGCACTGAGCCTTTGCTTTTAGTGCACCTTCTTCGGGGAACGCCCGGAGGAAAAAGGTACGAAGATAACAACGCATAGCTTTAAACCGTGCAGCCTGGAGAAATTTACATGACAAAAGCAGGCTAATCTGATTTATGTATTTCTATATTTTGTGCCCAACTTAAGACACGTTTACGATCCCGCCTGCTATTCATACGACGTGTATCCACGCCACAAGGGTTGAGCTGCCGAGCGGGCTCAGCCGAAATATCAAGATGAAAATGGCGTGCGGCGCCAACCGGCATGTCTTCTGAGCCATAGATGGCAATCACCCGAATTTCAAGCTGAGGTTTCTGCTGTTTAATGGTGTCTTCTTTTAAATCCCAGTGCTGAAGGAGCCGCTTCAGGATCCTGTCAAATGACTGAATATGAATGTAATCACCTGAATTAAGCGGGCCCTGGTGGGTACGGAAAGCGGCTTCATGCTCTTCATCGCCCTGCTGTTGGTATTCAACAATATCGAGCTCGTAATCTCTTTCCTGGGCATGTAGCACAGCCACCAGGTGCTGAATATAGATAGCCTCATTGCTCATATTACTTATTAAGCACAAGGCCTCCAGCCCAACGCCCTTACCCCGGTTAATAATAATTCGCGGACGTCGCTGCCGAACATAGCCGTTATAAAGAAGCTGAGCATAGAAAACCCAAACAAACAGGGTAAGGACGCTGGCAATAGCAGAAATTGCCTGGGCGTGCTCATTGAGCCATCCCATGATTGAGATCCTTCTCAAAGCAATAATGAAATATCAAGCTAGCGCAACCGCGAGCAAAAGTCAGGCGGGCAGGAAGGAGGATAGCGAAAAATAGACACAAAAAAATCGGCAAGCAGATGCTGGCCGATTGATATTTAAGCAATAACTATGAGATAACAAGTAATTGGTGCGGATGGGGAGACTCGAACTCCCACACCTTACGGCACTAGAACCTAAATCTAGCGTGTCTACCAATTCCACCACATCCGCAGAAGACGAGACGTATATTATATATATGCGGTGCAAAAGTCAACGCCATCATCCAACATAATTATTCAAAAGCATTCCAGGAGCAGTATGCGTTTAAGGTCAACGTGGCAGCAAGCGGCCCATAAGGAACTTCAAAAGGCATTGCCGGGCTACTGCGCCTTTTGTTTAATGCCAGCGGGTCGAGGCTTAGGCTGGTGCCAAACTTGTTTTACTGAATTACCCTGGAACGTTTCAAGTTGCGAACAATGTGCCGAGCCCCTGGATCATCCAGCACAACGACGCTGTGGGCACTGCTTGCTTGATCCGCCCCTGGTCACTCACGCCCATGCTGCTTTGCTTTTTCAAGCATCGATTAAAGAGCTGCTGCACGATTTCAAATTCAAGGCATCTCCTCGTGCTGGGATGCTGCTGGTAGAGCTTATGCTGGCGAGCATACCCGACGACCCAGGCACTGCCTTGGTAGCAGTCCCCATGCATCGCAAACGAGCACGCGAGCGAGGGTTCAATCAAGCGCGATGGTTGGCGGAGCAACTGGCAAAGCGTACAGGCCTTGTCGTGCTGGAAGCTCAATGCAATAAGCTGGTCGCTTCCCAACGTAGCTTAAACCGACACGAACGGGCGGCTAATTTACACGGAGCCTTCTCAATCAAAGCACCACTTCCAGCACATATAACGCTGATTGATGATGTAATCACTACCGGTGCGACCATCAATGCATTAGCGAACGTTGCCCAACAAGCAGGTGCCTCACGCATCAATAGCTGGGCAGTCGCCAGGACGCCGCTGGGCACTAGAGGATGATGCAAAAAAGCCAAGTGATAGCTCAGGCGATACTAAAGCCGCAAGCCGCCATCGCACTCAATAATACGCGCGCTAAAATAGTCGTTATCAAATATAAACGCGACACTTTTGGCAATATCATCCGGCTCCCCCAAGTGCTTTAACGGCACGCTTGAAGAGATCCGCTCTAACATATCAGGGCGCATGGACGCCGTCATTTCGGTCGCAATAAACCCAGGTGCCACAGTGCCGGTGCGGATACCATAGCGCGCAAGCTCTTTACCCCACGTGACGGTTAACGCATGAACGCCCGCCTTGGCGGCGGCATAGTTGCTTTGCCCCGCATTGCCAGCCCGGGAAATACTCGAAATATTGACAATCGCCCCTTCATGTCCGGCCTTGATTATCTGTGTTGCCGCTTCACGGCCGCATAGAAATACACCGGTTAGATTAACATTGAGGACTTTCTGCCAACTCTCTAGCGACATGCGCTTTTCGACCTGGCCATCACGTGCTTTTACCAGCAAGGCATCTTCGGTAATACCCGCATTATTAACGCAACCACTGATGGCACCCATGCGTTTCGCAATATCATCAAACGCCGTGATGACTGACGACTCATCGGCAACATTGACGACAAACGCTTCGGCGTGAATGCCTTGTGACTTAAGGGTTGAGACCGCTTGGTCCAACGCTTCAGCACTCCTATCAAGCAGTGCAAGCGCGGCACCTTGCTGGCCCAAACGCTCTGCAATGGCATAGCCTAATCCCCGCGCCCCGCCCGTTACTGCAATGACTTTATCGGTTAACTGCATCCGTTACTCCTTTAGAAGGACTGTTGTTGAATAGCTGATTTTTCGATGACGAACCTTCTGCCTTGAGTTCATGCTTTACGTCCAAGGCTGCTCTTTGCTGCGCAGACCTTTCACTGCCCAACATTCTGCACTGCAGCAATGTAAGCTGCATTCAAAATTCGAGCTTATCCAGGAGCGCCCCCTTGTCAGTAAAGGGCTTTCCGGCAAAGACCTGCGGGCGCTTGTTTTTTACATATTTGACACAATAATGAGCGATTACGCCTGTTACGGAGTCCACCATGCCTATTCTTGTTTTTATTTCCTTGTTTACCTTACTCGATTTTATTTTGCTATTTTCGATTGGCAGTCAAATAGGCTTATTAACCACCCTACTGCTCGTACTGGCAACCGGTGTTATCGGTCTTCATCTTATTCGTAAAGAGGGCGTGGCCACCTTTTCCCGCGCCCGCCAGCGCATGCAAGCAGGAGAGCTACCTTCCAGCGAGCTCCTAACCGGCGCGGCACTTATATTCGGCGGCGCTTTACTGATGGCGCCCGGCTTTCTCTCCGACCTGTTGGGCATCGCTTGCTTGCTCCCCACTGCCCGACAGCTTATGTACAACGCATTAATGTGGCTGGGTTTAAAAACCAGAGTGAATAGCGAGCAAGGAGAATCTACCAAAACACATCGTCATGAAGGCACGGCTTACCATGAAAATAGCCACTCCAATGCTAATACCTCACATAAAGAGGCTCCCTTGGAGGGCGATTTTATTAGCCGTGATGAAACTACCCGGCGACGCTAGCCTGCATTAGCAAAAAAAATCCAACAAAAGACACTTTTTTCACTGCCACCCCCTTGAAAGGGCTACTGAAGCCCCCACTTTTGAACCAGCATACAAATTCGGTGGCGATGGTGACATTGCCACCATTAACAACGAAGGTCGCGAACCTTCATTTCTCGATGGGATATCCCCGAGAATCTTGTTTTAGCTATCTGCCCTATATGGGCCTTGACGATACTCAGGAGAACGTGAGCATGAAAATCCGTCCTTTGCACGATCGCGTCGTTGTTCGTCGCGTGGAAGAAGAACAGAAAACTGCTGGTGGCATCGTGCTTCCAGGTAATGCACAAGAAAAGCCCACGCGTGGCGAAGTTCTTGCAGTAGGCAACGGTCGCATTCTCGATAACGGCGAAGTACGTCCGCTAGACGTTAAAGTTGGCGACAGCGTCATTTTCAAAGATGGTTTCGGCGTTGAGAAGCAAAAAATCGACGGTGAAGAAGTCTTGATCATGAGCGAAGCCGACATCCTGGCGGTCGTTGAAGGCTAATCACCGCCTCGACTACTTACTTTCACCTTTTGTAATTCAATTTTAGGAAGTAACGAACATGGCAGCTAAACAAGTTAAGTTTTCTGACGACGCACGCAAACGTATGGCGCGTGGTATTGACGTCCTGGCCAACGCGGTAAAAGTTACCCTGGGCCCGAAAGGTCGTAACGTTGTGCTCGACAAATCCTTTGGTGCGCCGACCGTCACTAAAGACGGTGTATCGGTTGCCAAAGAGATCGAACTGAAAGACAAGTTCGAAAACATGGGCGCACAAATGGTGAAAGAAGTTGCGTCCAAAACTTCTGACGCCGCGGGCGACGGTACTACGACAGCTACCGTACTGGCTCAAGCCATTGTTGCAGAAGGCCTGAAAGGCGTAACGGCTGGCATGAACCCGATGGACCTTAAGCGCGGCATCGACCAAGCGGTTACTGCAGCGGTTAAAGAAATCCAGGCAATGTCTGTACCCTGCACCGACACCAAGTCTATCGCTCAGGTAGGTACTATCTCTGCCAACGGCGACAAGCGCATCGGCGAGATCATCGCTGAAGCGATGGAAAAAGTCGGTAAAGAAGGCGTTATCACTGTCGATGAAGGCCGTGGCTTCGAAGACGAGCTGGAAGTCGTAGAAGGTATGCAGTTTGACCGTGGCTACCTCTCTCCCTACTTCGTTACCAACCAGGACACCATGGCGGTTGAACTTGAAGATCCTTACATCCTGCTAGTGGATAAGAAGATCTCCAACATTCGCGAACTGCTCCCGGTACTGGAAGCCGTTGCCAAGCAAGGCAAACCGCTTGCCATCATCGCTGAAGACATCGAAGGCGAAGCGCTGGCAACGTTGGTTGTGAACAACATGCGCGGCATCGTTAAAGTAGCAGCGGCCAAGGCACCTGGCTTCGGCGACCGTCGTAAAGCCATGCTGCAGGATATCGCCATCCTGACTAACGGCACCGTTATCTCTGAAGAAGTTGGCCTGACACTTGAGCAAGCGACCCTGGATCACCTGGGTACCGCCAAGCGCATGACCATGTCCAAAGAGAACACCACCATCATCGATGGCGCTGGTGCAGAGAACGATATCGAAGCACGCGTTAACCAGATCCGCGCGCAAATCGAAGACACCTCTTCTGATTACGACAAAGAGAAGCTGCAAGAGCGCGTTGCCAAACTGGCAGGCGGTGTTGCCGTTATCCGCGTTGGCGCTGCTACCGAAGTAGAGATGAAAGAGAAGAAAGCTCGCGTTGAAGACGCGCTGCACTCTACTCGCGCTGCTGTAGAAGAAGGTGTTGTACCTGGCGGCGGCACTGCACTGGTTCGCGTAATGGCCAAAGTACAGGGCTTGACTGGCGATAACGAAGATCAGAACCACGGTATCAACATGGCGCTGCGCGCTATGCAGTCTCCGCTGCGTCAGATCGTTACCAACGCCGGTGAAGAAGCCGCTGTTGTGATCAACCGCGTTAAAGACGGCGAAGGTAACTTCGGCTACAACGCTCAAACGGGTGAGTACGGCGACCTGTTCGAAATGGGTGTTCTTGACCCAGCAAAAGTAACCCGTACTGCGCTGCAGTCTGCTGGTTCCGTTGCTGGTCTGATGATCACCACCGAGTGCATGATCGCTGACGATCCGGAAGAGAAAGAAGCTGCACCGGATATGGGTGGCATGGGCGGAATGGGTGGCATGGGCGGCATGATGTAATGCACCCCTGAGCCTACCGCTCTGACGCCTAGCGTCACCAAGAACCCCGCCTTTGCGGGGTTCTTGCCGTTTAACGCCTGCGTAATGCCCACGCGTACCCGGCGTTAAAGCGTGCTACCATCAGCGCCTTTATTAGGCAGCTTTTAGGTCATCATTACCGTGCTTTCCAATATTCGCATTGTACTCGTGCAAACCTTTCATCCTGGCAACATAGGCGCCGCCGCTCGCGCCATGAAAACCATGGGGCTAACCCACCTGGTACTGGTTAACCCACGAAGCTTCCCTGATGAAGAGGCCACCCGATTGGCAGCGGGCGCGACGGATGTGCTGGAAAACGCCCGCATGGTTACTAGCCTTGAAGAAGCGGTGCAGGATTGCGTGCAAGTAATTGGCGCAAGCGCCAGATTACGCAGCCTGCCACTTCCCCACTTTGATGAGCCGGATGAAATGGCCGAACAGGTTATTTTAAACGCAGCCAATGCCCCCGTCGCACTCGTTTTTGGCCGTGAGCGTTCGGGCTTAACCAATGGCGAGATTCGCTGCTGCACGCATCAAGTCAGCATACCGGCCAACCCTGAATACGGCATTTTAAACCTTTCTCAAGCCGTACAGATCCTCGCCTACGAAACCCACCGCGCTTGGCGAAAACGCTCTGGTAACGACTTCACTTACCAGCGCCCTCTTGACGCCACCCCACCCAGCCGCGAGCAGTTTGTGCATTTCCAGGACCACTTGGGCCGCTTGATGCAGCAAAGTGGTTTTCTTACCCAGCCGCATGCGCGCACCGAAGAGCAGCTTCAGGCGCTCTTTGCACGCGCCCAGCCAAGCCGAAAAGAGCTTTCTCTGTTGCGCGGGTTATTAAGCGCCTTTGAAGCTCACTTCCCGAAGCAGCCATAAGCGCTAAAACCAACAAGGGCAGCCATTGGCTGCCCTTGTTGTGACTGCTATTACCGTTTTGAGTACTTAATGATTGCTGCCCTATAACACTATTAAAGCGTCATGGCCGCCAGCCAACCAAAGGCGATTAAGGGCAGGTTGTAATGCAGAAATGTCGGTACAACGCTATCCCAAATGTGGTCGTGTTGCCCGTCCACGTTTAGGCCTGAGGTTGGCCCTAACGTCGAGTCAGATGCTGGTGAACCGGCATCGCCCAATGCCGCCGCCGTACCCACCAGCGCCACCGTTGCCATGGGGGAAAAGCCAAACTGTATCGCCAAGGGTACAAAGATCGCGGCAATAATCGGAATCGTCGAGAATGATGATCCAATGCCCAGGGTAATAAAAAGCCCTACCAGCAACATCACTAAGGCTGCGACACCTCGGTTATCACCAAAGATATCAAAAGCCCCCGTCACTAACGTATCGATCTCACCCGTGGATTTCATCACTTCGGCAAAACCTGACGCAGAGATCATGATAAAACCGATCAGCGCCATCATCCGCATGCCGCTGGTAAACAGGTCATCAGCTTCACGCCACTTAAAAATGCCGCCTAAGGAGAGCAAACCAATCCCGACCAGGCCACCCAAAATCATCGACCCGCTATAAAGCTGCAAGCCAAGCGCTGCCACAATGGCAACACCAGACATTACCAACCCCAAGAGGTGAGGCTCAGCCGGTGTAGAATCCTGCTGATAAGGAGCCGCCGCCAACTCTTTATCCGCATATTCACGATTACCGCGGTAGCTAAAGAACAGCGCCACTAATAAACCAATGGCCATACCACCAACAGGAATGGCCATCGCCATCGGCACCATGCCACGCGTAATCTCCAAGCCAAATGGCGTACCGGCACTGTTTAAGTTAGCCAACAAAATATCGTTCAAGAAAATTGCGCCGAACCCAACGGGCAATAACATGTAAGGCGCGGTTAAGCCGAACGTTAATGCACAGGCTACCGCTCGACGATCCAACTTCAGACGATTCATAAGGGTAAGCAGTGGAGGAATCAGCACTGGAATAAACGCAATATGCACCGGAATCACGTTTTGCGATGCAATAGCCACTAACAATATGGCGGTGAGCAGCAGCGTTTTCACACGAGCCTGACGCGCAGCCGTTGCCTCCTTGCCCAGCATCGCAATCAATCGGTTCGCCAGCATATCGGGCAAGCCAGAACGCGAGATGGCAACCGCAAACGCACCGAGCGTTGCATAGGCCAGCGCTACCTGCGCTCCCCCGCCAACACCGTTGTTGAAGGCCTCTAACGTTTGGTCAAGCGTAAGCCCGCCCACCAGGCCACCCACCAGCGCACCTACAACCAATGCAAAAACAACTGAGACACGCACAAGAGACAGCACTACCATGACAAGCACGGCAAGAATAACTGCATTCATGAAGATTTCCAGACCGATGACAAGGTGATTAGGACGTGTACGAAAAACAAGCGAATGCCGGATGGCACACTCAAGAGCCACCATTTCGTACACAGCCTAATATCGAAGGGTGCAAATTTTAGCAGATAGCGCGCTTACAAAAAGCATCCATCAGTTATTTCTCTGCTGTTGCTAATGTTTTGGCATATAGAGGAATCTCTGTACGTTTGCGAGCCCCGCCAATGGCGTCACTGGCCGTACTGCTTTTTAGCCAACTCATGGCGGACTCGGGTGCTCTGTTCGTAAACGAGCCGTTATCCCATCTTCCAATGACGCCACTGGCGCGGCACGATACCCTGCTTGGGCGAAAAGAGCAGCGCCAAAACAAAGAAAGCGAAAGCCACCAGTACGATTGAGCCACCCGATGCCACGTTAAATACTACCGAAAGCCAAAGCCCGATAACCGCAGACAATATGCCAATGGATACTGAAATCAACAGCATTATCGTGAAGCGGTCTGTCAGCAGATGTGCTGTCGCACCTGGCGTGATCAACATGGCAACGACCAATATGATGCCGACAGTTTCAAGGCTTGCAACAATCGTCAGCGTCAGCAAAAGAATGAGGCCATAGTGAATAATCTGCGTATTAAAGCCCAATGCCTGTGCCTGCTGAGGGTCGAAGGCATAGAGCAACAAGGGCCGATAAGCGAGCCATACCGTTAAAATGGCAATGATGCTGGCAACAAAGGTCAGCATTAATGCTGAGTGTTTAACACCCAGTACATTGCCAAACAGAATGTGCATCAGATGGGTACTGGAAGCCAGTTTACTGATAATGACCACACCAAGGGCGAAGGAGGCGGTAAACATCAGCCCCATCGCAGCATCTGCTTTAATTCGTGTGTTCCTTTCAATCGCCCCGATGCCTACCGAGGTCAGCGCCCCAGTAATAAACGCTCCTACAAAGAAGGGCCAGCCAAGCAAATACGCAATGGCTACCCCCGGCAGCACGGCATGAGAAATCGCATCCCCCAACAGTGACCAGCGCTTTAACACGACATAACAGGAAAGCATCCCACAAATAGCGCCTACCAGCACCGAGGTGAGTAGCGCTCTTTGCATAAATGCATACTGAAAGGCGTCAGAAACGCTGTCAGGTAGCAGGTTAACTACCACCATTAACGCTGCGATTAAGCCGTTTACCAGTGCATCGCTAAACGTTTCAATCATTAATATGCTGTCAACCACGTAACTTACCCCTGCCCAGAACTATTGGAAGCCACTGGCATCGTTTGGCGATCATTGGCCGTTTGCTCAATTGAACTCACTGCAAGTTCGGCCAGTTTTGTTTCGCTTAGCATCTCTTCAGGCGTACCAGTACCCCGCACAAAGCGATTAATCAGCACGACGTGATCCACATAGCGGCGAGCACCGGGCATATCATGTGTGACCATAATCACGGTTTTACCCGCTTCACGCTCGCGACGAAGTACCGACAAGATGAGCTTCTCGCTGGGCGGGTCAACGCCAGCCAGTGGCTCATCCAACAACAAAATGCTGGCCTGCTGCGCTAGCGCGCGTGCTAGCAACACACGTTTTTTTTGACCACCGGAAAGCGCGCCAATAGGTCGGTCTGCCAGGTCGAGCATGTTGACTGCCACCAAAGCATCATGCACCGCTTCGCTATGTCGAGCGTGATGCCAGCGCGCTGGCAATAAGCGGCGCCATAACGCATCGCTGCGCATGTGTCCGTAGCACCCACCCATAACGGTGTCCCATACCGAGACAGGAAAATCCCACTCAATCGCCTCGCGCTGAGCCATATACGCGATACGCCCCGCCCGACGATGCTTTGCTATGGGCTCGTCAAAGGCTTTTACGCTGCCTTGCAGCGGCTTCATGCTGCCGGTCAACACATGAAAAAGTGTCGATTTACCCGCACCGTTAGGCCCGACAATGGCCGTCCACTTCCCGGCGGGAAATGTGAGGTGTATATCTTCCAGCACGGTTTGGCGCTGATAAGCAGCGTACAGCCCGGTTATTTCAATGGCTGCCATCGTGCTCGGTAAACTGGTTGTCATGATGTACTACTCAACGGCTAAATACTGGCGCAGCATATCGGCGTTATGCCTCAACATGGCAAAATAGTCTCCCGCCTCGCCCTCTGGCTCGCTTAACGAGTCCACGTATAAAGGGCCCGCGGAGGGAATTCCCGTATCTCTGGAAAGGCTACTAACGTAACGATCCGACGTTGTGCTTTCCCAAAAAAGCGCTGCAGGCTGGCGTGCGTTAATCAAGTCGATGACGCGCATTAACTGCTGCGGCGAGCCTTCCGTTTCGGCGTTATTTCCCCAGATACCGTCATGTTCAAAGCCATAAGTATCAGAGAAATACAAAAATGCTGCTTCGCTTGAGAGCAAAACACGACGCTCTTCCGGAATATCGCTTAGCATCTGTTGAAGCTCCAAGTGAAGGTCTTGAAGTTCTGCCACGACGTTATCGGCACGCGCCTGAATATCCTCTGCCTGCTCTGGCAGAAGGTCTTCCAACTCATTCGCTATCACATGAACATAGGCCATTGCCGCACGCGGGTCTGTCCACAAATGTGGGTCGACATCGCCCTGCATATCGCCAATCATAATATGTTGAGTGGGGTATTCAGACGCTTCGGCAACGGCGACCAAGGACACATCGTCTTGGGTAGTCGCTTCCACCTGGCGCATCCACTGCTCTAGCTGATAGCCGTTATAAAAAACAATATCGGCTTCTTCCAGAGCGGCAAAATTATTGGGCGTTAATTCCCACTCGTGCACCTCTGCATTAACAGGGCTCAGCACTGATACGTTGGCGTCGTCTTCTGCCACGCGGGCCACCAAATCGCCCAATACCGTAAACGTCGCCACAACATTAATCGGCGGCGATAGCGTCTGGGCACTGGCCGTCGTAACGCTGCCCGCCGTCGCAAGCAACAAACTTATCATCAAGCATGTTTTTCGTTGGCTCATGGACGTCCCCCGTTGTAAATTTGGTTTGCGCTAATTACAACTTTAGCTCAACAAAAAAGTATTGTGCAAATAGTTTAGCCTTGGCTAACAATTATTCTACAATATGCGCTACCATGATCCATTAGAGTTTTCCATTCACCTCGATATAGTCTGCCAATGAGTGATAACGATCAGCCGCTTCCCCATAACGCCAAATGTATGAGTAAAAGTTACTGCAATGACGCATTGCCGCCCATTGAAGAGCACACACGGCAATATGAAACCGTGCGCAATGCGCATGAAACCGAGCTAATCGAAGATTACGTTGAGCTGATCGGCGACCTGATTCGCCATCGGGGAGAAGCGCGCGCCGCCGACATCGCCAGCCGCATGGGGGTGAGTCAAGCGACCGTATCCAAGATGATCCGCCGCTTAAATGAGCTGGGACTGGTCACCAGTAAGCCTTACCGCTCCCTGTTTCTAACAGCGGAAGGCCAAAAAATGGCAGAAACATCCCGGGCACGGCACGATATAGTGCTACATTTTTTACGCGCGCTGGGCGTTAATGATCATACCGCACGCATTGATGCTGAAGGCATGGAGCATCATGTCAGCAATGAAACTCTGGCGATTATGCAGCACTTTATTGACGAACAAACAACGCGTTAATCACGACCGATAGCCAGCCCGGTGATTAACATCCTTCGCTACTCACTATCCTGAGAACGGCTATTTAAGTAACACGGTGAGGACGCTAACTCTTGGTCTGCTTGGTCTGCTCGGTCTTCTATATCCAGCGCGTCCAGCACCGCTTCACGCAGAGTGGGCAAATGTGAATGGTCCAACTGACGTGAAGCCGTTAATAACGTCAGCTTACCTTGCCTGGCATAACGCATCAGCGGTAGTAATGCCTCATCAGACTCCTTTAACTCCAAACGGTAGCGGGTCTGAAAGGAAGCCTCACTAATCTTGTCCTGGTGGTAGTCACGCCTTAGAGATGATGAAGGCGCGGCATCGCGATACCACTCCGTTAGCGCCAGCGAAGCACGCTCTTTTCCACGTGGCCATAAACGGTCAACCAGGACGCGTGCTCCCTCGTCGTCTTCAAACGCAGAATAGACGCGCTTAAGCACTATTTCGTAGTTCATATGACCTCCCTGATCCGCTTTTTTAACAACACCCCATTCACCCTACCCATGCTATACAGGCTACCAGGCAATTACTCTGCCCCATGTTAACGACATTAACGATGAGCAAAAATGATTAATAGCGCTCATTTTCTATCATAAACACCTTCCTTTTATTATCACGGCCCCTAGCCGAATATTCCCCATCCTTTTTAAACCCCGTACAATGCGGTGTTTGGTCCACACTTGGCAAACCATGCACCTAACCCGCTTCACGGATTACTCTATTCGCGTTTTGATTTACCTGGCAGCCAAGGGAGAAGAGCGCGCAACAATCACGGAAATTGCCGAGACATTCTCGATCTCGCGCAATCACTTGATGAAAATTGTCCAGGAACTACATCAAAAAGAGTACCTCAAAGCCATCCGCGGCAAGCATGGCGGACTTTGGCTAAACCGGGCGCCCGAACACATTCGATTAGGGGCGTTGGTGAGAGATACCGAGCAGGAAATGGCGCTCGTCGAGTGCTTTCGAGACGATAGCGCCTGCGTCATTACCCCCGCATGCCGCTTAAAGCCTATCCTTAACGATGCACTAGACGCCTTTTTGGGCGTTCTGGATCAATATACACTGGCCGATTTGCTGCAGGGCCAACACACCAGCCTAGCGTCACTAATGAAAATACCTGCCAAAGAACTTTAATTTTTTTTAAAGTCTCCTTCCAAATAAATAAAATCCAATACGATAAATCGCGTAACCTGGCTATTTCACCTCACGTGGAGCATGCTTGAGACTGGCCTTACCAAACCACATAGTGCGCAGAAAATGTTGCATCAGGCTTCATTATTTCTGCAAACCTCGGAGCCAAACATGACCACAGCGCCCTTCTCGCCTAATCACATCATGATCCGCAAATTAGAAAATATTTTTGCGCTTACCAGTGAAGAGAAGCAGGCACTGATGGGGCTACCGATCCACACAAAAGAAATCAAGAGCAATCAAGACATTGTTAAAGTGGGCGATCAGCCAAACCAGTGCTGCTTGATGGTTGAGGGCTTTACCTGCGTCAACAAAGTATCCATTGAAGGCAAGCGCCAGATCATGGCCCTGCATGTTCCTGGCGACATACCCGACCTGCAAAGCCTTCACTTGAGAGTAATAGATATTAATATTGCCTCTATCAGCCCCTGCAAGCTCGGCTTCATTCAGCATAAAGATCTGCACCAACTCTGTGAGCGCTATCCCAGGCTTGTTGCTGCCTTTTGGCGCGAGACACTTGTCTACGCCTCTATTTTCCGTGAATGGCTGTTAAATATTGGACAACGCGAGGCTTACTCCCGTATCGCGCATATTATCTGCGAACTCATGGTGCGCCTAAAGACAGTAGGCTTGACTGAGGGGAACACGTTCTATATGCCAACGACCCAAGCAGAAATAGCAGATGCGACAGGAATGACGCCCGTCCACGTAAACCGCGTTTTTCAGGCACTACGCGCAGATGGCTTGATCATCACCGAAAGAAGCCGGATGACCATACCTGACTGGGACAAGCTGCAGCAAGCTGGCGAGTTCGACCCACTCTATCTTCACCTTAAAAACGATGGAAACACATAGCGCTCAGCCTCCAACCGGCAGGTAGGCCGTATGATTATCACACAGCAGTAGCATTAATATAGGGCACAGTAGAACCAGGTTGATGGCGGTAACAGACACTATCCGCTAAATCGTCGTTTATACCTAAGGCCAACGTGAGTTTGGGCTTAGGGGGCAAATAAATCATTGGTTTACTACTTCCTGGCACGTCATTGTAAGGGATTGAAGTCGCGTCTATTGGCAGCTTCGAATATCAACAATACTCGCCAGGGAGATTTCTATATGGCTAGACCTAATGTACTGGTGTTAATGGCCGACCAACTCAACGGTACACTGTTCAAGGATGGCCCCGCCGATTTCTTGCATGCGCCTAACCTCAAGAAACTGGCCAAACGCTCGGTCAATTTCAACAATGCCTATACACCTAGCTATCTTTGCGCACCGGGGCGGGCCGCCTTCATGTCGAGCCAGTTGCCGAGCCGCACCGGGGTATATGACAACGCAGCGGAATTTCCTTCAAGCGTGCCGACATGGGCGCATCATTTGCGTCGCGCAGGTTATTCCACCTGCTTGTCGGGAAAGATGCACTTCGTCGGCCCAGATCAGCTCCACGGTTTCGAGAAACGCTTAACCACCGATGTCTACCCGGCTGATTTCGGCTGGACACCTGACTACACCAAGCCCGGAGAACGTATCGACTGGTGGTACCACAATCTGGGGTCGGTAACAGGCGCTGGCGTTGCTGAAATTTCCAATCAGATGGAATACGACGACGAAGTCGCGTTTCACGCCGAGCAGCGGCTATATGACCTGTCGCGCGGTCACGACGAGCGGCCTTGGGCGCTGTGCGTCAGTTTCACTCACCCGCACGACCCCTATGTAGCACGTCGCCAATACTGGGATTTATATAACGACTGCGAGTATCTTGAGCCACAGCAAGGGCCCGTGCCTTTCGAAGAGTTGGATCCGCATTCCCAGCGGATTTTCGAAGCCAACGATTACACCAAGTTCAACATCCAGCGCCAAGACGTGCGTAACGCTCGCCAGGGCTATTTCGCCAACATCTCCTATGTCGACGACAAGATCGGCGGCATTCTAGACGTGCTCGAACGCACCCGCATGCTCGACAACACGATTATCGTGGTCTGTGCCGACCACGGCGATATGCTTGGCGAAAAGGGCCTGTGGTTCAAGATGAGCCCCTATGAAGGCTCGTCGCGGGTACCGCTGATGCTGTCTGCACCGGGGATCGAACCACGCAATGTCGAGGATCCCGTATCGATCATCGATATCAATACCACCATCGCCGACCTGGTCGGCATTGACCTTTCCTCGATCGCGCCCTATACCGATGGCCAGTCGCTGCTCCCCTTGACCAGAGGCGAGAAGCGCGACGCGCCGGTGTACATGGAATACGCCGCCGAGGCCAGCTATTCGCCGATTGTGACCATTCGCGAGGGCAAGTGGAAATTCAACTATTGCGAGATTGACCCACCACAGCTATTCGACCTGGAGGCCGACCCGCTGGAGCAGCACAACCTTGCGGTGCATCCCGACTACGCCGAGGTAGTGGCCGACTATCAGACCAAGGTACACGAGCAGTGGGACATGAAAGCCTTCGATGCCGACGTGCGCGCCTCCCAGGCCCAGCGTCTGATCGTCTACGAAGCCCTGCGTAATGGCCACTACTATCCGTGGGACTATCAGCCGCTGCAGGACGCTTGCGAGCGCTACATGCGTAACCACATGGATCTGAACGAAGTCGAAGAAGCCCAGCGCTACCCCCGCGGCGAGTAAGCTCATGGCGACTCACCTCATCTGAGCTGAATCGGATTTTCGGGGGGATTACACAAGCAACGCGGACGCCCGTACCTGTTGGGGTACAGGCGTTTTTCTTTCGTGTGGGACAGTAAAACTCCTCCTAGCCGGACATCGCGCCCGGCAAAGGGGTCAACACGTCACTTTCCGTTGCGCATGCGGCGCAGCTCGCCGTTCAGCGCTCGGATGATGCAGTAGCACATCAGCAGCATCAAGATGGAAAATGGGATAGCCGTCGCCGTGACACCCGCTTGAAGCGCCGACAATCCACCACCGATCAATAACACGATGGCAATCAACCCCTCTACCGTCGCCCAGAACATACGCTGAGGCCGAGGCGCTTCGATCTTGCCTCCGGCGGTGATGGTATCGATCACCAGAGAGCCGGAATCCGATGACGTCACGAAGAAGGTGAGCGCCAGAATGATCCCCAGGCTCGACATCAAGCCCGTCAGCGGTAGCTCATTGAGCATGCCGAATAGGGCTAGTTCGGGACGGTAGCTATCGATCACGTACTCCTTGACCAGACTGGCGGCGGGATTGGTATAAAGCTGATCCAGTGCAATGCTGCCGAATACCCCCATCCAGATAAAGATAAAAAGGCTTGGCACGATCAGCACGCAGAGCAGAAATTCACGCACCGTACGACCCTTGGACACGCGCGCGACAAACATGCCGACAAAAGGCGCCCAACTGACCCACCACGCCCAGTAAAACACCGACCAGTCTTGACGATAGGCGTCATCTTCACGTCCAAAGGGCGCCGAGAGCGGAATGAGCTCCGTCACATAATGGGTGATTCCCGTCCACATGCCGCTGATCGCCATCAGGGTCGGGCCAGCGAACAGCACAAAGAAGAAGAACATCACGGCCGCGATCATGTTGATCTCGGAGAGTCGCTTTACGCCCCCCTCCAGGCCGCGCCACACCGATACCAGCGCCACCGCAGTGACAAGTGCAATGATAATGACCTGTGTCGTGGTATTGATGGCCATACCGAAAACAAAATTCAGTCCCGCGTTGGCCTGCTGCGCTCCCAGGCCCAGTGCCGTGGCCAAGCCGAACAGGGTGGAAAACACCGCCAGGATATCGATCCAGTGCCCCCACCAGCCCCATACGCGATCCCCCAGGATAGGAAAGAAGATCGAGCGAATAGAAAACGGCAGTTTCTTGTTATAACTAAAGATCGCCAGAGCAAGCGCCATCACCGCGTATACGGCCCAGCCGTGCAGCCCCCAGTGTAGAAACGTCCCCGCCAGCCCCATGGCCGAGGCTTCGTCAACCGCGGCCATATTTAGCGCACCGTCGGCACCGAAGGGCGAAGGAGTCCCTAAGGGCGAAGACACATTTGCATGATAAACCGGTTCCAGCACGCTGAAGAACAGCAAGGCGATCCCGATACCCGCCGTGAACAACAAAGCGAACCACGACAGGTAGCTGTGTTCCGGCCGGGCATCCGGGCCGCCTAGTCTCACTTTGCCATGGGGAAGCACGATCAGTGCCAGACAGAAGACAATGAAAAAATCCACCAGAATCATGAAGTACCAGTCCAGCGTGCGCGTCGAGAAGCCAACGATAGATTGGAACAGCTCCCCTGCCTGCGCCGGGAACATCAGGGTCAACACAATGAAAATCAACGAGGCGAGTGCGGACAGGACAAAGACACGGTTATGAATGTCAAAACCGATGGGCCCCATACTTCCCTGGATGTTGTCCTGCCCTACAACATAATCCGTCTGCATATCGCTGTCGTCGTACGTCGACGAGGCCCGTTTATTTAATAAGCCCATACGCTGTATCTCCTTATTGTAGTGATTGATTTATCATTGTTCTCGCTTGGGCACTGAAGACTGGCTGCAAAGCGAAATGGCTTGCTGCTCGAAGCGTTGTTATGTAGAAAAACGTCATTCAGGAAAACCCTGGCAATGCCTCTCATCAAGTAATGCGCCCAGGCAGCTAGCCTCTGCCGGCGCCTCCCTGGGGGTTCCCCTCACTCTTATGCTCTAGCCCCCCTCTCACCGAGACAACGGCTACGAATAGTCAGTTGACCTGAGTGGCGCGCCAGGAGGCTGGCTTATCTCTAACTGGGGTGCTTTCATGGAGAAACCTCTCAGGCAGGGGCTACCAATGCTAAAACAATTCATCTAGTCGTCGTGAGTCCATGCACAATGACGTGCTTGTCGCTAACAGACCAATGATTTATTCGCTACCTGAGCCCAAGCACACATTGGCCTTAGGCATCACCGCTACTGAGTTCTTCAAAGCCTTGGATGGATATAAGAAAATGCATGCCATCGCATAAGATAAAGGCGCTACTCGCTTAGTTGCTTAATCGCCATGTTCCCAGTAGTCATAGCACGCGTGCTGATCACAACCCGTCAAGGAAGACTCAACAATGCGAGTACAGCTTGTTTTAAAACTAGCAAATTTGTAGAGGTTTTTTACACGAGGGTGACGGAGCTTGCGCTAAACATGACAGCACCCCATTTCGTAGGATTACTACAAAAACAGGTTATGTCACGATAAGCCGCAAATTATGTCATTTTGGCTGGAATTTATGTCACAACAGGCTGGAAACGACAGAAATGGAGGCGGCCCCAAAAGCCACATCCCGGCACACGCAGCCACCACTACCGTTGCTCCCTTCCGGGCCTGGCGGGGTTTGCAGTATAGCGTTGCGGGAGGACCTAAGGGGCCACCATAGCAATACACTTGAATATCCATGTACTGCGGCGCTGATTTGGTGGCTACGCCCTGATTTGAACAGGGGACCCCATCATTATGAGTGATGTGCTCTAACCAACTGAGCTACGTAGCCTTTCCGACATCAGCGGGTGCAGATTATGCCTATTCTCGAAACAAAAGGCAAGCCGAAAACAGGCTTACCTTTCAATGAGACAATGACAAATTTACAGAGCGGCCTGAACTGCTGGCAGTGCAGGCTCGCCATCCAAGGTCGTCACACCCTCAAGCCACGCGGCTAATAAATCGTCGTGCTCTTTTAAATAACGATTGGCGGCAACGCGAGGGTCGACACCCTCATTCATAATGGCGCCCATTAACTGGTTTTCCATTTCCAGCGTAAACGTCATATTGCCAAGTAGTGTACCCACGTTCGAGCACGCTTCGACAAACCCGGCGCGCGTATTGGTGTGCACCGTGGCGCCACCCAAATCAGGTCCAAAGTAATCATCCGCATCGGATAAGTAGGCCATATCAAAGTTGGTATTCATGGGATGCGGCTCCCACCCCAGAAAGACCATCCACTCTTCATTGGGGACGCGTGTTGTCAACTCTGAAAGCATGCCTGCTTCACTGGAATCCACCACCTGCCAATCGCCCAGGTCGTAGGCATTATCATCAATCATTTGCTGGATAAGCTCATTGCCATCGTTACCCGCCTCGATGCCATGCACGCGATGGTTAAATTGATCAGCGTGAGCCGCCAAATCATTCACAGAGGTAACACCTGCATCGTACACGTATTGCGGTACGGCCAGCGTGTATTTGGCGCCTTCTAAATTGACAACTAACCGCTCAACATCGCCACTCTCAATATACGGGTCGCTGATGGACGCCATAGAGGGCATCCAGTTGCCTAGAAAAACATCAAAATCATTGTTACGCATGCCCGCATAGGCAATCGGCACTGACACCGTATCGACGGTTGGCGTGTAGCCTAGCGCCTCCAACACTTCGCTGGCCAACGCCGTCGTCGCGGTAATATCGGTCCAGCCCACTTCGGCAAAACGCACACGCGAACACTCATCGGCTTGGGCCATCATGGGCATAGCAGCCCCCAATACCAATGCGCTTAATCCCACCACCTGGACACGTTTCATTACAACTCCCCTTCTATTTTACGTAAATGGGCATGTTTATTCCTTTAACGCCAAGCGCAGCAACATGCACCAGCGTTTATTGATTGAACGTTCAATAAACAACTACTAAGATATACAGATAATCATGACTAACCGTATGTTTCAAGTTAGGCATTCAACGTCATCAGGAGACAGCTGTGCCAAAGCTGGGAATGGAACCGATACGCCGCCAGCAGTTAATCAACGCCACCATGGCGGCCATTGACGAAGTGGGGTTGGCAGAAGCAACCATTATGCGGATTGCCCGTCACGCGGGCGTCTCTGCAGGCATCATCAGTCACTACTTTGGCGGGAAAGATGGCCTTCTTGAAGCCACTATGCGCCAGATCTTGACTGACCTTAGTGACGCTATTTCGGCGCGACGCAGGGCGTTGAACGATGACTCACCTAAAGCGCACATCAGCGCGATCATCGAAGGCAACTTCGATCGCACTCAAGTGACCGGCCCTGCGGCTAAAACATGGCTTGCCTTTTGGGCCAGCAGCATGCACAAGCCGATGCTTCAGCGCCTACAGAATGTGAACGATAGACGCCTTTACGCCAATTTATGCTGTCAGTTTCGACGCGTGCTCCCCCACGTTGAGGCACGCAATGCGGCCCGTGGGTTGGCCGCCATGATTGATGGTTTATGGCTACGCGGTGCATTAACACCCGAAGGGCTTGATGCCGACAAAGCCCGCCATCTAGCGCTCCACTATCTTGATCAACTCTTGGCCCATCACAAATATCAACACTCAGCACCCGCTCATTAAGGTTATAAAGGAGATCAACATGTCCGCTCAAGATGTACAGCCTCTCTATATTGATGGTCGCCCGGTCGCTGCCACGTCAGGTACTACTTTTACCGTTACTAACCCATTTGATGGCAGCCTGCTTGCGACACTTGGCCAAGCAAGCCAACAGGACGTTGACGCAGCCGTTGAAGCGGCCCAGCGTGGCCAGCGCGAATGGGCTGCCATGACCGGCATGGAGCGCTCCCGTATCATGCAGCGCGCGGTTGCGTTGCTGCGTGAGCGCAATGACGAGCTGGCAGCGCTCGAGACCCGCAACACCGGTAAGCCGATTAGCGAAACAGCAAGTGTCGACATCGTGACGGGCGCTGATGCGATTGAGTACTTCGCAGGGCTGGCCCCCGCTATTCAAGGCAGCCAAATTCCACTGCGCGAAAGCTCCTTTGTGTATACCCGCCGCGAGCCACTGGGCGTCATTGGCGCCATCGGCGCGTGGAACTACCCCCTTCAAATCGCCTGCTGGAAAGCCGCGCCAGCGCTGGCGGCAGGTAATGCCGTTGTCTTTAAACCCAGTGAAGTGACACCGCTGAGCGCAATTAAACTGGCTGAGATTTTTACTGAAGCTGGCCTGCCAGACGGTGTTTTCAACGTGGTGCAAGGTGATGGCGACGTAGGCGCGATGCTGACGGCACACCCGAGCATTGCCAAAGTGTCGTTTACCGGTGAAGCAGGTACCGGCAAAAAAGTGATGGCCGCAGCCGCTAGCTCATCGCTTAAAGACGTCACGATGGAACTGGGTGGAAAATCACCGCTGATCATCTTTGCCGATGCGGACCTGGACCGCGCCGCCGATGCGGCCATGATGGCCAATTTCTACTCCAGTGGCCAAGTTTGCACCAACGGTACGCGGGTGTTTATCGAACGCAGTGTGAAAGACGCATTTGAAGCCAAGCTGGTGGAGCGTGTTGAGCGCATCAAAGCAGGCGACCCTATGGATCCTGGCGTTAATTTTGGTCCTCTGGTCAGTTTTGAGCACCAGGCAAAGGTGCTTTCCTATATTGCCTTGGGTAAACAGCAAGGCGCCCGCCTGCTGGTGGGTGGTGATGAGTGGAAAAGCGGCGACTGGGCCAACGGCGCTTGGGCAGCACCTACCGTATTTACCGATTGCACAGATGATATGCGCATTGTGCAGGAAGAAATTTTCGGCCCGGTGATGTCGGTGCTGGCCTTTGATGATGAAGCTGACGTCATTCGTCGCGCCAACGACACCCGGTATGGCTTGGCAGCCGGCGTATTTAGCGAAAGCTTAAACCGGGCGCATCGCGTTATTCATCAGTTGGAAGCGGGTATTTGCTGGATGAATACGTGGGGTGAATCGCCTTCTGAAATGCCGGTTGGCGGTTATAAAGAGTCGGGGATTGGCCGTGAAAATGGTATCGATACGCTTAACCACTATACCCAAACCAAGTCGGTACAAATCGAGATGGGCCCCTTTGAGTCGGTGTTTTAAAGCGAAACAGCAAACACGCCAGCTATTCTACTCTCTCAAGGTGTAACTATGCCGCAACCGCATGAATTTGATTACATTATTATCGGCGCGGGCTCAGCGGGAAGCGTGCTGGCTATGCGTTTAACGGAAGACAGCGACGTCCGCGTTCTCTTGTTAGAGGCCGGCGGGCCGGACTACCGGCTTGATTTTCGTACCCAAATGCCAGCAGCCCTCGCCTTTCCACTTCAGGGAAAGCGTTACAACTGGGCATTTGAAACGGACCCGGAACCACATATGGATGGCCGTCGCATGGAGTGCGGGCGCGGGAAAGGGTTGGGCGGTTCTTCGTTGATTAATGGCATGTGCTATATCCGCGGCAATGCACTGGATTACGATAACTGGGCTCAACAGCCAGGCTTGGAAGATTGGGATTACTTAAGCTGCCTACCCTACTTTAAAAAGTCAGAAACCCGCGACACCGGGGCCAATGACTACCACGGTGGCAGCGGTCCGGTCAGCATCACTACTCCCAAAAACGGTAACAACCCGCTGTATCGCATCTTTATTGAAGCAGGCAAACAGGCAGGTTACCCGGAAACAGACGATGTTAACGGCTATCAGCAAGAAGGCTTTGGCCCCATGGACCGGTTCGTTACGCCCAAGGGGCGACGCGCCTCTACCGCCCGGGGTTACCTGGACACCGCCAAACAGCGCACCAACCTGACCATAGAAACCCACGCCGTTACCGACATCATTGAGTTTGACGGCAAGCGCGCTGTAGGTGTGCGCTACGAGCGCAAAGGGCAACAGCAGACCGCCCGCGCCAAGCGGGAAGTGCTGCTGTGTGGTGGTGCTATTGCGTCACCTCAAATTTTGCAGCGCTCGGGCATCGGCCATCCTGAAGTGCTCGAGCCGCTAGGCATCAAGCCCGTTCATGCCCTGCCGGGTGTCGGCGAAAACCTGCAAGACCACTTAGAGATGTACATTCAGTACGCATGTAAAGAACCCATCTCGCTCTACCCCGCTCTAAAATGGTACAACCAGCCCATGATAGGCGCTGAGTGGCTACTCAAGGGTACGGGCATTGGCGCCAGCAACCAGTTTGAAGCGTGTGCGTTTATTCGCAGCCGTGACGGGGAAGAGTGGCCCAACCTGCAGTATCACTTTTTACCTATCGCGATTAGCTATAATGGCAAAAGCGCGGTTCAAGCGCATGGCTTTCAAGCGCACGTGGGCTCGATGCGCTCCAAAAGCCGAGGCCGCATTCGGCTAGCCTCAAAAGACCCGCACGCGGCACCCAGTATTTTGTTCAACTACATGGCGCATGAAAAAGACTGGGAAGAGTTCCGTGATGCCATTCGCTTAACGCGTAACATTATCGAACAGCCCGCATTCGATAAGTACCGAGGCCGTGAAATCTCCCCAGGGCCTGATGTACAAAGCGATGAAGCGTTGGATCAGTTTATTAAGGCAAACGCGGAAACGGCGTATCACCCCTGTGGCAGTTGCCGTATGGGAGACGATGCGCTGGCCGTGACAGATGGCCAGGGCCGCGTTCATGGCGTAGAAGGCTTAAGGGTGGTTGACGCCTCACTGTTCCCTCTAATTCCTACCGGCAACCTGAATGCGCCAACCATCATGCTGGCCGAAAAGATTGCCGACCACATCCGTGGACACGAACCGCTGCCTCGCGCGCAAGTTACCTATTTTGTAGCTAACGGCGCGCCTGCCCAACATGGGTGAATGACGTTTTCACACGTGAATCCCCGTTCATCCAAGCGCCACGGCTAACTGCCGTGGCTTTTTTTTTACTAAGCTACTATTAATAAGCAGGATAAAAAGACGTAACGACTTGCGCGGGATAGCGTACGTCTGCCAATATTCAAACATCTGTTCGAATGCCTATGGCTTGCGTTCTAATCATCACTTCAAGCGTTACACACGACGGCAAGGCTGCATCGATGGATCAGACATCAACGTTCTGAGCCAAGCGCAATGCAGACCAGAACTGGACAGTGCCTAATAATACATGGAGACGTTCTATGCTCACCCTACTACTGATTATCCTGGCCGTGGTTGGCCTGCTGATTGTTATGCGCCGCGAAGCAGGCGCCCCAGCAGCCCTGACACTGTTGGGTATATTAGGGCTTGTTGGCCTACTCTTTGACGCCGCCGTTATAGGCGTATTGCTGCTAATCGCTGCCCTGGTCGTTGCTGTGACGGGCCTTGAAGCAGTGCGCAAACAGTGGCTGACACCGCGGATTTTTAAGGTTTTCAAAAAGGTCGCGCCAAAGGTCTCCGCCACCGAGCGCACGGCGCTAGAAGCCGGTAGCGTTTCCTGGGACGGGGAGCTTTTCTCCGGTAAGCCACAATGGAATAAGCTGCTGGCTTACAAGGATGAAGGCCTGCGCGAAGATGAACAGGCTTTTCTCGATATCCAGTGCGCTAAAGCGGCTGGCATGTGTAACGCATGGGACATTGCTCAAGAGCGTGCCGACCTGCCCCAGCAGTTATGGGACTACCTGAAAAAAGAAGGCTTCTTTGGGATGATTATTCCCAAGGAGTACGGTGGCCTGGGTTTCTCAGCAAAAGCCCAGTCCATGGCACTGCAAAAACTCTCCGCCAACGAAACGTTAATGGTGACCGTTGGGGTGCCCAACTCCCTCGGCCCGGGCGAGCTGCTGCTTAAATACGGTACTGAGGAACAGAAAGACCACTACCTGCCCCGTTTGGCCGATGGCCGCGAAATCCCCTGCTTCGGCCTGACAGGCCCGCGGGCGGGCTCTGACGCAACGTCATTGCCTGATACCGGCGTAGTGTGTAAAGAGATTATTAATGGAAAAGAGACGCTAGGCCTGCGCCTGACGTTTGAAAAACGCTGGATCACGCTGGCTCCCATTGCCACGGTTGTGGGTTTAGCCTTCCGTTTATTCGACCCTGAAAAGCTGTTGGGTGACGAAGAAGACCGGGGCATTACCTTAGCGCTCATTCCTCGCGATACGAAAGGCATGGACATTGGCCGCCGCCATCACCCCATCGGCAGCCCGTTTATGAACGGCCCGATTAAAGGTGTGGATGTCTTTGTCCCGCTGGATACCATCATCGGCGGGCAGGAGATGATTGGCCAAGGCTGGCGCATGCTGGTTGAGTGCCTATCGATTGGTCGTTGTATCACGCTGCCCTCCGGCGCGACCGGCACCGCCCGCTACGCACTGGGCTGGAGCGGTGGCTTTACGCGTGTTCGTCGTCAGTTCAACGTGCCTGTCGCCGAAATGGAAGGCGTTCAAGAACCGCTGGCACGTATGGCAGCGATGGCTTATATCTCCCAGGCAACCGTTTATCAAACGGCTAACCTGATTGATCATGGTGAGAAACCGGCGGTTCCTTCGGCGATTTTGAAGAGCCAACTGACCGAGTTCCAGCGTGATTTGTTAAGCGATGCGATGGATGTGCATGGCGGTAAAGCGGTCACATTGGGCCCACGTAACTATTTAGGTATTGGCTATAGCGCCAACCCAGTAGCGATTACCGTTGAAGGCGCCAACATCATGACGCGTAACCTGATGATCTTTGGTCAAGGGGCGATCCGCTGTCATCCCTACGTACTGGAAGAGTTGGCCGCCAAGGATGCCAACGACATCAACGCGTTTGATAAAGCCTTCTTCAGCCATGCGGGCCTGATTTTTGGTAACGCCGCACGTGCGTTCACCATGGGGCTAGGGTTTGGTAAAGAACGCGTGCCATTTGACGGGCCAGCCGCGGCTTATGCGCAAGATATTGCCCGCCTCTCGGCAGGCTTTGGACTATGTGCGGATGCCGCCATGGCAAGCCTGGGTTCCGCGCTGAAAAAACGCGAAATGCTCTCTGCCCGTTTGGGCGATGTGCTCTCTAACCTGTATCTCGCATCCATGGTGCTCAAACAGTGGCAAGCAGGTGACAAAGTGGAAGGCGAAGACGCCCTGCTTCACTACAGCTGCCGCTTCCTACTACATCGTGCAGAGCAAGCCTTTGTGGAGATTTTCGACAATTTGCCTAATCGGGCACTCGGCCGGGCGCTTAACGCCGTGGTAATGCCAACCGGCCGCCGTTGGGATAAACCCCATGACGATTTGGCACGCGACATTGCTAAACGGGTTTCCACCCACACTGCGTTGCGTACCAAACTGCTTTCCAACACCTGGGATACTGACGACGGCGAACAACCCAACCCATTGGCGCGCTACAACGCACTGCTGGTTGATTATGACCGTGCTGAAGCCATTTATCGCACGGTTAACAAAGCCTACGCCAAAGGTGAGCTGCCTCAAACGGCCCTTCACCCTGAAGCTCGGGTTGAGGTAGCGTTTGAGAAGGGCCTGCTTAGTGAAGAAGAAACGATCTTTATGCGCGAATTCGAAAAGAACGTGCTGGAGATGCTAACGGTCGATGACTTTGCCTACGATGCGTTTGCAAAGAATAAAGGCACGCTCATTAACCATAATGCTACGCAGGCAGCGCCAATTAATCCTGAGGAAGCCCACGTCGAATAACACATCCAGGCAACAGGATTGCCATAAGCCGGCTCCACGATGGAGCCGGTTTTTTTATAGGCGCTCAATGTTCGTTTTCAAACTTGAAAGATCGCAAACGATCACATATTCTTCATAAATGAAAATAACTGTGTTTTGCTTTGGTTATCAAACCTAATTTCCCATTAATGAGGCTATCATGACCCTGCGTGAACAAAACGTTAGTCAATTGACAAGTACCACCTTTGACGCGCTGGTAATTGGTGGCGGTATTAATGGCGCGGCCAGTGCGGCGGCACTGGCAGGCAAAGGTGCCAAAGTTGCCTTGATTGATCGTGGCGACTTTGCAGGCAGCACCAGCATGCACTCCTCCAACCTGGTGTGGGGGGGCATCAAATATATGGAAAGCAATGACTTTGGCCTGGTGCGTAAACTCTGTAAAAGCCGCAATCATCTGATCAAGAGTTACCCTTCCACGGTTGAGGAAATACGTTTTCTCACCACGATTACCAAAGGGTTTCGCCACTCCCCTCGCTATCTTTGGGCAGGCACCTGGCTTTACTGGTTAATGGGAAATGGTTTTACCAAAACGCCCCGCCTGCTTTCGCCAAAAAACATCAAGCAAGAAGAGTCGATCATTAATGTCGATACATCGGTGGGCGGCTTTGAGTATTCGGATGCCTACCTGCACGACAATGATGCCCGGTTTGTGTTTAATTTTATCCGCCACGCGCTCGATTTCGGTGCGACAGCCGCCAACTATGTGGAGTCGCTGGGTGCTGAGCGCAAAGACGGCATTTGGGTAACGAAAGCCCGCAACACCATGGATGGCAGCACGTTTGAGATACGAGCCAAGGTATTGATTAACGCGGCTGGCCCATGGGTAGATCATCATAACAAGCTGACCAACCAGCAGACATCGCACCAGCACCTTTACTCAAAGGGCATCCACTTAATCGTGCCGCAGTTAACAGAGTCAAAGCGTGTACTGGCGTTTTTTGCTGATGATGGGCGGCTTTTCTTTGTTATCCCCATGGGCAATCGTACCTGTATCGGCACTACCGATACGCACATGGACCACCCTGATGCGGTAGTGACCGATGAAGACGTAAGCTTCGTGCTGGAGAACATTAACAAGCGCTTAACGCTTGAGAAGCCCCTGACACCTGACGATATTATTTCAACACGCTGTGGCGTGCGCCCCTTGGCCGTCGAGGCCAACCAGGGCAGTGACCGTGACTTCCTGCAGCTCTCACGCAAGCACATTATTGATACACATGACGATACGGCACATATCAGTATCTTTGGTGGCAAGCTCACCGACTGTTTAAACGTCGGTGATGAAATTGCGGATGCGGTAACCCAGCTAGGCGTGACGTTAACCAACCCCAGGTTCCAGTGGTACGGCGAACCTGCTGATTCTGTTAAGCAGCAATTTATGGCTCAGGCCGAGCGTATCGGCCTTGATGCGATGACGCCCAGCACCTCTTCAGAGCTACTGACAAAACGCCTGTGGCGCCGCTACGCGGATAAAGCGTTTGCGATGCTTGAAAAAATCGAAGCAGACCATGACCAGGCCGCCTTGCTTATTGAAGGTACCGAATATATTCGCGTTGAGCTTGAACACGCCCGCGATTATGAAATGATCACTGAACTGGAAGATTTCCTGCGCCGCCGGGCCAAAATATCGCTTGTGGTGCGTCATGAGCAGCTACGCCACTCTGAAGGGCTTAAAGAGGCTTGCCGGATGCTTTTCGGTGACCAGGCCGATGAACGATTTAATGCCTACTTCGAAAATAATTCTGGCGAGGCGATTCAACAAGCAACAGCAGACGCCTAGTGCTTGCTAAAAGCACATAACCAAACGGACATAACCCAATTATCGTGCTAAAAAGCTCCCTTAAAACTTTTAAGGGAGCCTTGTGTACATTCACCCCCAAAGCTTCTAAGCGTTTAACGCCTTACTCCTCGTTGGCAACCTGTAGCTGCGAGTCGCCTGCCAACACTTCATCCCAGGCTTCATCCAGCGTACAGCCAGACCGACTATCGAGCGTATCGATCACTTCCACGGCACATTGAAGCGACCTCGGGCTATCTTTAAGCGCAAGTACCAGTTTAGCCAGGTCCTGTTTGCTAAATGTACTGGCAATCTGGTTAGCTTGCTGGCTTAGTTCAATACAGTTCATATTCAGTACCTCATGGTATGGTTATCCGTTGCCGGTCTCACAAAGGGCTTTCGTTGGCAAAGCCAGCCGCCCTATACGTATGGTGGCATTGCTACTCATGCCAGGTCGGATAAGCACCTGGTTCGGTGACTGCGAACGGTCAAAAAAACAGATAAAATCTTCGCTCTTTAGCGCCTGCTGTATGCACGCACAAAGGTTATATGGCAAGGCATAGTGCGATGTGTCGGGGTAACGAGGCATCACTCCATCCCATGCCCTGACTATGGTTCATGAACGATCAGCCAACAATGCATCATTGGACGCACGCCCCGTTGTAGCTTGACTACATTGGCCGCCGCCCAGGGTTAAATGTGTTAAAAGCTTACAACAAGAAGAGAATCAAGAAGTGCACGCAGCCACCTTACGATGGCTACGTGATGGCCTTATTCGCCGGAACGTACGCGCGACACGGCATCCAGCCAGCCTTGGTACAGCTGCTCGCGAGACGCATCCTCCATGGTCGGTATAAAGCTCTTTTCACAGTCCCAGAGCTGTTCAATTTCTTCCAAAGAGTCATACCAGCCTAAGCGTAAGCCTGCCAGGTACGCTGCTCCCAGTGCAGTGGTTTCTAAAATAGCAGGACGATCCACCTCAACATCTAGCATGTCGGACAAAAACTGCATCAGCCAGCTGTTTTTAACCATGCCGCCATCCACACGCAGTTTGCTTGGTGTGGCGTCCATATCGTCGTTCATGCAGTGCTGTAAATCGCGAGTTTGATAACAGACTGCCTGCAAGCCTGCCGCAACGATTTCTGCAATACCGGTGTCCCGTGTCAGGCCAAAGATTGCTCCCCGTGCTTTAGGGTCCCAGTGCGGCGCCCCAAGCCCCGTAAAGGCAGGTACCAAATAGACGCTATGGCCCAGCCGGGTCTCTTTGGCAAGCGCCTCGGTTTCAGCCGCATCCGCAAACAGGTTCAAGCCATCCCGCAGCCACTGTACGGTTGCGCCTGCGACAAAAATACTGCCTTCCAGCGCATAGGTGGGCTTACCGTTAAGCCGATAGCCGATGGTGGTCAACAAGCGATTACGCGAAAGTGCGGGCGTGTCACCGGTGTTTACAATCATAAAGCAGCCGGTGCCGTAGGTGCTTTTCCCCATACCCGGCGTAAAGCATGCCTGCCCTACTAGCGCTGCCTGCTGATCGCCCGCCACACCGGCAATCGGTAGCTCAGCCCCTAACCACTCTGCCTCCATCATGCCAAAATCATCGCTGGAGTCTTTCACACTGGGCAGCAGGTTGGCAGGTATGTTGAACAGCGCCAGCAAATCCTCATCCCATTGCTGGGTGTGTATGTTAAAAAGCGCCGTGCGTGAGGCATTGGTGGCATCGGTGACATGCTGCTTACCGTTTGTCAGCCGCCAAATCAGAAAGCTATCTACAGTGCCAAATGCCAGCTCGCCACGCTCAGCGCGTTCACGGGCACCCTCCACGTTCTCAAGCAACCACGCCAGTTTCGTCGCCGAAAAGTAGGGATCAATTAACAGGCCGGTTTTTGCTTGAACGCTATCGGCATGCCCAGCTTCACGCAGCGTTTGGCAGGTATCAGACGTTCGCCGATCCTGCCATACAATCGCGTTATAAAGTGGCTTACCTGTTGCGCGGTCCCACAGCAGCGTGGTTTCGCGCTGATTGGTAATACCCACACCCGCCACTTGACCCGCAGAAACACTGGCCTTCACCAGCACTTCTTTGCAGGTCGCAACTACTGATTCCCAAATATCTTCAGGATCATGCTCAATCCAGCCATCACGGGGAAAGTGCTGGGTAAACTCTTGCTGGGCAACGGCCGCAATTTCCCCTTGTCGGTTAAACAAGATGGCACGGGAGCTGGTGGTACCTTGATCAATAGAAAGTAGATAACGGGACATTAGATGTTCGCTTTGAGGTGAATATTTTCGCTTTATTATGAATAAGGCTACGCTAAGCCTTATTGATGCTCAAGTACGAAAATACCTCTACAAAGCAGCCTTGACCCGTTTAGGCGATATAGAGCGCCACATCATATTGGGTTAGCAACTGCTGGATAGACTCGGGAGGCTTACGGTCAGTGAACAACGCATCCAGCTGGGAAAGATTCCCTTGGCGTACCACAGGGTTGCGATGGAACTTGGAGTAATCCGCGGCTAGATACACGCGTCGCGAATTAGCAATGATCGCTTGGGCCACACGTACTTCCTGGTAATCGAACTCCAACAAAGAGCCATCTTCATCAATACCGCTGATACCAATAATGCCGTAGTCGACCTTAAACTGATTAATAAAGTCGATGGTGGCTTCACCGATAATGCCGCCATCCCGAGAGCGCACTTGGCCACCCGCAATGATGACGTTAAAGTCTTCTTTATGCTGCAAAATAGCGGCAACGTTCAGGTTGTTGGTGATCACTTCCAACCCTTGATGCTCCAGCAATGCCTGGGCAATGATTTCATTGCTGGTACCAATATTGATAAACAGCGATGAGTGATTAGGAATATGCTGCGCCAGACAATGAGCAATACGCTCTTTCTCTTCAAGATGGAGTGTTTTACGTGTGCTGTAGGCCGTATTAACGGTGCTTGACTCAATTCCCACGCCACCATGCACCCGCCTCACTCGGCCCTCATTCGCCAACGTATTGAGATCGCGCCGAATCGTTTGAGGCGTTACTGCGAAATGATCAGTCAGTTGCTCAATGCTCATATAACCGTGCTGACGAACCAGCTCGACAATCGCATCCTGACGGTATTGTTGATTCATAGGCTTAGCCTGTTCACTTTTATTTATCGCCAAGCGTAATAGGGTAACAAAATCTGATAGCCCTGATCCACACGACGAAGCTCAACAAAGCTCGGTGGCCCACGGAGGGGCCACCGAGCACTATCTTTTGCTGTCGTTACTTACAGCGGCCATACCCACAAAATAACCGGCAGGGCAACCACCAGCACAACAATCGAAAGCGGCAAGCCTAGTTTCCAATAATCACCAAACCGATAGCCGCCAGGCCCCAGCACCAGTGTATTGGACTGATGGCCGATGGGGGTTAAAAACGCGCATGAAGCACTCACCGCGACCACCATTAAAAACGGATCAAGAGAGACATTAAAGCCTTGGGCTAAACTGGCGGAAATCGGTGCCATTAACAATGCGGCGGCAGCATTATTGACCACATTTGAAAGTAGCATGGTGAGTACGAAAAGGCCGATTAAGGAAATAAAGATGGGCCACTGCGCGCCAAACTCTAGCAAGATGTTCGCTACAATCGTGGCTCCACCGCTGGTTTCCAAGGCCTCCCCTACGGGTATCATGGCGGCTAACAGTACAATCACAGGGCCATCAATGGCCTGGTAGCCATCCCGCAGTGGCAATACCCCAATTAATAGCGAAATAAGCGCGGCACAGCCCATTGCGACCGCTGCGGGCAGAAGGTCCAGCAGCATCGCGACAATGGCCAGCGCAAAAATCCCGATTGAGATAACCAACTTACGCGGCTGGCCTAACTGCAGCTCCCGATTAGCCAACGGCAAACAGCCTAAGGTAGAAAGGCTATCACTAATTTCGTTCTCGCTGCCCTGAAGCAGCAGTACATCGCCGGTTTGAAAACGAATATCCCGCAAGCGCTGCTTCAAACGACTACCGTCACGAGCAACCGCCACCAGATGTAGACCAAACTGTTGATTTAATCGCAGCTGTCGGACACTGCGATTATTCATCATCGAATCATTACGCACGACCGCTTCGATCAGTTGCAGCCCTTCGGTATCCACCGGCTGCCGGCCCTCACTGCTGTCTGCTTCGCCCTCATCCTCTTTTGAGGCATCTTCATCCTTCTCCTCAGGCTCCGCAACCGCACTCAACCCTACTTTATCTTCAAGCAGCTTTAGATCATCCGGGCCCGCCTCAAGCAGTAAAATATCGCCCTCTTGCAAGATCCCATGAAAGGAGTAGCCCGCCCGACGGTTATCGTCGCGCACTACGGCCAATACAGGAATGGTTTCCTCAAGCTCATCGCGTAACTGCGGCAGCGTTAAGCCGTTGGCTTTAGAGTCCTTGGTAACGTTAAGCTCTACCAGATAATTGGCGGTATCAAACATCTCTTCAGTTGATGACTTCGCATTGCGTTTAGGCGTTAAGCGCCAGCCAATTAACACGATAAACACAAGGCCTACAGCAGCTACCGCAACCCCGACAGGGGAAAAGCTGAACATGCCAAAATTTTCCCCGGTTACACTGCCACGGTAGCTGGAGATAATAATATTGGGCGGTGTGCCAATCAGGGTGGTTAAGCCCCCCAGCAACGAACCAAACGCGAGCGGCATTAAAAGCAGGGAAGGAGACGTGTTATGTTCGCGGGCAAGCCGCATGGCAACGGGTAGCAATAGCGCTAACGCCCCCACATTATTCATAATGCCGGACAACACCACCACGGTTCCTACTAGCGCTAAAAGCTGGAGTATCAGTCGGTCACCCACCTTGAGCACTTGGTTGGAGATAATATCCACTACGCCAGAACGCTCAAAACCACGGCTTAACACCAGCACGGCAGCCACCGTAATGACGGCGGGATGACCAAACCCGGCAAACGCTGAATCAGCCGGAACAAGCCCTAGCATCACCGATGCAAAAAGCGCCGTTAATGCCACTAAATCATAGCGGAAACGCCCCCATACGAACGCTACCAACGTTAATCCCAGCACGATAAATATCAGTGTGCTGGGTGCCAAGCCGATTGCTTCCATCGCCATGCGAATCATCCCCTGTAACGCTACCCGGCCTACTTACCCCTTCCGGCTTGCCTTTGTAAACCACAACCCATGTAAAGAATGAGAAGAACCTTCACACATTAGACGGTATCTATACAGACGTATAGCGTGTGCAAACGTTAGAGAATAGCCGACCGGCTGGAACTGCTGATAAAGCCGCATAGGGACGACACATTGGCTGCGCTTCCCAGAACGGTAATCTGAAAAAGGTACAAATAAGCAGTAAAGAGGAGCTAGTCTGAAAGCTAAAATCAACAAAAGCCGCGTTTGCGGCTTTTGTTGCTCGCTACCGATCAGGGCAGCAGTACGGTTGAACCGGTTGTTTTACGGTTCTGGAGTGCATCCTGGGCTTTACCCGCATCGGCCAGCGGGTAGCGGTTGGCAACATCAATTTTGATTTTGCCACTCTCGATCATGCTAAAGAAATCTTTGCACATCATTTCCAGGCGCTCGCGCGTGTCGGCATAACCGTTCAAGCTGGGGCGGGTAACAAATAACGACCCTTTCTGATTCAAAATTCCAATATTAACGCCATCAACCGGGCCGGAGGCATTACCGAAGCTGACCATTAACGCGCGAGGCTTCAGGCAGTTTAACGACATCTCCCACGTGTCCTTGCCCACCGAATCATAAACCACATCGCACATCTCACCGTTAGTAAGCTCGCGGACGCGTTCAACAACGTCTTCTTCGGTGTAATTAATGGTCGCCCATGCGCCATTTGCCAGCGCCAAGTCGGCTTTCTCTTTAGAGCTAACCGTACCAATCAACTTCACACCTAACGCCTTGGCCCACTGGCAGGCAATCGAGCCTACACCACCCGCTGCGGCATGGAACAAGATGGTCTCGCCACCTTTGAGTTCATGCGTTTGACGTAACAAATACTGAACGGTTAAGCCTTTAAGCATGCTCGCCGCGGCGGTTTCAAAATCGATGAAGTCAGGCAGTTTGACGACTTTTTCAGCCGGCAGCGTATGGTGCGCCGCATACGCGCCTAACGGGCCTTGCGCATAGGCAACGCGGTCCCCAACACTTAGATGAGTAACCCCTTCGCCAACCGCATCAACAATACCCGCGCCTTCAGTACCCAAGCCCGCAGGCAGCGACGGTGCTGGGTAAAGGCCGGTACGAAAATAAATATCAATAAAGTTGAGGCCAACGGCTTTATTGGCGACCCGCACTTCACCTGACTTGGGCGCTGTCGGAGTAACCGTCGCTACTTCAAGTACCTCAGAACCGCCGGTACGGGCAAACTCGATACGCTGAGACATATAAACTCCTTGTACTTTATTTTGACAAACAGACATTTTGTAAACGAGCTAGCGGCTATCCAAACGCTTTAGGCATCAGAAATCAAGCCGTTAGTTCTAAGCGAGCGGCATTCACTGCGATTGACCTGACACGCTGATGTCACTTGCGCATGCTAGACTGATTTTACTCAATCTGTGACGCCTTATGGATGTGCGATGACCCACCCTGCTATTACCCTCCCTACCCTAATTGCTCACCGCGGCTATTCCGCCGCCGCCCCTGAAAACACGCTAGCCGCCGTACGAGCCGCGTATGAAGCAGGTGCCCGCTGGGTTGAGCTGGATGTTCAATTACTGGGCGACGGCACCCCCGTGATTTGGCATGACGCAGAAGTGGACCGTTGCTCTGATGGGCGGGGGAACCTCAACACGCTCACTTGGCCACAGGCCAACGTTCTGGATGTCGGCAGTTGGTTTGGCGATGCCTTTGCGGGTGAAAAAATGGCCAGTCTGGAGGCCATGCTGGCGCTGCTCAATGAGCTGGAGATGGGCGTCAATATGGAAATAAAAGTCAATAAAGGCCGCGACCCAATCGAATTGGTTAATCGCATACTACCAGACATGCGCGATGCCCTATCGCCAGAACGCCTGATTGTATCTTCGTTTGATGTAGATGCACTTAAACACTGCCGCACATTGGCGCCAAAAGAAGAGCTGGCGCTGGGAGTCTTGTTTGGCAACACGCCCAGGGAGTGGCGCGCCCTCTGCGAGGCGGTTGATGCGTTCAGCATTCACCCCCACTGGCCACGCTTAAAGCGCGACCAGGCCGATGCCATGCACCAGGCGGGCTATCAACTGTTGTGTTACACCGCGAATGACCCAAGCGCTTTTAATAACCGTTGGGAATGGGGCATTGCTAGCGTGATTACCGACGAACCTGCTATTTTTAAACGTTTTTTGGATAACCAGCGTTCAAAATAGAGTCATCAGGGGGATGTCATGAAATACAAAGGGGGGGGCATGAAATACATAGGTGCGCACGTTAGCGCAGCGGGCGGAGCCGACCAGGCCGTGCAACGTGCGGTGGAAATAGGTGCTAATGCCTTTGCGCTATTCACTAAAAACCAGCGCCAGTGGAAAGGCAAGCCGTTAACCGATAAGGCAATTGAGGCCTTTAAAGCCGCATGTCGCCAGCATGGCTTTGGCCCAGAGCAAATTCTTCCCCACGATAGCTACCTGATTAACCTGGGGCACCCGGAAGCCGAGGGGCTTGAGAAATCCCGTGCGGCTTTTTTGGATGAAATGCAGCGCTGCGAACAACTAGGGCTGACGCTACTTAACTTTCACCCCGGCAGCCATCTAAACAAAATCAGCGAGGCGGATTGCTTAAAACGTATTACGGAATCGGTTAACGAAGCGCTGGTGCATACCCAAGGCGTAACGGCCGTTATCGAGAATACCGCTGGGCAAGGCACTAACCTTGGCTGGCACTTCGAGCACTTGGCGGAAATCATTCGCCATGTCGATGACAAGTCACGCGTTGGCGTATGTATCGATACCTGCCATGCGTTTGCGGCGGGGTATGACTTACGAACCGCCGAAGCGACACAGGCAACCTTAAATGAGCTTGGCAGCATCGTAGGCTTTGAGTATCTGCGCGGTATGCATTTAAACGATGCCAAAAGTGCGTTTGCCAGCCGGGTTGATCGCCACCACAGTTTGGGAAAAGGCAATATTGGCCTGCCTGCCTTTACCACTATCATGCAGGATGCCCGCATTGATGGAATCCCCATGATTTTAGAAACCGTAGAGCCTGACATCTGGCCTGAAGAAATCAGCTGGCTGCGCACTCAAGCAGAAGAAGCCGCACCCGGCAAATAGTGAATCACATCATGAAAGCGTAAGCGCGTGGCCGTGGCATTGCGCATGGCGTGGGGGCGGTCAGCAAAAAAGCGCAGCCCCTCGCCTACCTTTAGCGTTTGCCAACGGTCATCAATGCGCAGCTCCATCTCCCCTTCAACCACCACAATATGTTCTACCACGCCCTCGGCATGCGGCGCTGACTCGCTGATCGCGCCGGGCGCCAGCTCAATCATGAACATTTCAAAGCCCAACAATGGATCATAAGGGAAAATCAGCCGTGCCTGCATGCCTGCACTGTCATCTCCCCATACCGACTCTCCGCTATCCCGGCGTAGCTCGCCCTGAACCGGTTTTTGGCTGTCGAATAGGGTAGAAAACGACACTCGAAAGCCACTGGCGATTTTCCACAGCGTTGATACGGTCGGGCTCGACTCACCACGCTCGATTTGCCCTAGCATGGCTTTGCTTACGCCTGTTTCAGCCGCTGTGCGGTCCAGGCTCCAGCCCTGTTTATTACGTAACTGCTTAACCGTGCTGGCTATATGTTCAGCAATGGTGTGAACTTCACTCGCCATAGGGCTCCCCTTTAACGCCATAAAAGAAGTTTACTGACTCACTCGTCAAAGCGACACACGCATTTAATCGGCACCGCCATGAGGGTCTGTCCGTGCTGATAATTAATTACCTTCACTTCGCCAGCCCTTCGGGCCGGCATGTTCTATTGCTTTTTTTAGCTACGTATCGCCACTCAAGCTCATGAGCAAGAGTTCCTTAAACGGCGCATATCTCTTTAGGGTAAGGCCTTCTTAATGGCGTTGTGCGCTATAACGCACGGTGGTAGCCTACACAACTGTGCGCTATAACGCACATTTAATAATAAGCGTTAGCGAGGAGATACCATGGAGGCGCCATCCAGCGAAGGGCATGCCACCTCGCCACGGCCACACTACTCGGCCTGGCGGGACGTTAGCCTATCAACGGTGACGGCTGGGTTTGTTGCCGTCGTCATTGGCTATACCAGTTCAGCAGCGATTATTTTTCAAGCCGCAGAGGCTAGCGGCGCATCCGCAGCGCAAATCAGTTCCTGGCTCTGGGCATTGGGCATAGGCATGGGCGTTACCTCCTTCGGGCTTTCGCTGCGTTACCGTATGCCAATGCTAACCGCCTGGTCGACGCCAGGCGCCGCCTTTCTGGCCACTAGTTTGCCGGGTATTCCGCTTGATGAAGCTATTGGCGCTTTTCTATTCTCAGCGCTGCTTATTACGCTATGCGGCGTAACGGGGCTGTTTGATCGCTTAATGCGCTATATACCAAGCGCGATAGCAGCCGCCATGTTGGCCGGTATTCTGCTGCGCTTTGGACTGGGGCTGTTTAACGTTATCGAGACACAGTGGCTAATCCCACTCGTTATGCTGGCCGCCTGGATAGCAGGCCGTCGCTTATGGCCCACCCTTGCGGTACCCGGCGTACTCGTCACCGGGCTGGGGCTTGCATTTGCGCAGGGGCAAATCAATTTAAACGATATTCCATTGACTCCGGCCATGCCCGTTTTTACTGCGCCTGCATTCTCCTTAACGACCCTGATTGGCGTGGGTATTCCACTTTTTATCATTACCATGGCGACCCAAAATCTACCGGGCGTGGCAGTTTTACGCGCAGCAGGCTATCAACCTGACAGCTCACCGCTTATCAGTTGGACAGGCGGCGCAAGCCTGCTGCTTGCACCATTTGGTGGCTTTGCGCTCAATATGGCGGCGATCAGTGCCGCTGTCTGCATAGGCCCTGATGCCCACGCTGATCCACGGCGCCGCTACACGGCAGGCATGGCCGCTGGCATTTTTTATACCATTATGGGGATTTTTGGCGCGACGGTGACCGGCGTGTTTAACGCCCTACCCAGCGCACTGGTGATTGCCCTGGCGGGTATCGCGCTGCTTGGCACACTGGCAGGCGGGCTAGCCAGTGCCTTTGCCGATAGCCGACATCGTGATGCCGCCATCGTCACTTTCTTGTTGACCGGTTCAGGCATTACGCTATTGGGTATTGCGGGGCCATTTTGGGGGTTAATCGCGGGTTTAATCACCTTAAAGCTGACGGCGCCCAACCAATAACTAATCATTAATAACCAGCAACCAACAACCAATAAAAAACGAGATCCCCAAGCAGGCTTACAGTGCAGCCTTGGGATCTCGTTTTTTTCAATGAAGGTTTGTTGATGTAGGGCTTTAAACGTTACATCGTCGCCAGGCGCTCTTCATCCATCACACCCGACATCCGCACCATTGCCAGCGCTTCTTCAAGGTTGCTCATTTCTTCAATCATTACCAGCTCGCTTTCCAGGCTAACCGGCTGGCCCGCCTTGTCGGACAACAACTTTTCAAGTGATGCCAAGTTTAAGTCACGATCAAGGTGTAGAACATCGACAGAAGCGCTGTTATTACTGGGCAGGTAGATCGTGCCATTTGAAAAGTCGACCGCGTAGGCAATAACACCGGGAACAATGAAAAACAGAAGACCCACACCGTTGGCAATGGCCACTACCGGGTCAATTTGGCCGCTTAATTGGCCTTTCCGCTCTGGATGAAACAGGGTGCCGCAACCAGTCAATGCAATAATGGAGGCGCCCACAACGGCTCCCGATAACCAACGGCGTACAGTTTGCTTCATCAAGATTCTCTCAAAAATTTAAAACAGCGTGCAGGCAAAAAGGTAGCTTTAAAAGATAGCTTTACAGAAAAACTGCCCGCGAGCACATGTGAAAACGCGTTCATATTAACATAAACAGCCCCTTGGATGACGGGCATGCTGATGGCAGTATTTTGCCGCGCTAACCGCTAAGCCGTACAATAGCCTCATTCAACGCTAAACCAGCGGCTTTTATACTATCAAGGAATGCTATCTCCCATGCGCGCCAGCCAATTATTAATCGCTACGTTAAAAGAAACCCCGGCCGACGCCGAAGTCATTAGCCATCAGTTGATGTTGCGTGCCGGGATGATTCGCCGCCTGACCTCTGGCCTGTACACCTGGCTCCCACTGGGTCTGCGTACACTGCGTAAAGTAGAAGCGATTGTTCGCGAAGAAATGAACCGTGCCGGTGGCCAAGAAGTACTGATGCCCGCCGTTCAGCCGGCAGAACTATGGCAGGAGTCTGGTCGCTGGGAGCAGTACGGCCCTGAATTACTACGCGTAAAAGACCGCCATGATCGTGACTACTGCGTAGGCCCGACCCATGAGGAAGTCATTACGGACCTGGTGCGCAAAGAGATAGCAAGCTATAAGCAGCTGCCGATTAACTTCTACCAGATCCAAACCAAATTCCGTGATGAGATCCGCCCACGCTTTGGAGTGATGCGCTCGCGCGAGTTCATCATGAAAGATGCCTACTCTTTCCATTTGGATGAAGCGTCGCTGCAAGAGACGTACCAGACCATGTACGACGCCTACACGCGAATTTTTACCCGTTTGGGGCTGGACTTCCGCCCGGTGATTGCGGATAACGGCTCTATCGGCGGCACCGGTTCTCACGAATTCCATGTACTGGCAAGCTCCGGCGAAGACGATATCGTGTTCTCGAATGCCTCTGACTACGCCGCCAACATGGAAAAAGCCGAAGCCTTACCGGCACCGTTAGGTAGCGATGTACAGCGCGCAGCGCCCAGTGAAGAAATGCGCGTTGTAGAGACGCCCAACGCCAAAACCATCGCAGCACTGGTTGAGCAGTTTAAGCTGCCTATCGAAAAAACCGTAAAAACATTGATGGTTCATGCTGCTGAAGGCGGGTTGATTACGCTGTTGGTGCGCGGCGACCACGAGCTTAATGAAGTCAAGGCAGAAAACCTTCCTCAGGTAGCGACGCCACTCACCATGGCAAACGAAGAGGAAATTCGTGCTGCTGTAGGCGCAGGGCCTGGCTCACTAGGTCCTATCGGCCTTAAAATGCCGGTCATCATTGACCGCAGCGTTGCCTTGATGAGTGACTTTGGCGCGGGCGCGAATATTGATGGCAAGCACTACTTTGGCATTAACTGGGAGCGCGACGTTGCCCTGCCCCAGGTCGCCGATTTACGTAAAGTGGTTGAAGGCGACCCATCACCGGATGGTGAAGGCACGCTGTCGATCAAGCGCGGTATTGAAGTCGGCCACGTGTTCCAGCTGGGTCAAAAATACTCTGAAGCCATGAATGCGAGCGTGCTGGGCGACAACGGCAAAACCAGCCATCCGTGGATGGGCTGTTACGGCATTGGCATTACTCGTGTAGTGGCGGCAGCGATTGAACAAAACCACGACGAGTCCGGTATTATTTGGCCTAACGCGATTGCACCTTTCCAGGTCGCGCTGGTGCCCATGAATGCGCATAAATCCCAGCGCGTTCGCGAAGAATCAGAGCGTCTTTACCAAGCGTTAACAGCTGCAGGCCTGGATGTACTGCTTGATGACCGCGATACACGCCCAGGCGTTAAGTTTGCTGATTTGGAACTCATGGGCGTTCCTCATCGTTTGGTAATTGGCGACCGTAGCCTGGATAACGGCGAGCTTGAATACAAGGGCCGCCGTGACAGTGAAGCGACCATGATTCCAGCAGATGACATTGTCGATTTCCTGCTCGAAAAAGCCAGCGCACACCCCACGGCTCAGTAAAGCAGCATCTCGTCCCGCCGCCGTGTTTCAACACGGCGGTGATCCTCGCGACTTAACAAGCGCACAGGCTTAACAACGCTTGTACGTACTCATCGCTATATCGCAGACAAAAAAAACCGGCCCAGTGGGCCGGTAAAAAGGAAGCTTACTTCTTAAAGTAAACCCCCTCCCCTGACGCAAGGCTTAGCAGGCGTTTGCTTGCGTGGCATGCTGCATCAATAACGGGCGTCGCCACGCGCCTACTAACCAAGAAAATGAGTGACAATACTCGCATTTTGGTCACTGACACACCGCTTGGGACTCCCCAGCCTAAAGCGGCTTCTGTGCGCTAACTGGTCATCATCTTATCGAGCCGCAGTCTATCAGTCTCTGACTTGGGTCAAATTTTAAGAAGGTGCCACGAACCTTTTTAAGTCATTTTAATACAGCCTTTAAACACCCACGCTGAGACGCGCTTAACGCAGCTCAACTTAAAGCACTTTACGATCCTCTACCTTGGCATGCTCGGTTCCAGGTGGAAGCGGATGCCCTTTTGCCAGTTCCGCCCGCGTTGCTTCACGCTGCTCCAGAATGTTTACCTGGTAGCTCAGCGTACGCCCTGCCAACGGATGATTGGTATCTACGGTAACTCGGTCTCCTGCCACGCTCACTACCGTTACAATTTGCGGCCCGGCCTCACCTTCGGTTTGAAAGCGACTGCCCGGCGTTAAGTCAGCGTTACCAAACGAGCCACGGCCGACTTCTTGTACCAGGCCTTCATTGCGAAGGCCATAGGCCTCTTCAGGTAAAAGCGTCACCGTTACTTCATCACCGGCCTTTAGGCCAGCTAGTGCGCGCTCAAGCCCAGGCACGATATTGTCGTGACCATGCAAATACTCAAGGGGCTTATTGCGGGCGCGTGAATCATCCAATACCTGCTCACTGTTATCGCTTAAAACATCGCTAAGCACATAGTGCAACGTAACGACCTGATGTGCCGTGATCGACATGGAAAACTCCTCTCCGGTAAGCTATCAACATTGTCATAAACATTGATGCAGTTTATCACTTGGCTCAGGCCAACGTCTTTTCTGGAGTTGAACGATATGCCCACCCCTTTACCCCGGCGTAGCTGGCTAGCCGCGCTGGCGATTTACTTTCGGGCACCTGTTATTACCATGCTGTTTCTGGGGTTTTCCGCGGGTTTACCGTTCTTACTGGTTTTTTCTACGCTGTCTGCCTGGCTACGTAGCGACGGGATTGACGTCGCCGCCATCGGCTTTTTCGCGTGGATAGGAATGCTCTACTCGATCAAGTTTTTCTGGGCGCCCGTGGTAGACAGGCTCGCCCTGCCGGTCCTCACACGCATGTTCGGGCAGCGACGAGGCTGGATGCTGCTGGCCCAAGCGATGATTGCAGCGGGGCTCGTGGGTCTTGCAGGCGTTAATCCCCAAGGTAATCTTGGCGTGGTAGCCGCGTTTGCGCTGCTGGTGGCGTTTGGCTCAGCCACCCAGGATATTGCGATTGATGCCTACCGCATTGAGTCCGCCGATGACGACGTCCAGGCCGCCATGGCATCTACCTACATTATCGGCTACCGGGGTGGCCTGCTGGCCGCAGGCGCCGGGGCGCTCTATGTAGCGTCAGCCATTTCCTGGGACGTGGCCTATTTAACCATGGCGGCGCTCGTCGGCGTGGGTGTACTCACCGTGCTGATTCGCCCCGAGCCCAAGCGAGCGTCGCTCTCGGTGCAGTTAATTCATGAACCCAAAGTACGTGCGTTTATTCGCGCTAGCCGTGGCCAACCTAAAGTGCTACGCCGCATGGGCGCCTGGTTTATCGGCGCCATCGTATGCCCCTTTACCGATTTCTTTCGTCGTTATGGGGTAAAAGCGCTGGGCATTCTGGTGTTCATTGCAGTGTTTAGAATAAGCGATCTTGCCATGGCGTCGATGGCTAACCCGCTTTACATTGATCTTGGCTTTTCACTGGCAACGATTGCCAATGTGACCAATATCTTCGGTATTGCCATGAGTATTGGCGGCGGTCTTCTGGGCGGGTTACTGGTCGCACGTTACGGTATTGGGCCGGTGCTGATACTGGGGGCCGTTGCCGCCACCTTCACCAATTTGCTGTTCTCGGTACTTGCATTGATCGGCAATCAGGTACCCATGCTGGTGGTCACCATCATCGGCGATAACCTGGCCAATGGATTGGCAAGCGCCGTGTTTATTGCGTTTCTCTCCACGCTCACGTCGCGTGCATATACGGCAACACAGTACGCGTTGTTTTCATCATTGATGACGCTACCGGGGAAATTTTTAAGCGGCTTTGGCGGGCTAGTGGTTAGCGCCCAAGGGTATGTCACGTTCTTTATCGTTGCTACGTTGCTGGGGTTACCCGCCATTCTGCTGGCTATCTGGATTAGCCGCGACAAGCAGCTGGTGCCCACCCCACCGCCGCGTTGAGCGGCTGTGGGAAGAGCACGCTTTCGTACATAAGAAGAGGGTTAGCGGTGGCTATCCAGCCACTCAAGTGCACCTGGCGTGGTACGCCACTGATCACGCATCAGCGTACGGTACTGCCACGCCTCAGCACGTGAACCTGGCTTCACTTGGCCATCGGCATAGGGGGTCGCTGGGCGCGGTTTTTCCGCACAGATCATCTCAAGCGCATGACGATTATGCGCGGTGACGTCGCCAAGCGCCCGTTCGGCCGCCTCATGCTCGTTTAAACGATAAAGCGCCAACGTGCGCCCCATGAGTAACCCCAGCACCAGTGAGCCATCATCGTCTTCCGACTCCTCAGTGAGTGCCAGCGCTTCCTGGTTGCGGTCATCGCGCAGCAGCTGGTCAAGCACCAACTCTTTAAGACCCAGGCTATCTTCCTGGTCGATGGCTAACAACTCTTCAGCTAGCTCCCGTGAATGCTGGCGTGCGCCGCGCTCCATGCCGACCACTAGCGCCAACCCTGTACGCAGCAGCATGGCATTGTCAGCATCATCCCAGCACAGGCTGCCGTTGCCTGCGGCTCGGGCTTGTTCCAGCCAGCGTGAAAGACGCACCGCCAGTGGCTCCAGCAGGGTTGGCGCCATCCACGGAAGGCTTCCAAAACGGCTGGTAAGCGCGAGAGTGACATCCTGAACGACCTGAGGCGCATCCAGCCACTCAGGGTGCGCGCAGAGTGCTGACATCCACTCCTCTGCATTGCCCCACGGGTCATCGCGAAAGCCCAGCGCCACCTCTTCATCGACCATTACCTGGAACTGCTCATGCCAAGCGGCGAACAGGGTCGCTTCACGGGCAGTGGTCACATACTGCAAATGGCCGCTTTCCGGGTCGCTGCTAATATCAAGTTTGGGCGCTGTAGGAAGGACAGCAAGCAGTGTTTGCAGGGATACCAGCGGCGTGGCCAGATCCTCTTCCGCACTTAACAGCTGATCCGCAAGCGTCGCCCCGGGGTTATCAGCAAGTGCCGCAAGAAAATCCAACTGCTCTTCGTCAAGATCCCCCTGGCGCACCAGGCGCCGATACCAGAAATTAGCCCGCGCTTTGGCTTCTTCTTCATGGCCTTCATGAAGCAGCAACATCGCCTCAATATAAGCAAGCGTGGGCGAATCAGGCAGGGCCTGCTGAGCTTTGACAAAGGCTGCTCGGGCGCTGTCCAAATCATCATTATCCAAATGCATTAAGCAGAGCCGTTCAAGGGCAACACCGCGTAAAAACAGCGGCCCACGCTCCATCACTTCATCCAGAAGGTCTGCCCGTTTGCGGGTAAAACCACGCTCCTGATAGATATCCAGCAGGATTTCAAAAGCGGGCTCGGCTTGCTCTGGCAGCCTCGACCAGTCACTACCATCAAACAGTGACTCCAGAATCTGCATCGCCCGGCCCGTTTGGCCGCTTTCGGCGGCAATAAGCCCCGCTTCCAGCAGTGCTTGGGGCGGCGCTTGGCGGCTCTCCAACGCAGACTTCAGCGTAGCGCCCTTCCATTCACGCAGCGACAACATCCACATCATCTGCTCTGGAATGTCGGTGGGGAAATCAACGCGATAACAGCACTGCTTATACTTGCGCCCAGAGTCGCACCAGCAAGCCTCGTTACGCCCTGGCGTCGCCAGCGGCTCACTGGCAAAATCCAGCCTGGCCAACGGCGTTTGTGACCATAAAATAGGGGCCAGCGCTTGGGCGGTGGCGACATCACCGTTAAATGACTTGGCGCCTTCATCGCGCACCCAGGTCATAAAGTCGGGATAGTGTTCTTGCTGCCTGATTGCCGAGAGTGCCCCGGAGGCAAATCCCAGCAGCTGATCGACCCATACCGCTAGCATTGCCGTCTCCACTGTGTTTAAAAGCGCAATAGCTTACCATGAAGGTGGGCATGGCCGCAGCGGTGAACTGCTTATAGGTGGCCTGGGCGCTCAAGCAGCGGCGCAGTCCGTGCGTGCATATCCAGCCGCGCTTTTAAACGCACCAGATTCCAGTAGTGGCCATTCAATGCTCGCGAGAGAAGCAGCGTATCCGCGGGAGGCTGCAAGCGGTCCATCGCCGCCCACACTTTGGGCGACAGCTCACGCAGGCGGCGGTGCACGCGCACATCGCTGAAATCCTGCTCCCCCGGTTCAAACAGTGGAGAAATACTTTCCGCAGCCTCGCGGTAGAGCGCCAGCGGTGCGCCTTGACCTTGACGGCCACCCAAGTTGACGAGTGCGTCATCCATGGCCATGGGGTCGTGATCAAGCGTGGCGCTGAGCAATTGCATCATCGCCTCAATTCGCGCTTCGGGCACCGCAATCACAGCACCAAAATCGTAAATAATCAGCCGACCGTGCTCATCTGCCGCGAAATTGCCTGCATGGGGGTCAGCATGCAGCTCGCCGTGGGTGAACAGCTCCTGGGTAATCCAGTCGGCAAGCGTAGTGGCCACCCCCTGGCGCACTGTATCATCGGCGCCTTCCAGTTCACGTAGCGGCGTACCGGGCACGTAAGACATGGCCAGAACATGCTGACCCGAAAGCTCAAACAGCGGCTTGGGTATGATGATTCGAGAATCACTCTGGTAGCGCTCTCGGTACCGCGCCAGGGCATTTGCTTCCGCCTGATAATCCAGCTCGTCGCGAAGCCCCGCCGCCAGCTCTTCAAACAGCGCATCCAGGCGCGCCTGAGGCACCTTGAACCAACGGCCCAGCCCGATAATGCGCCGCACCTGTTTTAAATCACTTTCCAGTACATCCGCCAAACCGGGGTACTGCACTTTCAGCACCACCGTTTTGCCCTCAAGGGTGACTGCCTTGTGCACCTGGCCCATGGAAGCGCTGGCAAAAGGCCGCTCTTCAATTTCGGTAAAATACTCATGGATATCGCCGTACTGAAGCACCAAGGCTTCATGGATACGCGACCAAGGCATCGGCTCTGCCTGGCGCTGCAAGCGTGCCAGCTCATCGGCTAAATCGGGCGGCAACAGGTCGTCCCACTGCGACATCATTTGAGCAAGCTTCATTGCCGGGCCTTTAAGCTCGGAAAGCCCTTCAAACAGCGCCTCACCTAACGCACGCCAATCCGCCTGGCCGCCCAAGCGCGTTTTAAGCAGCGCACCGCCCGTGCGTGCACCCAGGCCCATCAACCTGCGTGTTCTACCGCGTTCTCGCATATCAATCCCCACTGCCCTGCCCTATAAGTCACCGCTACTGTTACCATAGGCGCATTTCGAACAGACGTTAAGGCCACGCTTCGCATGCGCTTGATTATTGCCGAAAAACCCAGCCTTGCCCGGGCCATTGCTGAAGCGCTGCCGGGAAGCGCTAAACAAAGTGAAGGTTAAAGGGTTAGAGCGAGGTAAACAGAGTTGATTCTATACATTGCCGAAAAGCCGAGTGTCGGACGCGCAGTTGCAGATGTGCTTCCCAAACCCCACCAGAAAGGTGATGGGTTTATCAGGGTGGCTAATGGTGATGTTGTAACCTGGTGTATTGGTCACTTATTGGAGCAGGCTGAGCCAGATGCTTATAACCCTGAGTACAAAAAGTGGAAAAAAGAGCACCTGCCAATTATCCCAGTCGAGTGGAAACATCAAGTCAAAAGCCAAACCCGCTCACAGTTTAATGCTGTCAAAAAACTGATCAAAGAAGCTGACCAATTGGTCAATATGGGTGACCCTGATCGCGTCGGTCAGATCCTGGTCGACGAAGTAATCAATTATTCAGGTGTAAATAAGGCAAAACGCGAAGCCACGTTGCGCTGTCTCGTCAACGATATGAACCCTGCCGCTATCAAGAAGGCGTTGAATGATCTTCGCAAGAATACTGACTTCATACCGTTAGCAACATCAGCCTTGGCAAGGGCAAGGGCCGATTGGCTCTATGGTATTAATATGACTCGCCTTTGCACCCTGCTGGGCCAAAGCGCGGGGTATAACGGCGTTTTGTCGATTGGCCGAGTACAGACGCCTGTATTGGGTTTGGTCGTTCACCGAGACCAAGACATCGACAACTTTATAACGAAGCCATTTTATGAGGTCTTTATTACGCTTCAGACAGTAGCTGGTGAGTCTTTTACAGCTAAATGGAAGCCTAGTACTGCTTGCGAGCCTTACATGGACGAGGAAGGCCGTGTGCTGTCACGAAAGCTTGCCGAAGTCGTTCTGCAAAAGGTAGTCGGGCATACAGGCAACGTCATCGCAGTTAAACGCGACAAGAAAAAACAGTCTGCTCCCCTACCCTATAGTCTTTCATCACTGCAAATTGATGCATCAAAGCGTTTCAATCTAAACGCCCAGAAGACGCTGGACATATGCCAACAGTTATATGAACGCCATAAACTGATCACCTACCCACGTTCAGACTGTCGGTATTTGCCCAAAGGCCATTACGCTGAACGCCAAACAGTGGCTCAGTCGATTGCCAAAACATCGGCGGCGCTTGCTGATAGCGTTCAAAAGGCTGACCTCGACTTGAAGAGCAAGGCGTGGAACGACGCCAAGGTAGGCGCGCACCACGCAATTATACCAACATCCAGGGCAGTCCCAACTGATCGCCTGTCTCAAGACGAGAAGAATATCTACGAGCTTGTTGCCCGCCAGTACTTGATGCAGTTTTACCCACCGTTTGAGTATGCAGAGCATCAAATTGACAGCGAGGTGGGAGGCGGGTTGTTCATTGCCAAGCAGAAGTCAGTTATTTCTAACGGCTGGAAAGCACTGCTACCACCTCAAAAGGCTCCAAAGCAAGACACTGAATTTTCGTCAGTGGTTCTTCCCAACGTGAAGTCTGGAGATCCTGTTACCTGCATCGACGGCAAAATGGACGAGAAACAAACCAGCCCCCCGAAACGCTTCACAGACGCGACTCTACTCTCCGCTATGACAGGAATAGCGAGATACGTATCAGACCCTGAAATCAAAAAAGTGCTTAGAGATACAGATGGACTAGGTACGGAAGCCACCCGAGCAGGTATCATCGAGTTATTGTTCAAACGGCAGTTTTTAGCTAAGAAAGGTAAGGAAATCCACTCGACAGAAGCAGGAAGGCACCTTGTTAACAGTTTGCCTAAACGGATGGTTGTTCCTGATATGACCGCACATTGGGAGTCTCAGCTTGAAGCCATCAGCGAGAAGCGGATGCGATACGGGCAGTTTATGCAGCCCCTCACTGATGGCCTGAAAGCGCTAATAGATGAAGTAGAAAGCGGTGATTTCTCGGCTCTACGTGGAATGGGCAAGAAGCCGATGCGAAAAAGAAAAACAGCTAGAAAAAAATAGCTCAGCACAGACCGCATACCGCGGTTGATTCAATGCTTTTCTGGTTGGCGTCCCATGTGCAACACAAGGACGCCCGGACCAATATTAATTCTTACTCAAACGCTCTGTTCGTAAAGGCCACTCTTTTCAAAAACGTCGGCTAATCGGTAATCAAATCCGCCGTCGTCAGTGCCCAGAATCATATTGAAGATGACACGACTCAGTGAGGACTGAGGAAGGTTATAGTTCCTACCAAATGGCTTCACTTCCCATTCATTGGCCAAGGCACGTTCCATACTCCGTGAAATGTTCCCAACAACCGAGTTAGCTGCCTGCCGTTTGCTGATAGAGCTACGCATATAATAGGCAGCGGCGTCCTTGGCGGCCCGCCAAATGAAGTTATAGACCTGGGCTACACTAAAATGCTCTAGGCACCTGCTGAGCATCTGGCGGCTTTTCTCCCCCGGCGACAAGTACAGCTGATGCTCTTCAAGCATAACCTTCAAAAACCAATGCACTCGTTCAGTTGGGCTTCCTTGCATAGCGCATTGAAATCCGGCGATTGCTTGACGCTGTGTGCGATTTCCTCATCAAAAAACTCATTGATTAGTGCAGTGACTTGGTCGGCATCAAAGGGAAGGTTAAATGCGCATGCTCCAAGGTCGATACTCAACTGATCATCTTCATGAAGCTCGATCACCTCAAGACGTGTATCTAGGGAAATCAACAATAAGTTATGATCAATCAAATGCTGAAGCACCTTATGATCATAGGCAGGATTCGGCGACAGCGTACAAGCGGGATATTCGTTTAGTGGTTCTATAGTAGCAAGTTGTTCATCGCCTAACGCCTGAATCGTTGCGAGTAGATAGATCTTGCTCGTTAGATCTATCGTTACTAGGTCAGGTACGTTGCTTTTCGCCGACTGCCGCATTTTCACAAGCAACTTTTGCTTTTCGTCAGCCATGACTTGTCGTTCGGCTTCCAAGCATGCACTACAGACCCGCTCCCGAAGCCATCGGCGGTCTTGATACTGGCTGCGAGTACCAAAGCGGTACGGCTGTCTGCAACGACCACAGCAGATATCTTCCAGCCATACGAAAGCATGCTGTTCGACGAACTTACTGACCTCGTGTGTTTTCATTGAATAAGCGGTCGCAATCTCGCTAATTTTGAAGACAAACTCGCCGTCTTCAGACTGCCTCCAGTATTCCCCGCAGATACGCGCGCCCTGCTCATCATCAGTGATTATCTCCAACTTCATACAGGCCGCTCCAAATGGGAATCATAGTCCGTGGAATTGTATCCAGTGCCCCGTGATAGTTCCATCCTTTGGATGGAGCAGGACAGATGCGGAACGAAAAGCTTTTGGCGTTCGGCCAGAGGGTCAGAGAGATTCGTAAAAGCAGAGGATTATCTCAGGAAGGCATGGCTGCCCTGGCCGGGGTTGATCGCAGCTACATGGGCCATATAGAACGCGGTGAAAAGAACATTACTCTGACTAAAATCTACCAGATCAGCGAGGCGCTCGGCATTGAGGTCGCCGACCTTTTCCCCCCCACTGGAAATGCTATCAGCCCTTCATCGAAGTAGTTGTAGGATTTAATAAAATCAGCCAATAACTGTTTAAAAGTGGATCAAATATGTATTGGCTCATTACTCATTCAATGCCGCTTGGTCGCCTGCAGTGGTACGCTCTCAGAAAAATATATTAGATCTAACTCAAGCTCCGAACGACTAACAGTAGCACCGCTGACTCTTTGGAAACAGTGCGTAAAAAGTGAGATTCATTTAGAGGTGAGCTCTGCTGCTGATACAAATAAACAGCCTTATTCATTTTCTGGCTTGCGATTTTAGGTTTTACCTAAGAAAAATTTCTCACCATGCACGCGCCCCTCATTCGTATCGCGTCTGCTTTAAGTTGGAAAGAGAGGGAAATATGAAATGGACTATAGAACAATTTCTCGAAGAGCAGAGACGGCTGCTAGAGCAAGGTTTAATTGGCTTTTTCAATAGCTTTGAGATTACTGAGATTGTCGGTTTTCATAAAGATGGTACTGTCACCAACTTCTTCAGCCTAATCGTGGCCGAACCAGGTTTTCCACCACAAGGCTCTATAAAGCCCGAGTGCTTGACGCAGGAGCGTATTGAGCTAAAGGGTAGTAAGTACAAGTTCGGCGTCTTCAGACTTCGCGTATCCATCCAGTTTCTTTTAAACGTCCTAGAGCACTTCATTGAGACCGGTGAGTGGAAAACCGGGCCAAAGCCCCTCAAGGTCGGCAAACTTGAGCCCGTAGTACCGCAATTTGTGCACCCTGACTTCAACGACCCACATCCGTGGAATTCGGTATTGAAGAACAACTTTTATGAGGGCTCACACGTCCTTGAGCTGTTCGATACCACAAAAGAAGCAGCGCGGTTCCTATTGCAGGATTCGCGTCTGCTAACGGAGCTCTCACAGCAAGTTCGTTCTGTCGTGCTCATGGATATCGACGGCCTGTCTGACCGACTTGGAAACATAGTCATCCAGTTGCCGGTTACAGTCATCTCGACAGGATCGCGCGGCTCTTCTTCTGGGGATCAGAATGTCCGAGTGGCTTGGCATGAGAAAGCTACGCCGCGACCACTGCGCATCTCATGCGAGATCTATGGCGACTCTACAGTGGATGCCTTCGACTCTAAAACTATCGGAATGACTCCTGTTCAGCAAGAAACCTCTACTTTCAAGCTGCATTCTCCTGGGGGCGGTGCCCGTACCCATGTTTGGGATGACGAAAACCAAGTTCTACTCAGTGTCAGCCCGGTTCAGACATTTATGCTTATGGCCGGGATTACGATGCACGCTACAAGCATTGATGACCCAAGTAAGCCCAAAAGAAAGTTTTCGATTCCTCTTAAAGGCACCTCACCGCGCCTAGAAGAGGTTGAACTCAAACTCGTAAACAAGCCTACCTTTGTGGGTAGTCCGCCCGAGCGACCTCGCGAGCCCTGGTGCTCTGAGCGCATCTTCAAGCTTTCCTCTCGTCATTTGCAGGAGCGCAAAGAATTTGTACAGTACGGGCAGTTCACTGGACGTGATCGCGTCGAGGCCCTTTCCGACATTCACTGGCTGCTTGAGAAACATGGCGCGTTGGGAGCGTGGTTATGGGATCCATTTCTGAATGCCGAAGACGTACTACAAACACTCTTTTTTAGCCCTCACAGAAACACAGACCTCCGGGCGCTTTCAAACGGTAAGACCTTCGATTCTCCGGACGATGACGAACAGTATGACGGTAGCAAGCAATCAATTTCTCCTGTCACGCAGCCCCCCCAGGAGCCGCAGATTGTTCCCGATAGCGACAGCTCCATTACGTGGATGAAAGAGCAACGCCAAGTGCTCAATACTCATTGTGGAAACAAAATAGGGCTGAATCTCGACTTTCGATTGCGACGAAAAGGTGCTGGCTGGAAGTTTCATGACCGCTTTCTTATCTTTCCTCAGGAGAATGGCCGTGCACTGGCTTGGTCTCTTGGAACATCGGTGAACAGCCTTGGTACCAGTCACCACATCTTGCAGAAGGTTAGTAACGGCGAGTTGGTGCAGAATGCATTTATGGAACTCTGGGATCGTCTTGGGCAAGAACAATATCAAGTCTGGAAGGCAAACAAATGAATATTGATGCATCTGCATTAGCGCGATATACGTTTGTACAAGCGGCTAAGCCGGGGCCACTGCGCGAGCCGATATCAGTAGCAGCCGTACTCCTCAGGCCTGAGGCACACCCTAATGGCATCCCACTCGATGTGGAAGCGTTTGTTAAAGCGCTAGACGAGGAATTCCCCTGGCGCAACCAGCTCGTCTTCCAGTCGCGTCAACCAAATCCAGCTGAGCTTAAAGTTTGGATAGAGGTCGTTCGTTGGCTTATGCAATCGCTAATTGCGTCGAGTACTAACGCGACGGAGGGCACCCTGCGAGTTCAAGTGCTTTTCACCGCTTTAGGTGTCCTAGACGTCGGCCACGAGGGCATGAATGCTGTATCCAATTATTTCGTAGGTAGTCAAATTCCGGCTAAGTTAGTCGCAATTCTGCAGAGAGTTCAACTAGTTCCAGAAGGTATAGATGCTCAATCTCTAGACTATTTGCAAACTCTGAAAAATAGGGTAAGAGCTGGCGACTTCAAGATGCTAAAGCTCTCACTGGGAAGTCTTCAGCCCAACCTCAGCTCGGACATATCAACGTTTATTTTCATGCTATGGAAGCTCGAACCTGATGAACTTACAGGCGTTATTAACAGGCAAGATAGTATCCCTTTCGATTTGTTAACATGTATGGTGTTGGATAAAGATGCCCCGCTATTTGCCTTACAAGTTGATAGAGTTGCGTTTAAGTTCATCAGCCAATCCTGGCTTTCAGAAGCCGACCCTTTTGGCATTCATAAGCAGCTTTTACTGCAGGTTGCCGAAACACCATACTGGAAGGGTTGGTTGCAAGCGAAATATGAGCATCCTGCGGCGGCAGGGGCCGAACAATCCCAAGTCCTTGCCGAAGTGCTGGCCCAACTCTCAGAGCCGCAGTGGAAAGATTTCATCTTCGCACTTGAACTTTCAAAATCAAAACATTCAGTTGAAGCTGTTACCGAGATTCTCGTGCAAGCTACAGGCACGTTTGATTCGATCAAAGCATACCCTATTTGGTTGATGGCATTTGAGCGCTGGGATGCATGGGATTATGGCAAGCATGAGAAGTTCTTCTTTCTCAGCTCCCCCCAGGTCTGCTCATTCGATTTTCCAGTGGCTATGTACTACTCCCATATGAAGGCAGCTGACAGATACGCAATAGAAAGAGAGCTTCAGCACGCGATAGCCCACGTCGAGCAGCAATGGTTTGCCAGTGATTCCGAGCTTTGTACGGAGCGCAATCGCCTTTCTTCTAGGCTGCGCCTAGTTCGCCATGGCATTGCCCTAGCAACGGGTGGTACTGAGGCTCTGCCGCCCCAAGTACAGCCAGACAGCGATTACTCTGAAGTGCGTTACCGCTATCACGAGATATAATGATGCACTTACGTTGACGATGCGCCGTTAGAGCATTTGCCTCTTTTAAATATAGCTGGAATAGCGTTTGAGAACTCCAGAACACTATTTCATTATCGCCATTCCAAAGCTACAAGCTAATTTTTATCTACCCAGTAACTTTAGAGCTATGGGGAAACTTTTCTTTATAGCCTCTAAACTTGCTGCTCCTAGCCACCTGATATTTGATGACACTTGTATCCGATCCCACGGTAGCAACCCAATAATTTGCTTGGCCCTGTCGCGACCAGTGTATGGCAGACCATTTAGGTTAACGGCGGGCGCGGCTCGGCATAGAGGTCGCCGACCTCTTTCCTCTCACAGAGGCCGTTATCCGCCCTTCAGCAAAGTAGTTATAGCGATTCAAATAAAACCGGCCAATGGCTGCCAAGTCTCAAATTAGAACTACCCATTACCACTGGGTCAAAAGTGGTGTTGTCCCTATTATAAAAAGTAGCTAACAAGAACATTACGCCATGCGTGAATTCGATAACTATTTTCAATCAACTGTTAGTCAACCTCTGGCAGTGGCTATGCCTTTTAACCGGCCGGTCAATACACCCCGCCATACTGAGAGCTTCTCGATGTCCTGCTCCAACTCGTCTGGCTCTGGCGTAGGGAGTCTTCCAACGGTAGCAGCAGCGTCATGCTCAAACTTAGAACTTTTGGACATCCCAGCGTCCACTTCCCTGTAATCGTCGTCTGTTACAACCACACTCTTGAGGCGCTGTGTCGACACGCCTTCGCCAAACCTCTGAATGGCTCCGTTAAACAGCAACTCTTCTATGCACCTCTCCCACGCAAGACGCAGGCGGCCATAACAGATAGCGGTCAGGCGGCGATGCTCATCGTCATCACCGCTTTTATGTACTCTTCGAATATCTACCAGTTCCTGCCGAAGCCTAGCCAGACGATCCCTTGTGCTCATGACATCGAAAGGCAGGTCTTGAGAGTGCACACCATACCCTTGAGCGGTTCTACGAATGTAGTTTTTGCTCAGCGTTGCTCCCAGCTCCTCAGTTTTCTGCTCTAAAATGCAAAGAAAGTAGATGTCGTGAGTAAATAAAATCACTTGCCGAGTAAGCGATTCCACGGCTAAGCGTTCGGCCACTTCCCACCGCCGTCGATGATCCAAAGATGAGACCGGGTCATCTAATACAATGCCGCCGCGTCCCTTGCTTAGTTTTATCTCCGCCAGAAAGGATGCGATCGCAATAGCTCGCTGCTCACCTTCACTGAGGATAGCTGCAGGTGCTCCTCCACCTGGCAGCTGTAAGACCAGCTTAAACTGAGTCTTGCCTCTGGGAGATTCTGGCTTCATGACCACCTTTAATTGGTGCACTTTAAGTAGTTTGAGCTCTTCGTTCAGAGTGTCAGCTAGCTCTTGACTGGCAGTTGTCCGAGATAGCTCGGTTGATTTTCTGGAAATGGCCCGCGGGTCCAAACTATCAATGCACGCTTGAAGCTTACGACACACCTCATGAGCTGTTATTGACTCCAAGACAGCAGTTTTGACCGCCCCGAGACTTACACGAGCTTCAAGCTCAAGTTTCTCCGCCACCATTTCAGAACGAACCTTTTCATCGATGGACGCTTCTAACGCTCCCGCCTGATCTAGTAGTCCATCAATGATCTTTGCTAAGCTCATCCTCGGATCAGCCGGTAGCGCTGGAACTTCTTCCCACGGAATTTCTGCCGCAGAAGCCTGTAAAACCAGTTTCTGACGGGAGAACAGACTTTCTTGCATCGAAGAGCATTCTGAAGCGAGTCCTTGATCAAGCTCTGTCAATTCCTCAACGAGGGCATCTCGGAACATTACATCCAGAACGGCTTTTTGAATCGCTCTGTAAGCGATAGTTGCCGCTTCCCGTGCTGTCTTATGCGCTTGCTCGGCGGCTTGTTTTATAAAGCTGTCGAATTGAATCAGGCGTGCAGCCCCTTCGGCCCCAAGTATGTTTTGGCAGAGCGGGCACTCTGCGTCGTTAGGAAGTGCAGGGAACTCATCCTGTGGGTGGCTAACCTTGGCAAAAACACGCGCTGCTTCAAAAAGCATTTTCCATTCATCCCCTCCGGTTCCAACAAGTTGACCCGGAGTCTGTTTGAACTCAGTGGCAGCGAGTTCTGCTGCGGCTTTGGCCGTTTTGGATCTATCAATAAGCTCTCTGAGCTGCTTGACCTTTTCATCGTCGATAAGCGATATGGCTGTCGCAAGACGAGCCATCAAACCCTTAAGACGTGTTGCTTTTTGGCGAGTCGCTTGGGCTTTTTGTTTGGGATCGGCTTCGGCTAGAGCTTTAGCCAGCAGAGTAAGTCGATCTTGCTCAACTTTGTTAAGTGTAGCCAAAGCCTCAATGTCTTCAGGGTTAGTTTTTTGGGTCGGAATGCCGCTTAGCGCAGTGCCAACCACGGTAGATTCCCTCATAAGCGCTGCATACGCTGCATCGCTCGGAGCGTTTGTAGTCTTCTCTTGCATGGCGCGCGCCTTAAGGGCGTTACAGGCGCCAACCAAGCCCTCTAAAATATCTAGCCCATATGGGGAATAAGCAAAATCTCCATGGTTATCGATGTAAGCGCGGGCGCAATGGGTATCGAATATAGATATATCTGTAAGCGGTTCAGGCGACTCCATACCGTATTGCCAAGGGAAGTCGGAAGCGGCTCCGTTAATCACAACTTCAAAAACTGCCTGGGCAACGCCTACCGCGTTAGGATCTAAATGAGCATTGGGGAGGATGCGTTCGCGCCTATCTCGCGCACGGCAAGCATGTTTAAAGACCCTGGAAAAACCTGACTTTCCAGCACCGTTCTCACCATAGATGACTGTCAGCCCTTCCAAGGCGATTGGTAAGTTTCCGCCGTTTGCCAATGCATTGACATTCGCAATATCTTTTATCCCAGCCAGTTGAACAACCCGGGCTGGATCAGCAGGCGGAGCAACCTGTGCGTCTTCAAGAATTTTAGGCATCCGGCTATTTGGATCTGGTATCCCCACCTCGGTCTTGGCTAATGCATAGAGATCCTCAAGATCATCGGCACTCAGCGTACGATCTTCGTAAAGCCGAGCGATTGCATCCTGCTGCCAGGAAGGAAGCCCTTTGGACCAAGCGTGGATTTCTTGAATAATCGTCACATGCTTACTCCTTGTCGCAGTTTTCAAGAAATTAAGAAGACACACATTGACGATTTTTATTTAATGCATGTGACTAAAATCTCAGCTATTCATGTTTCTACGTAGGAGCATACGGTAATCCTCCCATTTTTGAAGTGCTCCAAAAGTAGAACCCCCTCCACCGTTATAGCGTAGGCGAAATCCATAGATCATTTCTAATATAGGCTAGCCAACCTTTAGCTTTAAGCACCTGGGTCACTGGTCTCTTCATGGCACTGAAGCCGCTGCCTCCGTTTTATTACAGTAGCTGTAAAAATTATATTAAATCAACAGCTTAGAACCTAGCAATAAATTAGAATTTCTGGGTAGCAATTGATCAAGAAGTGGTGCCCCCTACTTTCGCTATTCTGCCGACTGTTGAAACATTGACAGCTGCTCCAGTGGTCGTTTATATGACATTCTAGTACAATTTTGACAATCCAAAGGCTTGGGCAATCACATGGCTGATCAAATCATGACCGTCAAGGATGTCGCTTCTTACCTCAAGCTCAACGAGCGAACTGTTTACCGTATGGCCACGTCAGCGAAAATACCTGCTTTTAGAGTAGGAACATCATGGCGATTTAAACGTGCAGACATCGAAAAATGGATAGAAGCACACAAAAATGACAAACAATAACAGGGAGTTCTAGGGTGTTACTGGATAACAAAAACAGCGGCCACGTTGGTAACGAACTGAAAAAAAACACCTTTTCTGGCTCCAGGCTTTCTGTTCTGTCGAGCCTGTTTACCCTATACGGTTTTGCCTCGCTGAAGCACGAGCTGAAGCAGCTAGAGTCAGCAAGGGCCATTTTCACTGAATGGGACTCGCTCAACCTGCAAAACCTTGTCGGCTGTGAGTCTGACGTTCGCCTACTAAACCAGCTACAACAAAAGCGCATCGCCAGTGAGTTCTCAAAATGGCTGGAGAGCAAAGCCGAAGTGAAAGCCAGTGTGCGACCTCAGCCAGGCCAGAATATTATTCACCTTAACAGCCCAGAGCGCAGCTTTGCTGTTAGTGGTAGCGCCACCCTCACACCAACAGGGCTGGGTGAAGTACGCTCCGACTCGCTTCAAATGAATATGGGGCTGTCAGATTCTGAGAGCACTCAACAACTACTAGCTTGGTTTGATAGCGTTTGGGCGGATGCACACAATGTTCGTGATATTAAACAATACCTTATCACCCGATTAGACACCATCGCCGCTGATCAGCCCGCCAGCTTTATTTATTTCCTAACGCTGTTTCATCTATTCAAAGATTTTCTTGGAGACATAGATGAAGACAACATCATACGTAGCAAAACTGGCTTTGAAGACACGCTGGTGTGGAACAAATTATACAAATTTCAGAAAGATGGTGTGCTCGGTGCCATTGATAAGCTAGAAAAACACAACGGCTGCATCATTGCTGATAGCGTGGGTTTGGGTAAAACCTTCGAAGCCCTGGCGGTAATCAAATATTATGAACTGCGTAATGACCGCGTGCTCGTGTTGTGCCCGAAAAAGCTTCGTGAGAACTGGACGATGTACACTGTGAACGACAGGCGCAACCTCCTTGCGGCAGATCGTTTTAACTACGACGTCCTGAACCACACAGATTTAACCCGCCCAAAAGGCTACTCGGGTGAGATCAACCTAGAGACTCTAAATTGGGCCAACTATGACCTGGTGGTGATTGACGAATCCCACAACTTTCGCAACACACCGAGCAAAGCCGAAGGTAAAAGCCGCTATGAACAGTTGATGAACGGCATCATTCGTTCAGGCGTAAAAACCAAGGTATTGATGCTATCAGCAACGCCAGTTAATAACCGTATGAACGACCTAAAGAATCAGGTCGCCTTTATCACCGAAGGTCGAGACGACGCTTTCGTTGATGTGGGAATCAAAAATATAGAAGCCACACTACGCTTAGCACAAAAACAGTTTAATCAGTGGACAAACGAGCCCGTAGAAAAACGGACTACGACAACTCTGCTTGACGCCATGAGTTTCGATTATTTCAAGCTGCTGGATATCGTAACCATCGCCCGCTCGCGCAAGCACATTGAAAAATACTACGGCACTGCCGATATTGGTCGCTTTCCGACTAGGCTACCGCCTAAAAATATCTACGCCGATATTGATTCATCTGGCGAATTTCCTCCGTTGAAAGACGTGAATAAAACTATACGCCGTCTTTCATTAGCGGGTTATTCCCCACTCAAGTTTGTACGCGAAGCCAAGAAAGCCGAATACGCCCGACGTTACGATAAAGCCGTAGGCGGTGGTAAAGGGGTATTCAAACAGGTAGACCGTGAAGAAAGCTTGATCCACCTGATGCGCGTGAACCTGCTTAAGCGCATGGAAAGCTCGATTCACTCATTCACTTTGACAGCCACCAAGCTGGCACAGCAGGTTGATCGCCTGCTGGCCAAAATTGATGCCCACGAATCAGAAGAGCTGACCGAGCTGAACATCGAAGACATCCACGACTTTGAGCTGGAGTCCACCGAACTCGAAAGCTACATGGTTGGCAACAAAACCAAAGTATTGTTGCAGGATATGGATCTGATCCGCTTCCGGCAGGAACTGGAGGCCGACCGCGTATTCTTAACCCACATTGCCGAAACAGCACAAAGCGTAGACGCTGGCCGCGATGCAAAACTAAAACTATTGAAGCAGGCCATTGCAAGCAAAGTGGCTAATCCGCTTAATTCAGGCAACAAAAAGGTTATCGTCTTTACGGCATTTGCCGATACTGCCCAATACCTGTATGCCCACTTGGCACAATGGGCGCAATCTGAGCTAGGTATTCGTAGTGCATTGGTAACGGGCGGTGGCACCAATAAAACTACCATGACAGGGTTGGGTTCAGACCTTAACAACATACTTACCGCGTTCTCGCCTATTTCCAAAGAGCGCAGCAAAGTCGATCCAACGGCGACGACTGAACTCGACTTACTGATAGCCACCGACTGCATCAGTGAGGGTCAGAACCTGCAGGACTGCGATACCCTGATCAACTACGACATTCACTGGAACCCAGTACGCATCATCCAACGCTTCGGTCGTATCGATCGTCTTGGCAGTCAAAATACGCAAATCCAGTTAATCAACTTCTGGCCGAATATGGAGCTGGATGAATACATCAACCTGGAGGCTCGCGTAGCTGGGCGTATGGTGTTGTTGGATATCTCAGCGACCGGCGAGGAAAATGTCATCGACGAAAGCGCCAAGGATATGAACGACCTGGAATACCGGCGCAAGCAGCTTCAGCAGCTTAAAGATGCCGTGGTCGATTTGGAGGACATGAGCGGTGGTGTATCCATTACCGACCTCACCCTCAATGACTTTCGTATGGATCTGTCAGGCTATATGAACGACAAAACTGCCCTGACAACGCTGGAGCAAGCCCCGTTAGGGCTGTATGCCGCCGTCAGTATTGACGAAGATCTGGCCGTGGATAGCATTAAGCCTGGGGTGATCTTCTGTCTGAAAAATATACGCAACGGTAAAGAAGCGGTTCAGGTAGACGACAACTACCCTCTGGCTCCTTATTTCCTGGTCTACGTGACCGGTGATGAAGAAAACAGCACGGCAGTTGAATTGAACTTTACTCAAAGTAAAAAGATACTCGATCTGCTCAAACGTGAAGCATCTAAGTACAAAATGCCTGATCAACCCGCGATCACAGAAGTTAACCGTATGACACGCCACGGGCGTGATATGAGCCACTTTCAACATCTACTGGCCGTTGCCGTAGACAGCATCGCGGGCAAAAGCGAAGAGAAAGGCATTGAAAGCCTGTTTAGCAAAGGTGGTACCGTCCTTACCGCCACCTCCAGTCAGGGTATAGAAGACTTTATGGTGGTGTCATACCTGATTTTGACTGCCGGTACCCAAGGAGACGGTCATGCCTGAACTGGGATTAGGCATGCCACAATTCGAAGCATTCCTGGAAGGCTTGAGCGTGCCCAATAGCTGCGTGCTCAATAAACCCCTGTTCAAAAAGATGTTTCAGGAACACGCCGACCTGGACGCCAAAGATAAAAAGGCACTGAAAGACGATGTTGATAAAATCCGCTGGCTCTACACCTTAAAGCCCAGCACCATTAATATCGCGCCCTTCAGTGACGACCTGCGCGACTATGGCGAGTTCGCCTTTCTGTACGTGGAATTAAGCAATGCCAAAAGCGCAGAACGTATCGGCCAACTGATCAACCGGGCGATACCTTATCCTGTAGTCATTTTCTTCGTGTTCTCTGAAAACAAAGGGACAGAAGCAAATGGCGAACACGATGACAAAGAACACGCCGATGAGCAACTGGCTATCTGTCTGGCTGACAAACGCATAAACAAAGCGGATCAAACAAAGTGGGTCATTGATGATTTTCAGCTATCGCCATGGTTATCGTTGGACAACACAACGGAAATCGCCAAAGTATTTTTTAACAGCCTGAACTTTACCGGCTTACCGTACAGCAATTTCTGGCATTTCTATCAGTCCTTGATGGCTCGGGTGCAGGCGCTTCAGTGTGCTGAAGTCAGTGGGCGCTTTTTTTTAGTGGATGGTGAAGCGGCGGAACAGCAACGGCAACAGTTGCAGCATTACCGCCAAATCGAGCAGAACATTAAAAAGCTACGCGCCCAGATCAAACAGGGTGAGTTCAGCCAGCAGGTTATTTTGAATACTCAGATTAAACAGCAGGAACAGCGGCTTAAGCAGATCGCCGAAACCCTGTAATCGAATTGCATTAGCAGAAGCCGAAGCAAAAAAATTGAGAGGAAACCCTGTGAACAAAGTTATACCCGAAATGGACTCACAGAGCATGGACATAGTGTCTGAAAATATCAGTAAACTCAAAGAGCTGTTTCCAGAAGCCTTTACCGAAGGAAAAGTTGACTTTGACGCCTTAAAAGAAGTCCTGGGTGATTACATTGAAGGCCGCCAAGAGCGCTACAGCTTCACCTGGAATGGAAAAAGCAAAGCCCGTATGCTTGCACAAACCCCAAGTACCGGCACCCTGCGTCCCTGCAAAGAAGAATCTGTTGATTGGGATAACACCCAGAACCTGTTTATCGAAGGCGACAACCTCGAAGTCCTCAAGCTGCTGCAAAAGAGCTATCACAAAAAAGTCAAGATGATCTATATTGATCCGCCGTATAACACAGGTAGTGATTTTGTTTACAAGGATAATTTTAAGGACAATATCAGAAACTATAAAGAAGTTACCAGTCAAATCGATGCTGATGGTCGTAGTCTTTCAAGCAATCCTGAAACTAGTGGTCGCTATCATACCGATTGGCTCAATATGATTTATCCTCGGCTAAAAGTTGCGAGGAGTATGTTAAGTGATGATGGCGTTATTTTCATTTCTATTGATGATAATGAGGTACAGAATCTAAAGGCTGTGTTAAATGAAGTATACGGAGAAGAAAATTTTGTAGGGCAAATGGTTTGGAAAAAAAAGTACATTGGTGGTAAACATGCAAAACATTTTGTTGATCTACATGAGTACGTCCTTGTTTATGCTAAAAATATTTTAGATTTGCCAGAAATATTGATGGAAAGGCCTGCGGCAGAGTTAAGTAAGTTCAAGCTTGAGGATGAATTCTTTAATGACAGAGGCAAGTACTATACACGGCCTCTCAAGTCCAATCTTGGTTTGAGAAAGACTCTGATATATCCAATAGAGATGCCTGATGGTGAAATTATTGAAACTCAGTGGATGGTTTCAAAGCAGACTTTTGGTGAACTGATTGCGGACGGGCGGATAATATTTATTAAAAAGAGGGATGGGAAATATAACGTACATAGGAAGTATTACGAAAAAGATGGTGGCGGAAATGTTAAAGTACCAAGCCTTATAGATGAAGTTAGCAATGCTGATGGCAAAGTTGAAATAAAGACATTATTCGATATACAAGAAGGCAGGGAAATACCTTTTGACAACCCTAAGCCTACAGAATTTATCAGTTATTTGATGAAGCCAGTTCTGGGTGATGGTGATTTGGTTTTGGATTTTTTTGCTGGCTCAGCATCAACTGCACACACAGTTCTCAAACTTAATTTAAGTGATTATTTAAATCGCAAATACATCGTAGTTCAACTTCCTGAATCTTGCCCCGATGGATCACCCGCCAAGAGCCTAGGGTACTCCAGAATTACTGATATCAGCAAAGAACGCATCCGAAGAACTGCGACCAAAATCAAAGAAGAAAGGCCCGATTACCAAGGCGACCTTGGTTTTAAGGTATTCAAACTCGACTCCACCAATATCAAGCCTTGGGAACTGGACTTTGATCTGACCGAGCAGGATCTGGAAGATCAGATCTCAAATATCAAGCATGGTCGTAAAGAAGAAGATGTGCTTTACGAAGTACTATTGAAGTACGGTCTGGATCTGACCTTGCCGATTACCGAGCATAGCGTGGCTGGGCATAAAGTGTTTGATATCGGTATGGGCGCACTGATGATCTGTCTGTCGGACAATATTGCCCTCGACGTGGTGGAAGGCATTGCCAAGCTCAAAGATGATTTGCAGCCAGAAATCATGCGTGTGGTCTTCAAAGACGCCGGTTTTGCCGACGACGTGGTAAAAACCAACGCGGTACAGATTCTCAAGCAGGCGGGAATCGAAGACGTAAGGAGCCTGTAACATGAGCATGAAGATTCAGTTCGATGCCAATTTGGATTATCAGCGTGATGCGATTGATTCGGTAACGGGCGTATTCGCAGGCCAGGAAATCTGCCAAACCAACTTCACTGTGGCTCCCCTGCAATCCTGGGAGGAAGGATCACTGTTTCACGGTACTCAGGAAGATATCCTGGGTATTGGTAACCGCCTACGCCTGCTGAATGAAGACATCCACGCCAATATCCGCAAAATACAGCTCAAGAATGGCCTGGCACCGTCAGAAGACTTTGACTCCAAAGACGGTATCAACCTGACGGTAGAAATGGAAACTGGCACGGGCAAAACCTACGTTTACCTGCGCACTGTGTTCGAGCTGAACCGGCTCTATGGGTTTACCAAGTTTATTGTGGTGGTGCCATCTATTGCGATTAAAGAAGGGGTGCAGAAATCGTTGGAGATGACGGCTACTCATTTTAAAGAGCTGTATGAAAACGTCACCTTCGATTCGTTCACCTACGACTCCAGCAAACTATCGGATGTGCGCAGTTTTGCGACCAGTCCTGATATTCAGATTATGGTGATCAATATCGACGCCTTCCGTCGTAGCTTCACCGATCCGGAAAAAGAAAATAAGGCCAACATTATTCACCGAGCCCACGACCGGATGACAGGTGCCAAGCCGATCGAATTTATCCAGCAAACCCACCCGATCGTGATAGTCGATGAACCCCAGAGCGTCGATACCACTGATAAAAGTAAAGAGGCCATCACCTCGCTTAACCCTATCTGCACACTGCGTTATTCGGCTACGCACGTTGAAAATCACCACATGCTCTACAAGTTGGATTCTGTCGACGCCTACGAGCAAAAGCTGGTGAAACAGATCGAAGTGGCTGGCATTGATGTCAAAGACGGCCACAACAAGGCCTATATCAAGCTACTCAGTGTGAACAATAAGAAAAGTCCAATCAGCGCCAAAATTGAAATCGATGCCCGCTTGAAGAATGGCAGCATTAAGCGCAAGCAAGTCACGGTGACCAGCGGTGCGGATTTACTGGATGCCAAGTATAGCGGTGGCCGCGACATCTACGACGGCTACATCATTGAAGACATCTACTGCGAACAGGGCAATGAATACATCAGCTTTACCAGTAAGCCCGATATTCTGAAACTGGGCCAGGCACTTGACGAAGTTGACCCGAATGAATTTAAACGCCTGCAGATCCGTAAGACCATTGAAGAGCATCTCGATAAAGAAATTCGCCTGCGCCCGCAGGGCATTAAGGTACTGAGCCTGTTTTTTATAGACAAGGTCGCTAACTACCGCTGGTACGATGAAGATGGCACCTCGCAAAAGGGTAAGTACGCCCTGATGTTTGAAGAAGAATACGATCGCGCCATTCGCAAACCCAAATACAGCCAGCTATTTGAAGGTGCCGATCTGGATACGGCTGCGCAAGGCGTGCATAACGGCTATTTTGCTATCGATAAGAAAAAAGATTCGTCAGGCAAGGAAATGCTTAAAGAATCCAAAATGGCAAAAGATGGCAAGGCGGCAAGCAGCGAATCTGATGGCAGTGCTTACAATACCATTATGAAAGACAAGGAATGGTTGTTAAGTTTTGACTGCAAACTGAAGTTCATTTTCTCCCATTCAGCTCTCAAGGAAGGCTGGGACAACCCTAATGTCTTCCAGATATGTACCCTGAATGAAACCAACTCCGTCATTAAAAAGCGTCAGGAAATTGGCCGGGGCTTGCGCATCTGTGTGAATCAGGATGGTGAACGAGTGCATGGTTTTGCAGTAAACACGTTGACCGTGATGGCTAATGAATCCTACGAGCAATTTGCAGAACAGTTGCAGAAAGAAATCGAAAACGAAGAAGGCATCAAGTTTGGCGTGGTCGAAAAGCACCTGTTCGCCAATATCGTTGTGCCAGTTGACGATCATAATCACGAATATTTAGGCACCGAGGCGTCCAAACAGCTTTGGGATCACCTTCAGAGTGAAGGTCACATAGACAATAAAGGTAAAGTCCAAGATAGCCTCAAGGGGTCATTAAAGAACGGTACTCTGTCCTTGCCTGAGGCATTCCAGCCCCATTCGGCACAGATTGTGTCGGTACTGAAAAAAGTATCCGGTAACCTGAACATCAAGAACCGTGACGATAAAGCCAAGGTTTCCCTGAACAAAGCGGTGTATCTGAGCCCCGAATTTCAGGCGCTGTGGGATCGCATTAAATACAAAACCACGTTCCGTGTGGACTTTGATACCAATGCACTAATCGAAAGCTGCGCCCAAGAGATCAAAATCAATCTGCAGGTCGGTAAAGCGCGTTTCACCTATCGTAAGGCGAAGACTGAGATCGACCGAGGTGGAGTACATACTGAGCAAGTTCAGGAGACTACCAGTGTTTACGAATCCCGCGCATTTAATTTGCCCGATCTCATCACTTACTTACAAAACGAGACCAATCTGACACGCCGTACCATCGTTGCCATTATCAACAAAAGTGGTCGTCTGGAATCTTTCAAGAACAATCCGCAGAAGTTTATTGAGCAGGCTGCCAACATCATCAAAAGTCAGATGCGCCTGTTTATCGTCGATGGTATCAAGTACCACAAAATCGGTGACGATCAGTTCTATGCTCAGGAGTTATTCCAACAGAACGAGTTGTTCGGCTACCTGAAAGACAACATGGTTAAAGCTGAAAAATCAGTCTTTGACCACGTGGTTTATGACTCCGATATCGAGCTGGAATTTGCCTCAGCTTTTGAGCTAAACGACGATATTAAGCTCTACGTCAAACTCCCTGGCTGGTTCAAGATCGACACCCCGCTGGGTGGTTATAACCCTGATTGGGCAGTACTGATTGAGCAGGATGGCAAGGAAAAACTCTATTTTGTTGTCGAAACCAAGAGCACACTCATTTCATTAGAGCGCCGTCCGGAAGAAAACGCCAAAATGAAATGTGGTTATGCACACTTCGAAGCACTGGGGGATGACGTGAAGTTTACGGTATCGAATTCGATGGACGAGTTTTCAAGCAGGTATGCGTAAGCAGTGTTAATTCACAGTTTTTTGAAATGAACGATTTGAAAAGGAAGTCAGAATGAAACTTGGACTGGATCTGGAGAACTGTTATGGCATCAACAAACTGGTGGAGGAGTTAGACTTTGCCAGAATTGATGGCATTGACGGCGTGTGCTCTTTGTATGCGCCCAATGGAACATTGAAAACCTCCCTGGCCAAGGCACTAAAGGACATTGAAGAAGATAGGCAGTCAAAGGACATTATCTTTCCTGAGCGGGCAACGAAACGTCTTGTTACTTTAGATGGCCAACCTGTTGATGCTGGCCATCTAATGGTCATTAATTCATACGACGAAAGTTATAGCTCCAAGCAGGTTTCCACGCTATTGGTAAATGAGGCCCTAAAGCGTGACTATGACGAAGCCTTAAAAGAAGTAGATGATAAAAGAACCCTGCTAATAAAGGAGTTATCAAATTTCTCAGGAAAGCGGAACAAAGCGATTCCGGAGCTGATCTGTGAAGCATTTGATCGGCCAGAAAAAGAGTTTCTTGACTTATTGGCAGACTTGAAGCTTCAGAGTACATATGATTATTCCAGTCTTGCCGATTTTAAATATGGAGATCTTTTTAATCCAAAGGTTCTGGATCTCGCCTCCACAGACAGCTTTGATCAGGAACTGACTGATTATGTGGAAACCTATGAAAAGCTCATTAGCGAATCAGCGATTCTGTCGAGGAATTTCAACCACCAAAAAGCGGGGACTGTTTCAAAAAACCTCTCCGATACAGGCTTCTTTGATGCATCTCACAGCGTCAATCTTTCAATTAATGGCCAAAAGAAAGAAATAACGTCAAAAGACCGTTTGAATGAAATTTTACAGGAAGAGCAGAATAAGGTATTTAAGAACCCAGAACTGAAAGAAAAATTTAGCAAGGTCGATAAAAAGCTAACTACAAAAGAGACTCAGGCCTTTCGGGATTTTATTTCAGATCATCAAGAGTTATTGCCAGAGTATAAGGATGTAAAGAGCTTCAAGAAAAAGCTGATTACAGGCTATCTTCAATCACACCAATCAGCTTGGGATGACCTTGTTTCAACCTACAAATCGAATCAGCAAAAAGTTAAATGCATCATTGATCAAGCAAAGCAGCAGGAAACGATTTGGAAGGGCGTGGTCGATGTATTCAACAAGCGATTTTCTGTTCCGTTCAAGCTTAGGGTAGACAATCAGGAAGATGTCATTCTTAATAATGCTGCCCCGTATATCGAGTTTGACTTTGATGATGGACGCGGTGGTCAGCAGAAGGTTAAACATGAAACTTTGCTCGAAACGCTAAGCCAAGGCGAGAAGCGTGCGCTTTACATACTGAATGTTCTTTTTGAAATTGAAGCCAAAAAGAATGCAGGCGCACCGATATTGATTGTGATAGACGATATTGCCGACTCCTTCGACTATAAGAACAAGTACGCAATCGTTGAGTATCTTCGTGATATTGCGCAAGTATCACACTTCTATCTTTTTATCCTTACCCATAACTTCGATTTCCATAGAATTGTAGGTGGACGAATAATTGGAAGCAGAAACCGCGTTGCACGTCAGAGGCGAATGCTGGCGACTAAGACATCTACGGAAATAAAGCTTAATCCTGAAAAGTACCAGAATGATGTATTCGTCGCTTGGAAGCGAGATATGCATCAAAATGAGCATTACATGCTAGCCAGTATTCCATTTGTTAGAAATCTCACTGAGTACTGTGGGCACGACGCCCATTACTTAACACTAACATCATTGCTTCATCTAAAGGAAAATAGTCAAAACATCACGGTACAGGAATTACAAGATATATATCGCGCTGTACTTGTAGATAAGTCTGCCTTGATCCTGCCTGATGGTGCATCACGTGTGATTGACAAGATATTTCAGAATGCAGACGAATTATCAAACGCTGCGCACGAGTCACCAGAGCTTGAATCCAAAGTTATTGTTGCAATGGCTATCCGATTGAAAGCGGAGCAATTCATGATTGCACAAATTAATGATCAAACATTTTTGGACGGTATCGGCTCCAATCAAACCAGAGCGCTGTTTGATAAGTATGTTGAAATATTTCATGACCAGACCGATATAATACGCTTACTGGACCAGGTTAATCTGATGACTCCAGAGAACATACACCTGAACTCATTCATGTACGAGCCCATATTAGACATGTCTGCACTGCAGTTATACAATCTATACATAAGCATTCAAAATCTATAGAAAACAAATATACAAACTATTTATAGTTGCGCCAATTAGGATGCTTTAAAATTTTTAATTACTTACTATTACCGATGACTTTTTAAATGCTTTAATATTCCTGAACCCAACGGTGGCAAAGTATGGCAATATTTTCTGATTATGACTATAATATTAGCTCATATGCGGCTTTGCTTTACAAGGGAGAAAGCACATGCAGTATCAATACTTCTTAATGACATTGCCCGTTATCGCAAGCATAATATTAACTATATATGTTCACCGTATAACAAAGCATAAAAATTAAACGCACTGCATAGCTTTCCTATGCCTATTTTAAGTTTAATTTATAATGAGACTAAATACTAAACTAAGTAATAATTGAAGTTATAATGTTTCATTTTTTGAGCAGAGAGTCGAATTTTCACATGTACCGAGCAATGAATTTTTTGTGAAAAGCTAGGGAATTATGAAATGGTAAAAATACTAAAAAAATCAAATAATTACACTTTTCACAAATTAGTACTTGTAATAGTGACCGTGAAGGCCAGCTACTGGTGCAGGAAGTGATCGAGCACCTGAAGTACCGTGGCCCGGTCCAACGCCTGTTAATCAGCGACTTGAACCGCCCAGCGGTCAGTCGCGCCCTCGCCAAACTGCGCTCCAATCAGGAGTTCCAGCCGCTCTTTCAGGCAGCGCAAGCGCGTTCACGCGCTGACTGGCTGTATGGCATCAACTTGACCCGTGCCTGGACGCTCACCGGCCGCCAGGCGGGCCACGATGGTGTACTTTCCGTGGGCCGTGTGCAAACACCGGTACTCGGGCTGATTGTGCGCCGCGATAACGCCATTCGAGATTTCAGGCCGCATCCGTTCTACCCGCTCTGGGTGGACTTACAGGTTGAAAAAGGCCAACTACGCGCTTGGTGGGCACCCAAGGAACACCAGCCGCTGGATGATCAAGGCCGCTTGATTGATCGCACACCCGCTGATGCACTGGCCGCCCAATTGCCGGGTGCAACCGGCCAGCTCACCAAGCTCGACCAGCAGGAAAAACGTCAGGCGCCGCCGCTGCCCTACTCGCTTTCCGCACTTCAGGTAGATGCCGCCCGACGCTTTGGGCTTTCCGCACAAATGGTGCTGGATATTTGCCAGCGCCTTTACGAGCAGCACAAGCTGATCACCTACCCGCGTTCCGACTGTCGCTATCTTCCCGAAGAGCACTTGGCCCTTGCCCAGCGCAGCTTAACCGGCGCCTGCCAAAATGATGACACGCTCAGCCGGTGGCTGAATGGTGCCGATTTCTCGCTGCGCTCAAAGGCGTGGAACGACAAGCAGGTGGGTGCCCACCATGCCTTGGCGCCTACCGGCAAGCCTGCTGATTCCAGTCAGCTCTCGGCCACCGAAGGCCACGTGTTTCGGTTGGTGGTGCGCAACGTCATGGCCCAGTTCTATCGCCCTTTGCGCACCTTTGAAGTGAAAGCCGAGTTCACCCTGTTAAACGAGGCGTTCCGTGCCCGCGGCCAAAGCATTCTCGACCCTGGCTGGAAACCGCTTTTCACTACAAAAGAAGAAGCGCCGCCGCTGCCACCGCTTACCCAAAATGAACACTGCAAAGCGCTGGGTGCAGGCGTAGAGGAAAAAGAAACCCGCCCACCCGAGCCGTTTACCGATGCCAGCCTAATCAAGGCGATGATGAACATCGGCCGCTACGTGGATGACCCGAACGTTCGCAAGACCTTACGGGACACCGATGGCCTGGGTACCGAAGCCACCCGCGCCGGTATCATCGAAACACTGGTGCAACGCGGCTACCTGGTGCGCCAACAAAAAGCCCTACGTGCCACCAAGCTGGGGAGCGCGTTAATCGCCGCTCTGCCCAGCGCCGTCAGCACGCCGGAACGCACCGCCCTTTGGGAACAGCGCCTGCGGGCTATCTCCGAACAACAGGATGATGCGGGCGCTTTTCAGCAGGCCCTGCTGGAAGACCTTCGCGCCTTGCTCGAACAAAGTGACGCGAACAAACTCAGGCAGAGTTTGCAAACAGCCCAAGGTGCAGCGGGTAGCCCGGCAAAGCCAAGGAAAAGCACTAAAACCAAACGCGCCAGCTATGTGAAACGCAAACCTGCCAAGCAACGCTGACTGGGGTTTCAACTTTGGCGACGCCAGCAAGTTAATGAAGCACGGCCCCCAACACCTATAAGACACCTTGTTACACTAAAGCCTGTCATGCCCTTTTTTTTATTAGAGCTAGGCCCCGATTTCATTATCGCCTGAACAGAAAGTTCACGTACGCCATGGATGCTACGCATTGTAAGAAACTGCTTGCGCTCGACCAGTCCAACACCCCCGACGAAACTGCCGCTTGAATCTTCAAGCGCGATCAGACAAAGTATCACCACATATAAACAAGTGGTGACACTTTGTCTGAATCCTGCTCCGCCCGATCTTTTCGGACTCAACTTCAAACCCTGTTCCGCCAGCAAGGCGGTAAGCTTCGCCTGAGTGAGGCCCTGACACTGGGTATCAGCCGGTACCAGTTCTATCGCCTTCGTGATGAAGGGCTGATTGAGCCGGTCAGCCGTGGCCTCTATCGACTGGCGGACCTTCCCCCGATTGATAATCCAGATTTGGTGGCCACCGCCACCCGTTTTCCCCATGCCGTGCTCTGCTTGATTTCGGCGCTAGACTGGCACGGCATTACCACCCAGATTCCTCACCAAGTGCATCTAGCGGTGGAACGGGATGCCCGTCTGCCGGTTCTGGATTATCCGCCGGTGGCCGGTTATCGGTTCTCAGGGCAGGCCTTCAGCACAGGCATCGAGCAGGTAGAAGTAGATGACATCACGCTACAGGTCTACAACCCGGAGAAAACCCTGGCGGACTGCTTTAAGTTCCGTAACCGTATCGGCATGGATGTGGTGCTGGAGGCGCTTGAGCTCTACCGCAACCGTAAAACATTCCGGCCTGGGAAACTGATGGAATACGCCAGCATCTGCCGCGTTTCGAAGGTGATGGCGCCCTATGTAGAGGCCAAGCTTTGAGCGGAATCACTCAGTCAACGAACCAACAAGATGACAGGAGACTACGGTGGCCAAAAACATCGCCGCGTCTGTGCGCCAGAAGTTGCTGAATAAATCCCGAGAAGAAAAACGCCCCTTCCAAGAGTTACTGCAGTACTTCGCTATGGAGCGGTTTCTTTACCGGCTTAGCCAATCGACTCATAACCGCAGTTTTACGCTAAAGGGTGCCCTACTGCTTTGGGTTATGCAGGGGCCGGACATTCGGCCGACGCGTGATATCGATATGCTGGGTCAAACAAGCAATCGCCCAGATGCCATTCTGGCCCAAGTGAGCGATGTGTTGGCTACGGGCGTAATGGATGATGGATTATCGTTTGACTTAAATACGCTAAAAGCCGAAACCATTACCGAAGACGCCGACTATCAAGGGATTAGGGTGACGTTTACCGGATTTCTCGATAATGCCAAAATCCCCATGCAATTGGATATTGGTTTTGGCGACATTATTTTTCCGCTGCCTTCCTGGCAGACATTTCCCGGCCTACTAGGCTTCCCTACCGACAGAATTCTTTGTTATACACCGGAATCATCCATTGCTGAGAAGTTTCAGGCGATGGTCCATCTGGGTGAATTGAACAGCCGCATGAAAGACTTTTATGATATTTGGATACTTTCGCGGCAGCACTCTTTCACGCTTTCGAACCTGGATGGCGCTATAACAAGAACCTTTGCTAACCGACATACGGCCCTCCCTGAAACTAACCCTTTTTCTACCGCTTTCGTGGACAGCAAGCAGCCACAATGGCAGGCGTTCCATAAGCGCCTTGGCCAAGACCATGTGCCGGAGGCGTTTTCGGAGGTTGTCGTAGCGGTGTTGGAATTTCTTGGCCCCGTCATAGAGAAAACACCCGCTAATCCCGTGCACAAAATCTGGCACCCACCCGGTCCATGGAGTCCGCAGCCCAGCCAAGCGTACGAGCAAGCCAAAAAACAGCTATACAAAGAGAAAAAGTACCACTGGGAGTAAGAAGTAGAATAACCATGACGGGATGAACACCTCTTAACCCATATTCTTGCGCCAAGCGGCGCGACTGTCTATACAGAAGGTAGATACGGCATCGCTGCCCTTAAATAGTAGCCAGTGTGGATCGCTCAGCGGCAGAGGCCTTGACCCATTCGACTTAGCTCATTCGAGGAGTTCCAGCATGATACGACGCACGCTCCCCCTCCTTGTTGCCTTGCTAAGCACTGGCGCCACCATCACGCTTCAGGCCTCCGAACCAGCAGCGCCTCAGAATGAAAGCGGCGTACTTCCCAACGCCATGCCCGAGAAGCCGAATATAGATACCGGCACGGCGGGTACCACCAGCGGCATTACCGGGGCGAATATGGATCAGGAGGATGAGACCACCGGTGGTGGTCAATCCCGGGGCGATGCCATGTTCCAGACGTCGGACTCTCAGCCCGATGCTGGGTCCACCTACGAAACCGAGACACCTGAGCGCGAGGAAGCACTTTTGCCGGATGAACCGCTGGGTGCCGACGACAGTGGGCGCCGGGAAGACGGTGAATCTCAGGGCAGCACGTCCGATTCGCCCGAATAAGCCGTTAATAGCAAGCCCTAGTGGCAACCTTCTCATTGGACAAACGACACCGCGACGCACCGACAAACAAGAACAGACGCACTATGCTTAACGGATATGCCATCTCAGGAAGTGACGACATTCAGAACAAATCGATAGGAGGCCGGGATGACTCTGAAGGTTACGCGAAGACAGTTTTTTAAACTCGGGGCAGTCAGCATGGCCACCTCCAGTATGGCCATGATGGGCTTTGCACCTGAGCCCGCGCTCGCCTCAGTTCGCCAGTTCAAGCTTACCGGCGCCAAGATAACCCGCAGCAACTGCACCTACTGCTCGGTGGGCTGCGGCGTGCTGCTCTATAGCCGCGGCGATGGGGCGATCAACAGCATTGATAGCATCTACCATGTCGAGGGCGACCCGGATCATCCGGTCAGTCGCGGCTCGCTGTGTCCCAAGGGTGCGGGGCTGCTCGACTACATCCAGAGTGAATCGCGCCTCAAGTATCCTCAGGTACGCGAACCCGGCACTGATGAGTGGAAACGCATCAGTTGGGACGACGCGCTGACACGTATCGCCCGGCACATGAAGGATGATCGCGACGCCAACTTTGTCACCCAGGACGATGCAGGCAATACCGTCAACCACTGGACCACGACCGGGATGCTGGCGGCGTCCGCCTCGACCAACGAGACGGCGTACCTGACACAGAAGATAGTCCGCAGCCTTGGCATGGTGGTACTCGACAACCAGGCGCGCGTCTGACACGGACCGACGGTGGCAGGTCTTGCCCCAACATTCGGTCGCGGTGCCATGACCAACCACTGGGTCGACATCCGCAACGCTGATCTTATTCTCGTCATGGGTGGCAATGCCGCCGAGGCGCACCCCGTTGGTTTTCGCTGGGTGATGGAAGCCAAGGAGCACAACGATGCCCGTTTAGTGGTGGTCGATCCCCGCTTTAACCGCACGGCAGCGGTGGCGGACTACTACGCGGAAATTCGTACCGGCACCGATATCGCTTTTCTGGGCGGTCTGATCAGCTACTTGATCGAAACCGATCAGATCCATCATGAGTATGTGCGCGCCTACACCGACGCGAGCCTCATCGTGCGCGAGGATTTCGGCTTCGAGGATGGCCTGTTCACCGGCTACGACGCCGAGAATGGCGACTACGACAAAGAGACTTGGCGGTACGAGTACGACGACGAAGGCTATGCCCTGCGTGACGATACGCTCCAACACCCCCGCTGCGTATTCCAATTGATGCGTGCGCATTTCAGTCGCTATACCCCTGATGTGGTCTCTTCAGTGTGCGGTACGCCTCGTGACAAGCTTCTGCACGTCTGGGACATGGTCGCCGCGACCGTCGTGGACGACAAGACCATGACGATCCTCTACGCACTGGGGTGGACGCAGCACTCGATCGGTTCGCAGATCATTCGCACTGCGGCGATGCTTCAGTTGTTGCTTGGCAACATGGGCATGCGCGGGGGTGGCGTCAACGCTCTGCGTGGGCACTCCAACATCCAGGGGCTGACCGACCTCGGGCTGCTCTCGGACTTACTACCTGGATACATGTCGCTGCCCGAGGCCGACGAGCAGGATTACGACGCCTATATCCTTGATCGCTCCCGCCCGGACCTCCTGCCTGGTGAAGTGTCCTACTGGCGCTATTACGAGCGTTTTCATGTCAGCCTGATGAAGGCCTGGTTCGGCGATGCGGCCACCGAAACAAACAACTGGTGCTATGACTGGCTGCCCAAGCTCAGCGAGACCCTGTATGACGTGCTGCATACTTTCGAGCGAATGAGCCATGGTGAAATCAACGGCTATATTTGCCAAGGGTTCAATCCGCTAGCCGCCTTTCCACATAAAGCCAAGACTAGTGCGGCGCTTTCCCGCTTGAAGTACTTGGTGGTCATCGATCCGCTGAGAACCGAAACCGCCGAGTTCTGGAAGAACCATGGCGAATTCAACGACGTGAACACCGCCGAGATCGATACTGAAGTGTTCCGCTTGCCGACCACCGCATTTGCCGAGGAAGACGGTTCCATCGTCAACAGCTCACGCTGGCTGCAATGGTTCTGGGCAGCGGCACCGCCCCCGGGCGAAGCGATTCCCGATACCGCCATTCTGGCGGGCATCTTCTTGCGGATGCAGCAGATGTATCGTGACGAAGGCGGCGTCTTTTCAGATGCGCTGCTCAATCTAAGCTGGCCCTATCGCTACCCGGCAGAACCAAGCGCTAACGAAATAGCCCGGGAGTACAACGGTTGGGCACTCGAAGACATGGTTGATGAACAGCGCAATATTGTCTGCCGGGCGGGCGAGCAGATCGAGGACTTCGGCATGCTGCGTGCCGATGGCAGCACGGCGAGCGGTTGCTGGATATTTGCCGGCTGCTGGACCGATGAAGGTAACCAAATGACCCGCCGCGACAACTCCGACCCCTACGGCGTCGGCCAGACGCTGGGCTGGGCCTGGTCGTGGCCGGCCAACCGGCGAATACTCTACAACCGGGCAAGCGCACGTCCCGACGGCGCGCCGTGGGCTGAGCGCAAGGCGGTTGTCTGGTGGAACGGCAATCGCTGGGTGGGTAATGACGTTCCCGACTTCCCGGTGGAATCCGCACCGACAGAAGCTCAGGGCCCCTTCATCATGAACCAGACGGGGCGAGGGCAGTTCTTTGCCCGTGACCGTATGGTCGAAGGGCCTTTCCCGGAACACTACGAACCGTTTGAAACACCCATCGCCAATAATCCGATGCACCCCAACAATCCGCTGGCCAAGAACAATCCAGGGGCGCGGGTGTTCGAGCAGGATCGAGCCAATTTCGGCACCTTCGAGGAGTTTCCGCATGCGGCGACTACCTATCGCCTCACTGAACACTTCCACTACTGGACGATGCACAACCGCTTGAACGCCATCGCCCAGCCGGAAAAATTCGTGGAGATTGGCGAAACTCTGGCCAACGAACTGGGCATTGTTAAAGGTGACCGAGTCCGCGTCAGCTCCAAGCGCGGCCATATCGAAGCGGTGGCGGTGGTGACCAAACGCATTCGTCCATTGCAGGTAGCGGGACATACGGTGCACCAGATAGGCATCCCGATTCACTGGGGTTATCTGGGCGAAACCAAGCAGGCTCACCTGACCAATACGCTGACGCCCTCTGTAGGTGACGCCAATACCCAGACGCCGGAGTTCAAGTCGTTCCTGGTACGGGTCGAAAAGCTATAACGCAAGGAGGAGAGCATGCGTGGGGAACAAATCAACTCGCAGAATATCATCGCCCGCTCAGCGACCTCAGTACCTTCGCCTCAAAGGCGAAGCGGCAGCGTTGAAACTGTCACCAAGCTGATTGATGTATCCCGCTGCATCGGTTGCAAGGCATGCCAGGTGGCATGCTCTGAGTGGAACGACTTGCGTGACGAGGTGGGTGAATGCGTGGGTGAATACGACAACCCGACTGACCTTACGCCCGACTCCTGGCAGGTAATGCGTTTCAACGAGCACGAGAACGAGCAAGGCAACCTGGAGTGGCTGATCCGAAAGGACAACTGCATGCACTGCGCCGAACCGGGCTGCCTTGAGGCGTGCCCGGCACCTGGTGCTATCGTCCAGTACGCCAACGGCATCGTTGACTTCAACTCCGAGCACTGCATCGGTTGCGGCTACTGTGTCACTGGATGCCCTTTTGATGTTCCACGGATTTCGAAAAAGGATTCCAAGGCCTATAAATGCACTCTGTGTTCTGATCGTGTCTCTCATGGTCTGGAACCAGCCTGTGTAAAATCGTGCCCTACCGGTTCGATCATGTTCGGCACCAAGGAGGACATGCTCGATCTCGCTGAAACGCGCACCGATTTTCTCAAAGGGCGTGGCTTTGAAAATGCCGGTATCTATGACCCTCAAGGAGTGGGCGGCACCCATGTGATCTACGTGCTGCAGCATGCCGACAAACCGGAGATCTACAGCGGCTTGCCCAAGGACCCGCGCATCAGTCCTCTGGTCGAGGGTTGGAAAGGTATACCCAAGCCGCTGGCCTCAGCGGCTATCGGGCTTGCCGCATTTGCCGGGTTCTTCCACTACCTCACCGCAGGCCCCAAGGAAACACCGGAAGAGGTGGAAGAAGGAGTGGAGGACGAGGAGCCTGAGGAGAAACAGCCATGAATGAGCCGAAACCGCATGCCAAATCCGATCCAGGCATCCTGCGATATGATGCGTTTTCACGCATCAATCACTGGCTCGTCGCGATCAGCTTCGTGATGCTGGTGCTCAGTGGGCTGCCCTTTTTTCACCCCTTCTTTTGGTCGTTGACCGGCCTGTTCGGTGGCCCAACCATGACGCGCATCCTGCACCCGTATATCGGGCTGTGTATGACGCTATTTTTCGTGATCATGGCAATCCGCTTCTTCAAGGTGAGCCTGATCAAGCGCCATGACATTCAGTGGCTCAAGCAGATCAAGGACGTGCTGAGTAATCATGACGAGCGTCTGCCGCCGGTAGGTAAGAACAATGCCGGGCAGAAGCTCGTTTACTGGATCATGGTGCTCTGCGTGCCATTGTTGCTGGTAACCGGTCTACTCATCTGGCAACCCTACTTTGCCGATGCCGTCCCCATCACACTACGTCGGTTGGCCGCCGTTGGGCATGCTTATGTGGCTTTCCTCGCGATCATTACCTTGATCATCCACATTTACTCGGGTATCTGGGTGAAGGGGTCGTTCACCGCCATGATTCGTGGCCGGGTCAGCAAGCCTTGGGCGAAACATCATCATGATTTATGGTACGAGGAGGAAATGGACAAAGAGCGCAAGGAGCGCGAGATGACCAAGCAGCCGCACACGACCATGACAAGAGAGGAGCCCAAGTGAATCACGCATATGGCAATGCCCCGATGGGCGTTATTGATCCCCCCTCCGTGGTGCTGCCCGAGCAGGAGCACTTTGCCCAGCGCGCACAGCGCCTGCATGACCTCTCCGAGCGTATCGAACCGCTGCGTGATTTCCTGGCCTTTATGGCACAGCTCTCCCAAGCACAGCAGCGGGCACTTGAGCACAATACCCCAGCGTGGCTGCCCGAGCCGGACGCCTTTGCGCTGGCCTTGGAGCACGGCATGCCGCCGCTGGGTACCCAAGCGCTTTGCCGCGACATCGATTTTCATAGTGAACTCGCAGCACTTCTCAATGGCCTGGATTTGCATGTCGGTGAGGCGCAGCGGCCGTTGCTCGACACCCTGCGTAAGCTGCCCAAGGAGGAAATCGACCGCCTCGCCCAGGAAGTGCTGGAAGCGCGTCCCGGCCCCGAAGCAAGCCGTGGGCTGATGCCCTTGGTAGCGGCAGCGTTGCAAGTGGCCTGGCTGCGCTTGGCACGCACCCTGCCCCAACCGCCAAAGCGCCCCTCCGCCGAGGCCCGTTCGATCTGCCCCTGTTGCGGCTCACTGCCGGTGGCAAGCATCATCCAGATCGATTCTAAACGCAGCGGGGTGCGTTACCTGCAGTGTGGGCTATGCGCGACACAGTGGTATCTGGAACGCTCCAAGTGCAGTGTCTGCGATCAGAGCGGCAAGCTTGACTACCTGAGCCTTGAGGACGAGAGCGGCGAGCGCCTGCTTCCTACTCAGGCCGAGACCTGTGGCGACTGTCACTCCTATCTCAAAATCATGCCACGTGAGCTCGATGCACATGCTGAACCCCTCGCTGATGACCTTGCGAGCCTGGCGCTGGATCTTCTGCTTGCTGAGGAAAAGCAGTATTTTCGTAGCGGCTTCAACCCGCTGCTCATCGTTGGCGAATAAGGGCATCCCCGAGCGACCATGGACGACCCGCGCTCAGCCATGCTTACCTTGGGATTTGAATCCCGGCATGGATTGAAAACAACAATGGACGTTCGACGCAGCCTGCCCGCAGTAGACACTCTGCTGACCCACCCCACTCTGCAGCAAGCCCAGCAGCGCCATGGTGGGCGCCTGGTCAGGCAGGCCGTTCGCCTGACCCTTGAGAGCGAGCGCTCGCGCCTTGCGGGTAGTTCCGAGGCTGCCGAGCATCAACTTACCGCCCTCTCTATCGATACACTCACTGCCCGAGTACTTGAGCGCCTGGAACAGCTGGTACGGCCTAACAGCCGCAGCGTATTCAATTTGACCGGTACGGTGATTCATACCAACCTCGGCCGCTCGCCACTTGCCGAACCCGCCATTGAGGCCATGGCCGAAGCCGCCCGCCATCCCATGGCACTTGAGTACGACTTGGAGAGCGGCGACCGTGGCGACCGCGACCGCCTAGTGGAACCCCTGCTCTGCGAGCTGACCGGCGCCGAAGCAGCCACCGTGGTCAACAATAACGCAGGCGCAGTACTACTGGCTCTGAGCGCTCTGGCCAGTGGTCGCGAGGCGGTCATTTCACGCGGCGAGTTGATTGAGATAGGCGGTGCCTTTCGCATGCCCGACATCATGGTCGCGGCAGGCTGTCGGCTGCATGAGGTAGGCGCTACCAACCGCACCCATGCCAAGGATTTCCAGGCCGCCATGGGCGAGAGCACCGGGTTGATCGTCAAGGCACACACCTCCAACTACGCCATCACCGGTTTTACCAAGAGCGTGCCCGAGCGCGAACTGGCGAATATTGCACACGCGCAGGGAGTCCCCTTCATGGTTGACCTGGGCAGCGGCGCACTAGCCGACTTCTCCGCGCTTGGACTACCTCATGAAGAGCAACCTCGCGAGGCAATCGCCGCCGGAGCCGATGTTGTCACCTTCAGCGGCGACAAGCTACTGGGCGGCCCGCAGGCAGGCATCATTGTTGGCCGCCGTGACCTTATCGATACGATCAAGCGCCATCCATTAAAACGTGCCCTGCGCCTGGACAAGCTGACCCTGGCCGCCCTGGAAGCCACCCTGCGTCTTTATCGTGACAGTGACGCGCCCCAGCGAGACATTCCCACGTTGGCAATGTTGACGCGTACTGACGTCGAGATTGCGGCGACCGGCGAGCGTTTACTCTCCGCCGCCCAGGCTTTGCTCGACGACATCGATGTTACCCTGGCCCCCTGCGTGAGTCAGCTCGGCAGCGGCTCGCTACCCGTTGACCGGCTGCCGAGCTACGCGCTGGTCTGGCGCCCACTAAACGGTGACCGCCGCGCCAGGGAACGGTGCCTCAAACGCATCGAGACAGCGTTTCGACAACTGCCCCGTCCGGTCATCGGCCGCCTTAACGAAGGCGTCCTCTATCTCGATCTGCGCTGCCTATACCGCCCTGAAGACGTCGACGCCTTCGCGTCACAACTCTCGATATTGAAGCAGCGCTACGAGAACCACCATGCCCTGCAGCAGGACCTGCAAAATAAAGAGGACCCGTCATGATTGTCGGCACGGCCGGCCATGTCGACCATGGCAAGACCGCCCTGATCCAGCAGCTGACCGGTATCGATACCGACCGCCTCAAAGAGGAAAAAGCCCGTGGGCTGACCATCGAAGCTGGTTTCGCTTATCCCGAAGTCGCATCAGGCGTCGAGCTCGGCTTTGTCGACGTGCCCGGGCATCATCGGTTCCTGCATAACATGCTCGCGGGCAGTGCTGGCATCGACACGGCCCTGCTGGTGGTGGCCGCCGACGATGGTGTAATGCCCCAGACAATCGAACATGTCCAAATTCTCGACCTGCTCGGCGTCGACCACGGCGTGGTGGCACTGACCAGGATCGACCGAGTCGACGAACTACGGCGACAGGAAGTCAGACAAGAGATCACCCAACTGCTGGCAGGGACCCAGCTCGCCAAGGCGCCGCTGTATGACGTCTCGAGCCATAGCGGTGAAGGCGTAGCGGCACTGCGTGACACACTATGGTCCCAGGCGGCCGAACAGCATGCGCTCTCTGCTTATGGGCATTTCCGCCTTAGCGTGGACCGCGTCTTTGCGCTGCCGGGTGCCGGTCTGGTAGTGACCGGCACCGCCCTCAGTGGCTGCATTGCCAAGGGTGACATGGTGCGCCTGGTACCCGACGGCCATAAGGCCAGAGTACGCCAGCTGCGGCGCCAGCACCGCGAGAGCGATCAGGCACACCAGGGTGACCGGGTAGCGCTCAACCTTTCAGGCACTGGGGTGGAACGGGATCGCATCCGTCGCGGCGACTGGGTGGTCGCCGATGCACTGGAAACGCCGCCCATCAAACGCCTCGACGCCCAGCTAAGGTTGCTCGACTCTACCCCACCGCTCAAGCACTGGACGCCAGTCCATATACACCTGGGGGCCGCCCATCTCATGGGGCGGGTCTCGCTTCTCGAAGGGCAACGACTCGAACCAGGCAAAAGCATGCTGGGGCAACTGGTCTGTGATAGCCCGGTACATGCCTGCCTGGGGGATCGTTTCGTCATCCGTGATCATGGCGGGCATATTACCCTGGGTGGCGGAATCGCACTGGACGGCGAACCACCCCGCCGTGGTCAGCGCGCTCCCGCTCGCCTAGCCTGGTTGGCGGCACTGGCGGAATGCGCAAACACCAAGCCACCTTACGATCTTCATGAACCGCTGAGTGCTGCGCTTGATCTCCATCCCGAAGGCCTGGATCTTACTGGCATGGCGCGTAATCTTAATATCAGCGTTCAGGATCTAGCGCCGCTGGTCGAGGCATCCGCAGGTCAAGTCCTCACTGCCGAAGGCGAAGTTAGCGCTTTCTCCAGGCAAGCCATCGAATCGCTTAGAGAGCGGATTATCCAAGTAATCGCCAGTAATCACCAGAACGAACCCGCCATGCTGGGGACCGAGCGCGAGCGACTAAATCGCCAGGCCGCCCCTCGGTTACCGGCTCCCCTCTTCCGCGGCCTGCTGAAACAACTGATCGAGGCGGGCCAGCTTGATAGCAATGGGCCCTTCATTTCTCTGCCTGGCCATCGCGCAGCACTTAATGAACACGACGAGGCGCTCTGGCAACGGCTCGAACCTCTTCTCGCGGAAGTCCCCTTCCAGCCACCCCGGGTTCGCGACCTGGCAGCAAGCGGTGGGCTTGATGAACAGTGTGTTCGCCGGGTGCTAACAGCCTGCGCTCGCCTCGGCAGGCTCTACCAAGTACGCAAGGACCACTTCTACCTCGCCTCAGCGACACATGAACTGGCCAATATCGCGCGTGAGCTGATGGACGAGCACGGCACTATTCGCGTCGCAGAATTTCGCAACCGCATCGGTACCGGACGCAAATTGGCCATTCATATTCTCGAATTCTTTGATAGGATAGGTTTTACACGCCGGGTGCAAGATGAACGCTGCATTCGCCGTACTGCCCTGTGGAACTAGGCAACCGCTCAAGGAAGAGGATCGACCCCCGGTGGGGCGGCCAGACTTCAAATCTGGCAGGGGCTGCCAGCAGTCTTTGGTGGGTTCGACTCCCACGCTCTTCCGCCACTCTTTTTAACTCTTCCCCCAGCCTCGCTATTTGCGCCAAATCAGACTCCGCCATGAAACTCACAGACGGCGAAGCATCAGGTCACGCAAGATAACGGTATAAAATATGATACTATCAAGCCGAAGGCGTTGATAGCCTACCAGGCACTGCCGTCACCCATTCACGAAGCGCCAACATCGTTGGATCGTTGCGGCGGCTTTCAGGGTAGGCCAAAAAGAAGGCGCGATCTTCAAGCTCGGGGCCAAAAGGTTGTACCAGGCGCCCGTCGGCCAGCTCATCTTCAATCAGTTGACGGCTCATCAGCATGACACCCTGCCCTCCCACAGCCGCTGAAATAGCGTGGCTTTCGTCAGAAAAAGCCAGCCCGGCACCGACATTCAACCCTGGAATCTGGGCGGTTTTCTGGTAACCCGGCCAATCCATGGGCGATATAAATACGCCCTGAGGTCGAAAGTGAATCAGCGGATACTTCGATAGATCCTCCCCTGCATGCTGAACAAGCTGTGGGCTGCACGCCGGAATCAACGTGGTATCAAACAGCTTCTCGGCTACTAACCCTGGCCAGCGTCCATCGCCATGCCGAATGGCAAGGTCGGCGGTTACCCCATCTAACGCAACGGGCTCGTGGGACGCATGGATTCGCAGGTCAATGTCTGGGTGAGATTCGCGCAGTATGCAAACCCAGGGCAGCAGCCAGCGTACTGCCACCACTGGTGTGGTCGTCAGCGTAATGCCCCTGCGCTCGGGCATGGTACTCAGGCGCTCAATGGTGTTGCTGATATTGTCGAATGCAGATTCCAGCACCTGCTGCAGCTCGCGGCCTTGCGGCGTCAATTCCAGTTGCCTGGGCCTGCGTACAAACAGCGCAATGCCCAGAGCCTCTTCAAGCCCACGAATCTGGTGACTAATGGCCGTGGCCGTTACCGAGAGCTCCTGCGCTGCCTGTTTGGCACTTTCATGGCGAGCAGCCGCTTCAAAAGCGCGAAGTGCCGAAAGCGAGGGTAATCGTCGAGAATTCATGAATGAATTTTACTCACCTATACCTGCAAGAAAAGGTCGTTTGTTACGGCTCATAATCCAAGTCTAAGCTACGTCTGTCGTTAATCATAGATGAGCTCAGCTCAGAACAGGAGACTATCCATGCCGCATATCCTACATATAGACGCCAGCGCTCGCCCGGGGATTGCAGGAACAGACAATCATGGCTCTCACAGCCGTCACCTTACCGATCAGTTTGCCAAACAATGGCAATTACGCCGCCCGCAAGACATGATCACCTATCGCGATATAGGCCAACACCCGCCATCCTTTCTCAACCACGACTGGATTGCGTCGGCTTTCACGCCTGAAGAACAGCGGGCACCCTGGATGAAGGATGCACTAGCAGAAAGCGACCAGCTGGTTGATGAATTAATCGCCGCGGATGTCGTAGTGATCGGCACGCCGTTCTACAACTTCGGCATGCCTGCCGCCCTCAAAGCGTGGATCGACCAAGTAGTACGCCCCGGTCGAACGGTGGATATCGATGAGAGTAACCCGACCGATCCTTACGTTCCAAAGCTTTCTGACCGGCCAAGGCATGCGGTTGTTCTTACTGCCAGAGGCGGGATAGGCTTTGATATCGGTGGAAAGATGGCGCACATCAACCACCTGGAGCCCAATTTAGCCACTGCACTGGCGTTTATTGGCATCACTCAAATTCACTATATCGCCATTGAAGGGCAGGAAGTAGGCGGGGAGGTATTGGCGAAGTCAGTTGCTGACGCAAGAAGGAAAGTCGAACGGCTCGTTGATGAGTTGCAGGTGATGACATGGCGAGACACACAAATATCTGAACCGGCTTAAAAGCAGGAAGCAGCATTCTTACTATCAAGGTCGGCGCGTTAGGTGCGGGTATCGCTAACCCAGGATATCCGCACCTTTATGCCCCTCTGGCACGCCCTGAACCAACAGCACATCGCCCTCGGCATGCCGGGTACGAAATGGGCGAATCGTCTTATAAGCATCGGAGTCATACCACCCTTGAGCTTGTTCCATAGTAGGAAACTCAATGACGACCATATCGCCAGCCCACGCGCCCTCAAGTGGCGTGTACGGCCCCCCATGCACGAGGTATTCACCTGAAAAAGGAGCGAGCGTTGCATCGATACGCTCTAAATAGTGTTTAACCTCAGGATCGAATCGAGTTTCTCGAATGAGAGCAACAGCGTAGGCAGGCATCATCCCCCCCTTGATTAGACGAAATAATTTTCTGAACAACGAAAGCC
>NZ_JBQSYV010000009.1:0-157545 GCF_052379685.1 Halomonas sp. 111
CTCCTTGGGGTTGGACCGTGGGCCGGCCTCCCCGAAGGAAGGACGGCCCACCATGTGGGTTATAAATAGTCAGAGTGAAACCAGGGGGCGTCTTCCACATTTGAAAGTAAGGCATCGCGCAGGTCATCGGGATCGAGCTCGGCAGCACTGCAGCAAACGTAAAACGTGAAAGGGCCTAGTTCATCAGACTTGATCCATTCCAGCATCTCCTCGTGATTTATCCGGGGATCGGCAAGAGAATCAAGCGTAGTGACAAGAAGATGCACTCTCATGGAGATGATGTCTTCTTTTGTCCAGTGATAGTCGTTGCTATTCACTTCGGCCGGGCGTCCCCTCCCCCTTTTTGCTGGCTCAGCCGGCAAGGGTTTGGCAACATTAGGGGCTGGGAATGGAACCACCTTGCGACCAATCGATCGTAGAGTCGTAGGTCGGTCAGAAAGCTCAAGATCGACATCAAAACTGAAATCAAACCCGAGCTGAATCTCGCTGCGCAGTACCGAAAGTTTCTTGTGGCTGGAGTTTGTCATAGCACACCTCACAAAACGTGAGGGCAGCTACCCCCAAAGGGAGTAACTACCCTCTGGGTCATAATGCGTTAAAGCTTTATGCGGTATGGATGTCGTGCCCGGCTTGCGCCAAGGCCTTCATGTCCAGGTCGTTGAAGTCGCTCGGAAGTGTTCCTTCGATAGCACTCTCCACCAAACCAAGTTTGCAATCGTAAAGCGACTTGGTCGTGATAGTGATAATGGCTTGTGCCATGGCTTCGAGTTCTTGTAGAACAATATCCAGCCCGATCTCTTCAAACTTATGCCATACATTCGCGATTGACTCGTCCAGATCGGCAAAGTCGTTGTAGTAAGTCAAAAGTCTGGTATAGGCCTCGTAATGCTTGGCAGGATCGTCCCACTTATCGGCAATGATGAAGTAGTGAGAAAACGCATAAGCGTAGGCGCGCTGCTCTGTAGCAGTAGCTGTAGTGGATTGGGTCATGTTCATGCTCCGTAGTTCGGAAAGTACGGACTCACCACCCTAACGGGAAGTAAGGCCCGTGAAGGGAAAGAATCGAGTAAAGATTGTTACCCGATAGTCAAAGGGGAGAGATACGTACAAGGATATGATTGCGCGTGGCATCCTTCTGTACGTGGTACCGAACCTTCTGCATCAAGGCATCCCAATATGGGGCTGGCATGTCGCTATCAGTGCCTTCGCCATTGAGCGAAGGATCAACGCCGACAAATATGTCGGGATAACCCTCAGCGTCGTGACCATCGACACCCCAGCTTGCTGTCCCTTTGAGTCGAGCCTGATCAGCCCAACTTCGGAAGAGGGCATGTTCAAACCAGTCAACGGATAGGTGTACCGCTGGCTCAAGTGACGATTCAGCGACCAATGGAACTATAGCCTGTGTACCATGAATCATTTCAGAGTCATGTGTGTTTCCGCTAGGCATGGTGTTCTCCTAAGGTAGTTACGCTTAAGCGTGACCCTAACGGGCCGAGATCAAGACGTTGTATGCCACGGTGGGCAAAGGGATTCGTTCACTTCGGTGCACGTAGGCTAGCCCTGTGCAGCGGAAGGTTCGGAAGAAGTGGGATCAAGCTTCTCGATAAGGCCGTTGATTTCATCATGAATATCGTCAGCATTTACCAGTGTTAGGTAGTCCTGAAGGTTCTCAATGATGGAATCGGCAGTTTCGAGATCAAGTATGACGTTCTGTGACATGGATGAGCTCCAATTCAAGATCGGACTCATCCCCATAAGGGCGAAGAGCCCGGAAGGGATAGGTAGTGTAATGCAAGAATACTGGTTGGTTAGCGTGGCCAGTGCTACCACGTCAGTTCGCTGATGAGCGAATGAATGCCTAATATAGCATGATCATTTGAGGGTTCCATCCCCTATTAACGGAGGATGGCCCAGTAAGCTTCGATGGAGTTATTGAGTGAGCCCAAGGTGACACGATGAATTGGCGTTGGTGCTATCAGCGTATAAGGGCCCGCTTGTAAATGCGGTTCGAAAGCGAAGTCCATATAACTTTATTGACTACAGCTACTGCTATACGCTGAAAATCTACGAAGAAGAACTATTCCCTATTGAGTCCACGTTCTTTCCGAGTTTATCTCTCTCCTCGGAACGGGTTGAGTGATTATCTGTGGGTATTCGTAGTGCTCCCACGTCCTGAAGCATTGCCTGGCGAAACCTTATCGCCTGCCGACTGGTTATGGTTCCGGACTCATTGAAGCTGTTTTCTATGTCCAGGAGAGTCTCTCCATCGACAAACTCCCAGTTAGCATTGATAAACGCATAATCTGATTGAGAGGCTTCGCTGTGGAGCTGGCCATACGCAATTCCCATTGATAAAGCTGGGGGCAAACACAGCGCTAATAAATAAAGTGAATGCTTACGGCTCAACATTTTGTTCCCTCGTATCTTTAGAGAAAGTCTCTGACATTGAAGTCCAAAGACCAGTGTCAATCTGCCAGACGCGCCTCTCCAAGCCTATCCAGCCACAGCGGACGAACACACCATTGCCCTTCTCATATATTTCCAGTGGGCCTTCACATAATAGAGAAAGGTCCTGGACAGATTGTGCATCAGTTGGCAACGAGCGCGATAGCCACTGAGGATAGGTATCCCCATTTACCCACCAGAATCGTTCGACACCTGAAAGGGCTATATATCCTAGACCAAGCCCGAGAGCCAAGGTCAATGCATATCCAGCTTTCTTGAAGTAACCACCGGACGTGGTTAGCCAGGAGATAATACTCGGAGCGGCCAAGAGTAACGGGTAGAAAGAGAGTTCCCATAGCATTGAGAGGCGGTCGGATCGAACGGAAATGTAACCCACCACCGTGAGGTACAGAGAACATAAGATCGCCAGGGTCCAAAGCAGAGATTTTGTTTCACTGCGCAAAGTTAAACTCATTTATTCAAACTCGACATTGGTTAAGGCATTGTACGCCAATTCTGTGATGCTACGAACAACCGCCAGTTAGGTTTGAGGTTCGCTGTTGCGTTTAATTACGTCGATGCCATCTGTTACCGACAAGATCATGCTTGCGTTGAAGGCTGAGAGCTCCCGCCCAGACACCAGTAGGGATTGTACTTTCACCTGACTGACATCCTCTGTCATACGCGGGGCGCGCCAGTATAGCACTTGTCCAGCTTCTGCCAGCTTAGCAGGACCTTTTGACCTGATCTCATTAGTCGCCATAAAAAAACAAAGGGCACAACTTCTCAATTGAGAAGTTGTGCCCTTAGGGAGGGAATAAGAAGATCCGGGTTAAGGCTTAACGTTCGACATCAGCATGCGTTTCAGCGAGGAAATTATCTTCAGCAGTTTCAATTGCATGAAGAAAATCATTGTCATCTATTACGGCAAAATGCATACCGTCGCATAACAAGTCACTTAGCATCGATTGAACATCAAAATCAGCGTCACCCCGTAACATAGCATAAAACTTCAAAACCGCCTCAAATCGCTGAGTACGAATATCCAGCGAATCTACCGCGTTAATAGGTTCTTTGAGCTGGTTTAGGAATGAGGTAAGGAGAGCTTCAAAGCCAGGCCGGACGGAGCTACTTGCCAGCGATACCATCAATCGTTTGAAGTCAGGTGGGAGAACGTGATACTCAGAAAGCAAGGTCTCTGCCATGGCGAATGACCAAACTTTAGTATCATCACAGACTAGCTTGTAACCTCCGTCACGCCCCATGGGCTGTTCGATGCGCCATAGAGAACCGTCATGGGTAACGCGCTCTTCACCGTCTGAGTGATCATTTAAGAAGGGTTTTTTTCTTATCAACAACGTTCCAACGTCAAGACGTGTTGGGTCAACAGGGGTAGAGAAAAGAGTTAGATCGGTCATGAGAAATGCCCTTTGCAGAATGCCTAGGCACTTCTCCCGCTATCGGGTGAAGTGCCCGAATGGCGAGGTAGGAAAATGCTGGATAGTTTTGCGTGGTCAGCGCTACCACGATTACTCACTAAAGAGTGAGAATTGCCCAAAGGTAGCGTAATACAATACTCTAGGCAATATTTCTCCGGGAGCTTAATGGCTCACGCTCAAATCGGACCACGATAGCCCCAAGGCTTTTCCTATGTCGTTGCGAGGCTATTAATCGGGACCGGCCTCACTATCCTGGCGAGTCACATTGATGGCGAATACTTCAACCTCTTCGGTTCCGAAGTGAGCATGCGTAATGTTTCTTAGCCGGTATCCCTTCCATGGTAACGTCAATCGTCTAGTGCTATCACCGCGCTTAGGGTAACCACGGGTAAGCTCAATGTTGTCATATTGACGCCCTTCCAACCTTTTTTTCCAATACGGCGTAACACGGCGAAATTCTTCATTTTTAGTGCCCGCTTTAATCTCATCAAAGTACTCACCCTTCAGGGCTAATGTCAGAGTGGCCACAACATTTCCTATCTCATTTTATTAAAAATCAGTGTCAATGGGATTTAGTGGATTGCGTCTTGTCCACGTTTGTAGCGGTCTATCCTCAAACTCATCCAACTTGATTGTTCTTAAAGGTTTTCTGCTGAAAGCCCTCCTTCCATCTATAATTATAAAGCTTAGTAGTAGTGTTCCCATGCATAAGTAAAACAATTCTTTCATTTTATCTCCTTAAATTTGGTAGTTGCAGTCGACTGGCGAATAGCCCGGCCACAGTCACTCGCAGTGGTTGTCAACGTAGCACTGCGTCTCATTAATGTAATCTGGGTGCAACCCTGGCTGAAGGCGCTGGCCAGCGATCAGACGCTGCGCAGGCTCACAGTCCTGGGCGACGGTAATAGCCAAATAGGCATACATCAGCTCCTGCATCCGATTCCCTTTCTCGCTCATGTGGCTCAGAAGCCCCAGGACGGGGTGATTGAAGCGGGCACCGACAAGCGGTGCAGCCTCGGCTTGAAGCTGGTCGGTCAGGTAGGCCAGCAGCTCCGCTTCGGCGCTAGCGAACTCCTGGCCAGCCCGCTTCTGCCAGTCACTAAATTCTTCGATGGAATCGCTGAGGGCGCCCCAGGTAACTTGCTGGTTCGGCAACGTCTCTACTTGCATCGTGTTAGCTCCTTTCCTCGATCAGTTCACTATCTCAAACAGGAAGTCTTCGTGAGTCAGCCCGCGGCAGTATGGGGGGTTATCGTGGTCTGTTTCTGAAACGCCAATTTCATACGTGCTTCCTGAACTTTTCCACTGACCATTTACAAAATGTGGTTTTGTATCATGGACAAAACAACAGCCATCGTAACCACCCGCCACCTCTTTAACGTAAAACCGAGGTACGAACCAATCTGGGAAAGGAACGTTATGCAGATCCAATTGCGTTAATGTTGCTTGCTTAATGTTCACGGCCGATGTGTCAACCACTGCCTTCCCAGCACGAACCAAGTCGTAGAATACCTGGTTGTCTGGATGCCATGCTACGTTCTGCCCTGTTGCTCCATCAAGTAGCTCATCGACCAACTGTCCCAACATATTGGCGTCGTCCAGATAAATATTAAAATGCAATTTCTCTACTGCTGTCACGATGTCGTGACGTGGGTTTGTTGAGGTCGGTGGTTGATCGGCAGCGAGGTCTTGGGCAGTACAGATCAAAGTACGAAGGGCATTGGTAACATTACAAACATAATCTTCCTGATATTCATATTGATGCTCTCCCAGTATATTGAGTATATCCAACGCCACCAGACGGCATTTAACAGCCTGCAACTTGAGCCGGTAGGCGAGTTCCCCCTCTGTTCGACAATACGCTTCTTGCTCCCATGGTAGAGCTAAATAATGATAAAGCGCCCTGGGGTCACCCTGAGCAAGTCCACCATTGATATCCATAATAGGGAAGTACTCACCCTTCCAGTATTGCCCCTCACCCTCTTCAGCAGTTAGCCAAGTATCTCCGCGTACTAGCTGCTCCAGATGCACCATTTCATGGCGAAGAGCGGTGTCTCGAACATCCTCGGGAAGCCCGTCAAGGCCGTCACTTATAAGTAGCTTCGGGAGTGGGTACAGAATTACTGCACAGGGGTGGTTACAGAAGTTAATCTTCATGGCACGTTTGTCGTTATCACTTAGATCGGACGCTTGAATATACTCCGAAAAGAGTTCGCAATATTCGACCTCGACTCCCGCCAGCAAAGGAAATTCAGAGGCTATACGCTGCACCCTGTCTAAATGTATGAATTTTTGTTGGCGAGATACTGTATCCAGTAACCCCAGAGCTTTGGGCAGGTTTTCGTATGCTTGTGCATCAACCGCATCGTAAGAAAGCTGCATTCCAGTAATGATATTCAGTGCCATCGTGATCCTTGTTATTGAACATACTACGCATAAGTCATGACCGGCCAAAGGCCTTGAAACAAGCGCTGCTTTGCAACCTGAGGGACTTTACCTAGCCCAGTTTAAAATGCTTACAGGTCGTGGCGCTTGGAAAATTCACACCCACGCCCCTCTCAGTGGATGCTTTCGATAGAGGCCGACTTGATGATCGGCTATCGGAAGGCCCCTAGCCAGCCAGGGGCTTTTCCTTGAGCTATTCAAAGTGTGGCTTGAACAGGAAGTCGCAATTACATGCAGGGCACGTTACTCCATAGGTAACTGCCGGCGAGACAATGAATACGCCATCTGGATTGATCTTTTGCCAGGAAGTTGCGAAATGATAACGCGGAGCACTGCACTCCGGGCATGCCAGCTCTACACTGGACGTACCGGTAGAGATTGTTTGCTCAATCTCTGTCAGCTCTGAGATTGGCGTAGCTGCTTGCTCTGTCATGCTGTGGAATCCATTGTGGTGGTTACTTTCGACAAACGGTCTTTACTAGACCGGCTACCGGAAGGCCCCGGCGTGCCAAGACTGGCTTTGCCCTTGACTCATCTTCAAGCCTGCGGATATATCGTATCGGGCGCTTGTGGCCACTCTTGGCGAATCAACTCCCAGTCGCTTAGTTGCCAAGCTGTTAGGAACGCCTTCGGGGCCTCAAGGGTCAGTGCAAAATTTATCGCCTCTAACGGAGCAAAGCTTCCGCCTTTTGTTTCGGAAACCGCCTCAACCGCCTTTCTTGCCAGATCGGCCCGGTATTGAGGCAGTAGCGGGTCTTCGATAATCTCTGAAACAAGCACATTGAGGGTGGAAGCCAGGTTTAGCAGTTTCTCATGGGTAATGCTTTTGATTTTACCTGATTCCCAATACGAAATAGCTACATCTGAAACGTCAATCTTACGCGCCAACTCCGCCTTATTCATTTTTTGAGCGAGCCGTAATTCTTTCAATTTAGCAGCAAACATGGAGGTTTCCTTAATCAGTTTGGCGTCGTAGCAGTAGCCCGTAACTTGGCTATGACTTCTTGAGACGAAGCATGTAGCTTCGGCCAGCTTTCTTGTGGTTCAAGGGCTATTGCCTCTAACTGGCCTATTGAAATAGCGAGCCTGGGATGGGTATGGCCGACTGATGCTAGCCACCCAGCGCATGCAAATTCCTGCCCTACCTGAGACTGATCTGGGAAACTCAGAATCAGGCGTCATGTGTTTTCCATTCTTAGATGCTTTCTGCAGCGGCCCACTTGAGCCGCTATCGAAAGCCTCGGCACGCCCAGGGCTTTTTCCTTAATCGATCGATGGCATAGGAACCTTTGGTTCTTCGCCAAAGGTAGTCATAAAAGCCGCTCGGGCTTCTTCCAGCTTCTTCAGTAATCTCAGACCAGCTTGTTTACTGATACCACCAGACAGAGTGGCTCCACCGACCATCCCGCAAGCGAGTACGTACTGAATATGTGCATAAGCCTTGTCACGGCGCTCAATTGCAGTATTAAATTCCAACATCGCACCTGCCAAGGTGCGTGAATACGCGTTACGATGTTGATCAGTTTTCATTACTTTTCCTCTAACACTTCCAGTCGTCGACCTGGGCCAGCTTCTCGCGGTCATCTGCCGAGCCCCCTAATTGTTTCAGGAGGCTAGGCACACAGGGGAAGAGCGTGTATCACTTTAGCAAGCGGTAATCATTACAGTTTTCCTTGATCATCTTAATTGTCGTGCAAGCAATACATTAAAGAGGGATGCATTCAATCACATGCCTAGAAGCCACATGCTCTTGGCAATATATGAAAATCCCCCGACCGCCTTGCAATACTGAAACTTCTTTTGTTTGCCCAGCAAGAAATCCGTTAGCAACGCAGACCAAGGAAATTTCAAATGATGCATTTTCCACATTGGAACTTTCAGGGGTGGTTCCATCTGCTAACGAGCCAACCGGAATAGGCCAGTCCTTGCCATTCCAAAAATCAAATTTGCTGTTGCTTCCCTGCACGGTTTTCTTGTTGGCTACGAGTTCCAATTCGACCTTTCCGCAAAATTTATAATCAGTCAATGGCATTGGTTTTCCTATGACTTCGGTATATTCGGATCGGGAAAACAATCGCTGTTCAAAGTTGTGCCCGCTTCAATAAGAATTTTAGAATCTTGGTGGCTCTCAACATACTCAAAACGATGGTTTATCAGCTCTCCTTTGTGCGAGCGTATCTCGCATCCCGGTGCGCCAGGTACATGAACCCAGTCACTATCTGCGTACCCCCTTTTCCTATTTTTTATCAGAGCTTGGACATAAGGTTGCAGCTATATGCATAGACTGGATTACTAGAAGCCCTAAACCTGTAACGAGACAGGAAGCCCAAATTGGGTTATAGCCAGGCGTAGCCGGTGTAAATACTCCTAAGGTCACCAGTAGCCCCAATGGGAACAAGAGCAATCCGATACAGACACAGCTGTAAGCAAAATAAATTGCTAGCTTAACGTGCGCCTCGGCCAGATTTTCACTATCCGCAATAGACCCTTCATAAGGGAATCTTTTATGAACAAGAACCCATGTTTTTATTTTTTCCAAAAGATTATGCACACTTGCCCCCTTTTCCTTGATCAAATTTTTAATGGGTTTTCTTATTGGGCTTTGTGCTGTTCCTTATGTAGGACTCATTGGCTTCCTCTGTTGCACGTCTAGCTATCTCAGCCAGAACAAGGCCGATGACAATCAATGCATAAACCATAGTTATTGCAATTTGGAACCAGTGCGGCACCACACCAGGGAACTCGTTTATAACAACCTCTGCTAGCAAGTAGACAAGATAGACCGAGGGTGCTGCTATCATGAAGAGATTGAACACACTTGATAGGTTATCTTTCATCCAGTTATTCATTACATTCCTATTCAACAAATTTTTCTATAACGCTGTCAGCCCCAATTAGCGGGATCAGCCTTACCAGAACTTCATCCATTACGCCCCGCTCTGCACGGACAATGTACTTCACGCTACGATCTTGCCAAGCAAGTGTCTGAATAAGGCTTGCAGCAACAACACTGGGTTGATCCAGATTATTAACAGGAACCTCTGTTACACCACCCCGAACACTGGTGCTAATTGGGCAGCAGATCATCAAGCCACTCTGCTTGTTATATTCCTCAGAAGATAAAACTAGAGCAGGTCGATATTTGCCTATTTCTTTACCTTTCGTTGGCTCAAAATCAAGCCATACAATGTCGTTTCGCTTGGGTACATACTTACTCATGAATGCCCCATTTCGGCAGATGATGGCGTTGCTAGTTCGTCAGCGTGGGCGCTTTCTGGTGTTAATCCACGCAGCAACTCAGCTTCTGAGAAAGGCAGTTTTAGCATTTTCCGCTTCTTAACCAACGGTTCGATGACGATTTTACCGGCACGAACGTTAATGCTAATGGGCGTAGATACGTCAAGGTTGGCTTGTGCAAGCACCTTGCTTGATAGGCGAACTGCTGCGCTATTGCCCCACCGTTTAATTTCGCTATTCATTCTGACACTCCAATGTAGCTACTTATGTAGCTACTCTAGCTTTTGGGACGATACGTGTCAACATTAGTATCTACAAAGCTACCTCGAAAGCTCTGCGTATGGTGTCTTGGTCTACAGAAAGGTAGGGCTTTGTATGATCTAGCTCGGAGTGACCTAAAATGGCCTGCACCGATTCAATATCACCTGTTGCTGCAAGTACCCGAGCCGCGAGGGTACGACGACCGCTGTGGCTGCTACCTAGCTTGATTCCCGCTTGTCGATACAAGCGGCTAAATGTCTGCTGTAGCGAATCGCACGACGTATATCTTTAGGGCCTGTGTCCAATAATCGCTTTTTGGTAGCCAGCTCGAAGGCCTGGCCTTTGTGAGTGAGTACCAGCTTGCTATGCGGAAGAAAGCCTCTGTAGCTGGTTTCTTGAGAGCATCCCCACTGCCGGAGGTGGCGCACTTCAAGCCACGCCTCAATGGCTTGCACGCACTTAGGATGGGTGAAATGAATATTTCTCGCTTTGCAGCCTTTGGTGATTTGGGCTCGCAGATACACCTCTGCACGGACGGCACCGCTAGGAAGGAGAACATCGTCTATACGTAGCTGGGCTAGCTCTGTGACGCGAATGCCGGTTGTATGCGTTATCCAGAGCAACATTTGGTCGCGCTGTGGCATACGGCCAGTGACGCCCGCGACACGAATTAAGTGGCGAAACTGCCCTGGTCGAAGCGAAGTAGCTTGGCGGGAAGGTGTGGCCATAAAGCCCTCTGTCAGGATTGATGTTTAATCGCGTGCATTCCTGAGAGAGTTGCCTGGAGGCCTCCACATTAGCCTAACACCAGCAACCAAGCCCGTTCTAGGAAAATGTGCCAAGGCTACAAACTGCTTCTTTTGAGGAAGAAGAGAGTATGGAACGCTCAAAAAGGCCGGCTCGAAGCCGGCGCGATTAACTAGAGGCTCGGAGCTGGTAAACGTATGATGCCGGCCCAGTTCCCAACTAAAGGCGCGGCCAAAAAATTTCCGTAATTGGGTAATTCTGCTAGCACTTGGCTCAATTGCCTGATGCCTGGGATATCAAATAAGGGGGTTCGCAAATACTTGGTACGCCCCATTATCATCAAGCCAACGTCCGCTGGAACAGCGGGTTGAAATACTTCTGATGGAGACTGGCAGCAGACAATTAGCACTAGCCCTCGAGCGAGTGCGGTCTTTCTCCATTTCGAGAAGTCGACTGCAAATGTAGGGTTAAGCGAAACATCATCCACCAGAATCAGCGAGCCCGCCGGGGCATCAACAGGGAAGACACTTTCGGGTTCAAATGTCATGACCTTTACCCTTCCAGGATAGTTCTTCTCCAGGCTTACGAGCATGTGTTCAGGCATGTGCAAAGAGCGTGAGACTTCAGAAGGCTCGGTTGGTCTCCTACCAATGGGTGATGACCTGTAGAGGTTTGCATTGGGATGCTTAGAAAGGTGCTGCTTAGCTAGCTCAAGAGAAAGAATACTTTTCCCACATCCCGCATCGCCTGTAATCACTACAACTGGCGCATATTCAGGCACATCGACAATATGATTGTGGGAACTAGGCAATGGCAATGTAAACGATGCCACTACGTCATTTTTCTCAGCAAGCCATACGACTGCGTTACTCCATGGCATAGCAACGCCATTGCTTTGAGCAATAATATCCAATGCCGCGCTACGCGGTATCTCCTTGGATTTTGACAAAGCTCTGGCATCTTTTTTAGCTTGCTGGACTGTGATCCCTGAAGGGAATCGAAGGTGATCATTTACAGGCATGGCATGGTTCCGTTTACCTGGCGTTGAGTTCAGCCCACAAAACACGTCCCAGGAAGGATCATGCGTAGAAGATAGGATAAATCGACTGTCCTCAATCGGACTTCGCCATGGTGGGCTGTCGTGCTGTCGAAGAAGCACCCGTAAATGCTGTCATTAATAATAAATTCGTGCAAGTTATCGGTAAAAGGAAAATTTCAGGCATAAAAAATACCGCCTGGTAAACCGGGCGGAGACGATACTCGCTATGGTTGCGCCACCTCCAGCAAAAAGGGCTTTCAGATGAACACAAGCGCCTACTCACATACGTAACCAGCTACTTTCAACGCCGGAAAACCAGTGTCGGTAAGTCGAGCGAATGTAGAACGACTTTTTGACCTTTACGACCATGATGCCAAACGGCAGCATTACGTACTCCCCGTCGTTCTTGAAAGGCCAATCTGCACCTTTAAGGGGGAACTCAATATGCTCTATTCCCCGAACAGGTAAATGATCAGCCCCTTTTGCACGAACAGCTAAAGCTTTGCACGCTTCATACAAACTGGCTCCCGATAGAACAGCTTCCGGAGAAATACCAGGTCGAGTGCGGGCAATCGCTGCACGTGCCACCTGAGGTTCTAGGTCTAGCCATTCACGCTCAAGCTCACGCACCAGATCGGCAGGTAAGCTTTTAGAGCGTCTAAGCCAATAGTTATCACCAAAGACATGACCACGAGCTTTGTAAACCGCTTCCCATAGGCGCTCAAACTCTTGCTTGTGAGAACGGCCTAGTCGGGATTGCGACTGTTTAAACGCCGCTAGCTCTTTCAAGCTCCAGTGCTCGGGACGTTTCGGCAACAGAACCTCGCTACCAAGCAGCGGGCCAAACTCAGGACCCACTGTTTGCCACAGGCCTACGTAGGTGGACAACTGGCTCAATACAGCCTTTGGTTCAGTGACTTCACCTAATATCATTAGAATTGCTCCTGCATAGAAAAACAGGGGCAGCCACCCTAACGGGAATGGTCTGCCCCAATAGGGTTAGAAATAGCACCGGGTACGATGCTCAGAGTTGGAGATTGGGAACGCTAAGCGGCTTTGAGGGTAAACGTACCTTTTAGCAGCCAGGTATGTTCACCTTGTTCAAAGGGCACATAGTCGGAATTGGCATCTTGGTTATCATAGTCATTGCATCCTAAAAAATAAGGGCAACAACCCCTCAAGGAATGTTGCCCTTAAGGGTAGCGAAAGAATCACTGACGGCATGAGCCTGCAGTAATCACGTGGTATTGGACTGAAATCATGCCGCCGCCAGAAAGGTATCTTGGCTAGTGCATGGTTGATTCAGGTCTTCGAGAAGAAGGCGTCCTTGCTCACTGTTTAGATCGACGAAAATGGAGTCACCGTGTTGCCGTACGTGCTCCTGTATCCGCCAATCCAGGTTACTTTCAAGCTCAGGCTCAGGGCCCGGCTTGATCGCCTGGAGGGTTCGTGCCATTCCGTCCTTGGTACGCACGGAAATGGTATCGTCGCAAATGCTGATCGGCCAGCCGGGTTGCCGTCCTTCAGCGACCAAGCTTACACGTCCTGTGTGTGTATCAATCAGTGCCAAGCCTTCGCCCAGATCGTCTCCACCGATAAACCCATCATTTTCAGGGTCCAGCGTTTCAACTAAGACTTCTTGGTATCGGCTATTATCGATTCCTGCTGTCGCAAGTAGATCCCGGCCAAGGGCCATGGCTACTGCCTCAAACGCGGGATAGACAATGGATTGACCAAGAATCTCATGGGCTTTATTGGCACTTAGCCCCTGCACAAGCTGGAAAGGTATCCCCTTCACGGCCGCATGCTCCGCGGGTGTCAGAAGCCTGGAAAGGCCACAACCGTCTGGATGAACGATGTATGGCTCTGTGCTACGCGATTTTGCATATCCACGACCAATCGTTCCACAAAACCCTTCGTCGCCAGTGAGCAACTGACGGGCGAACCCTTTACCAGCCGCTTTGTCACGCACTTCCTTATCGGCCAGATATGAGTAGGGTTTCCAACGCTCCGAGTCCTTTGGAACATCCTCAAGCACGTCCGCCAGTTTTGAAGGCTTAGTGACGTGTGGCATGACCGTGCTCAGATCAAACGAAGAGCCTAAGCCTTTCGTAATGGCCACTGCACACAAACGCTTACGCGCCTCAAGTGCTCCAAACTCATTGCCATCGAGAATACGCTCATGGAGTTCATAGTTCAGCGAGCTGAGTACGGATCTAATGACCGCCATACTGGCAGTATTGGCATACTCACTAACGTTCTCAATGAGGACGATCGAGGGATTTATCACTTCAACGAAGCTTAAGAAGTGAAAGAACATCGCGCCAGCGGCTTCATGAGATTCCGCAAATTCCAGCTGGTTTTTCGATCTTCCTGATCGAGAGGCGCCAGTACAAGGAATTCCACCTATGACGACGTCCATCTGAGGTGGATTGCGTCCAAGATTGACATGCTGAATGGGCGATTCAATGGGTATTGAGGCCGAGTCCCAGAGTTCTGGATTGTTCAGGATCGAGGATTCCAGGTAGGCACGCTCTATTTCGACCGCGACACCAATTTTGCTGCTAATGCCGGCACGTTCCAACCCTGAGTGGAAGGCGGAATCCAGCACGCCCCCACCCAGGAATAACGAGCACACACGCAAAGGTTGGTTGGACTGTAAACGAGACATAAGCCTGTCGACGCGATCCTTAACCTTGGCATGCTGGTGATGTGCCGTAATGACGATTTTACCCTCGGTGACAAGCACGCGAAGAGCTTCCACTCCATCAAATAGCTCAGCCAGGTCCTGACGGGTAATGTCGATTACTGGAATGAGTTTACCGTTACGGGTTTTCTTGCTGATGACGTACTTGCCACGAGGGTTAGGCGTAATTACCAGCTTCGCCTTGGCTATGGTCATGTCGTACGTACGGCCTGGGGCGTAGCCCTCCCGAGAGAGTTTGGCGCCTTCTAGCCAAATACGCGGCGTACCGCGGTTATTACCAAGCGCAGTATTGACGATGTAGGTCATGATAAAGCTCCATGGGCATAGGACCTGGAGCACTTCATCCCTATCGGGATAAAGCGCCCGATAGGACCGGAGAGTGGTTAAGGAGAGGCAGAAAGAGGCGCCTCAATACTACGACAAGAATGCTGGTTAGATTACAGTGGCCAGCGCTACCACTTCAGATCGCATAGGCGATTGAAATATCAATATACCAGGTTCGATCGACGCATGCGACGACCACGTGACCGCGTTTTAACATTCATGCGTGACCTATGGTCGTGTAGTAGTCCAGGCTAATGACTCGCCAACCGTTGGATTAACTCCCAGAATCAGTTCAACGCCTTGAAAATTTCTTTTTATGCAAAAAAGGATGAAGTGCGAACCCCGCTACACTTATGAATCCAAAAATGTACATTAGCACTTCAACTAATCTGCGGAATTCTGCAAAGGTATTATTAATAGTCTCGATAATACTCTGTCGGTAACTTTCCAACCTTTGCGAGGGTTTTGATATAGGTTCAAACCTACACAGCTTATCATCGATAATAATTTTATGCGTCGCTCCATTGTCCGACTCTGCTTCCGAAACAAGTGATTGAACCTCTGAAACATAAAGTTTCATATCTACATCGAGAACCACTTTTGAAATTTCATAAATCGATAAAGTATAAAGTGTGATCAGCAGCAAAAAAGCCTTGAACATTGCGCTATAACCTGCCTTGCTTGTCAGCTCGTATAACGCATATTCGTATAAAGGCTCCAGCATTTTTTCAAAGAAAAAGCAAACACCTCTGCCAATTCCATTAAGGCAATTTCCAAAGAAAGAATGAACACCTCTGCCAATTTTTTTTAGACAATTTACTTTACCACGGATGTACTTATACATTTTTTTCATTTTTACACTTTAATTTTTAAATATAATAATTTCAGGTCTATGCTCAAAATACTTCAAACATATACAAATGTATATTGTGAGCATGGCATCATGCAGTTGTTTTTTGATGTTCCAGATTAACTTTTGCATAAAAATTCTGTAATGCGGTGCCGAGCTCTGGTAGATCTTCCAGTCTTATGGAGGATGGTATCGTCATTAATAACGAAGGCGGTTTATCTGTGTACAGTGTGGCTAACGCAATCCTTTCATCAGCTTTCTCTTGTCGCTCGCCTCTCAGCCTAGTTACGGGAAAAACTAGAGTGACAACGCCGCGTATATTCTCGGTGGGTTGGTTTAGAAAGCGTACTTCGAAATGCTCAACACCTGGATGTTGTTGTCGATCTGGTGTTATGGTCATGTCTTCTTGATTCGTTGCAGAGTTGAACGTGCCTTCACTACAAAAACCCATATCTTTCATAAGCCTCCATGTAGCACTTCTCGCTGGCTCCACCATGTACTCTAAAAGCCATTCGGCTTCATCTCTTGTAACTTCGGCAAGTGCTTCTTTCGAAGTAATACCATAATGCTTGGCAATTGACTTAAGAATGAAATCTCGATCATCCGAGGAGATTGTGTTTAGAAAGTCCGCATTGCCGCTATTCATGAAAGCACCTTGGTTAAGATCAGTTTATCGATTTGCATCAATTTTACCTGAGTAGATAGTTAGAGCCAAAAAAAAGCCCCTTCTACTGAAGGGGCTGTTAGTTGATGCTTCACGATGCGCGAAGCAGGCTTTTTCCAATGAGACTAAATAGGGTGCTTTGTAATTCTTCGACATTGTTAATGACGACTGAATTACTCAAGAACTCAGTAATCGCATTAGATTCTATGCCGATTCCGATTAACTCAATGTTAGAACCTTGGCAGCGTTGCACGACATCTTTCATCGCACTACCACTGTCAGGGTCGCCATCGGTAACAATAATGATGAGTTTTCGTGGCTCCTTTTGCTGCAAGAGCTCAAACCCAGCATACCAGACCGCCTCCGCCATTGGGGTTGTCCCCCTCGGGATAGCACTAAAGCGGTCAACGTTTCTTGTCACTGACTTTTGGTGCTTTACCGCGGCCAGCAACGGTTGATACCCCCCACTAAAGTAAGTAACGGCCGGATTAACTCCTGGGATTGCCTCTAAGCCCATTGCTAATGCCAACGCCGCTTCGTTTGCCACCACATAAGGGGGGCGTTCAGTCGACTCACCGACCACCATTGATCTCGACATATCGACGAGAAGATGGACGGCAGTATTCGGCTGCTCATGTTCCGTACGCTTCTGGAAGACACGTGTGTCTCCTCGACGTAAGCGGGACAAGTGTTTACCACTTAGACGGCCACCACTTCGTACCGTTCTAACACTGGAGCGCTTCGCTGACTGTACGAGTCCCATTAGCTGGGAGCGTATAGCCGTTGACACTAGGCGCGTGCGTTGCTTCAGATCAGATGCCAACTGGCCACCCATCGAATGAGCATCACCAGGCATGTGAATCTTCGTGCATAGAGGCGGCTCTGAGTCGGAAGAGGACTCAAGATCAGAGCGAAAGCGATCAAATGCGTCATGCAGGTGATCATCTTCGCCAGCCCCTAAGGCCCGAATTACTGCTTTCTGGCCGTTACCCTGGCTGTCGCCTGAGTCATCGCCCTTCGGGCCACCACCTTTCTGGCTGTTACCCTGGCTTGCGCCGGAGCCATCGCCTTTCTGGCCGTTGCCCTTGCTTGCGCCTGAGTCATCGCCCTTCGGGTCATCACCTTTCTGGCCGTTACCCTGGCTGGCGCCGGAGTCATCGCCCTGCGGGCCATCACCCTTCGGGTCATCACCTTCCTGGCCGTCACCCTGGCTGGCGCCTGAGTCATCACCCTTCGGGTCATCACCTTTCTGGTCGTTACCCTGGCTGGCGCCGGAATCATCGCCCTTCGGGTCATCACCTTTCTGGCCGTCACCCTGGCTGGCGCCGGAGTCATCGTCCTGCGGGTCATCACCATTCTGGCCGTTACCCTGGCTTGCGCCTGAGTCATCGCCCTTCGAGTCATCACCTTTCTGGTCGTTACCCTGGCTAGCGCCGGAGTCATCGCCCTTCGGGTCATCACCTTTCTGGCCGTTACCCTGGCTAGCGCCTGAGTCATCGCCCTTCGGGTCATCACCTTTCTGGCCGTTACCCTGGCTTGAGCCTGAGTCATCACCCTTCGGGTCATTACCTTTCTGGCCGTTATCACCCACTTGTGGCTTGGGTGGATTCAGGGAGGGATTTTCAGGTGCCTTATTTGCCTCATCCTGAAGCATCGAAAGGATGGCCATGGTTAGATCCATAGCGTCTTGCGACGTTTCCATATCAGGTACCCGACGGAAAAGGCTTTGCAAACGCACATACACAGCTTGGGGAAACACTGTCTTAAAAACCTTCTCGGTTTCCCTAAGCTCATGCTCAATGGCTTGCTGCCCAACGTATCGTGTCTGGAGATAATAGAGACAGTACGCCTCCAGTATAATAACCGGATGGGTTTGCTCGTTCGGAATAGCGTAATGTCCGGCACGAGACATGTATCGCGCGACTTCATTCAACGTATGCGACATCCCCGGATAAAGCTTGATCATCGCTCTCTCGATACGACAATCTTCCGTAATGTTGAACATGCTATGAACGAGCCCTTTCTTAGTGGGCACTACATCCCAGTCTGTTAAACGAACATGCGCCGATTCGTGAGCCAGATAGCCCCAGAGAGCATCATAGTTGCCCCATGATTCAGGTATGTTGGGAATAACGATGGTATTCCCGTCGGTATAAGCGCTCTGTCCACTTATAACGATCGGTACACCTACTTTTTGCGAGTACGCAGCGCACAGAATGGGCAGCGCGTTATGCAAGGTTTTACGATCAGTCATGGTATTTCACCAGTAGATGAGAAAACACCACACCCCAAAAGGGTGTGGTGCTATCAGCGTCAAAAAACGCGTTCAGGATAAAGGGCGTCAAACCCCATTGGTTAAGCGAAGGTGACAGGCAAGTTACCAGGCACCATCATCGATGTCGTCCATATCGAACACCGGCAACGCTTCTCCTGACAAGTCAGCAGAGGTGTCATTCGGCATAGCGCCCATTTCTTCCAGCAGGTTGGCTAGAGAATCACTTGCGAACGAATGCGCAGGCTCAACGTGAGTTTCGTCCAAATTAGCATCGGAGTTCACTTCACTAGCAGTAGACGCCTGAGTTGCTTCTGGTTCAGGTTCTTGCTTAATGGCATCCCTTTCTGGCACGGCATCGCTCACTGTATCGGATTGCTCACTTTTCACTGTGTAATCAGCAAAAAATGATGCGATATCCCCCAGAAGATCGACAGGTAGCGCAGAAGAAGAGTCGGCGGGAGTATTCGACGAGACTTCAGAGACGGTAGCCGGCTCAGAAACATCTGCGCCAGCCTGCTCTTGTGAAGCAGTTACTGAGGTCTCTTCGTCTGACATCAAAGAGTGCTGAGTCGGAGTCAGTAACTCAGCGGTAGCCGGGGCATCATCAAGAAGCCCTGCCCCACTGAAAGTGACTGAATCAACGGTCACACTTCCCTCGGCATAGCCATGGATTTTCTCACGATCGGCACAAATCAAAACCACGGTGGTTACCTGGTAGAGGTATGCGCCTTCAATCCGACTTTTAACCTTATGCGACTCGAAGCCATCGATGGTTTCCTTCAGCAACGTGGCCAAGGGTTCCAGCGAGGCATTCATGAAGCTTAAGCCGTCGATCTTGTCGTAGAGCTTTTCCAGGGTAGCCCTGGTCGAGGTATTGAGCTCCTTTCTACCGTTCAAATACTTGTGGTAGAAATTGTTGGCCTCTTTCTCAATTTCTGAGTAGAGATCGCTCGTAAGTGAATCCATTTGACGAGACAGCTGGTCAGCTGACTTCTCGTTGACGGCGTTGATGTTGTAGATCGTGTATTCAAACCCAATACGTTCACGGACCACATCGATAGGCATTCTGCCGGTACGAATAGACTGAGCAAACTCTGGATTATCATCGATCCACTTCTCAACAGTTGCTTCATAAGCATCCAGAAAGTCCTGACGCTCGGTGAGAAACTGCGCTTTGATAGTCTCCAGTTGACTCTCCACGTAGTCGAGCTTGTCAGCCGGAATGGCATAGCCGTTCATGAAGCGTAAGCCGTAATGGCGCAAAAACCGAAGACAAGCGGTTTTCAACGAGTTGAAAGGATTGAGCGCCGACGGTTCACAAATTTTCTTGTTGCCAAGACTGGCCAGTTTTTCAGGAGGTATCTCGCCTCCGGCTCCGAGTTTGATATCCTCGGGCCGAAGACGCGTTTTACCAGACCAGATGTTGAAGTCCGCATGGACCACACAAAGTTGGTTCAGGGTTTTCACGTTCAAGGTTGCGAGTGTTGTCATGGGATTCTCCAAATGAGAAAAGCCCAATCAAGACACACACCCCCAATGGGAGTATGTGTCCCATTGGGCGAGGTAATGCAGCAAGCTGCGAAAGGAAAAATACTGGTTATTTTGTGTGGTCAGTGCTGCCACATTCATCGCTAAAGAGCGATAAAGCGTTTTCTTAATGTCTCTGCCGGCAAAGGCATTAAGAAAACGGGGGTATACCCCCGTTTGTTGAGCAAGCATCGCTTGCTTATGAGATTGCGTCAAGAGGCGCTAACACGCTTCTGTCCACAATGTTACGTGGTGCCAAAGCATCAGTGACGGTCACTCGGTAGCGCGTAGAAGGATCTCCGCGATAACGGTCTTCGTCTACTTTCACACCCTGCTGCTTCAAGTCGTCGAGCAGAGAGGAGTATTTCACCTTCCCTTTCGACTTGTAGCGAGTCACCATTACGCCGGCATACTCAGCATGGAAGTACTCCCCCATCATTTTCTTCAGTGAAGATAATGAGCTGTCTCGACGTTTCTCCAGTTCCAGGACCTGAGCCTTTAGAGCGTCGATCTCGGTTTGCGCTTGGCGGTAAGCCTGCGCGTCTTTGATCCAGGCATCAGCCTGATTATCATCAGAAGGGAAATAAAGGTCGCGCTGGGGGTCTTTCTCAGGCTCGACACCCGATACCAGCATGTTCCAAAATTCCCGTGCCTTCTGTACGAGCACACGCAGCAAGGTGTCATTACGTTCAACCTTGAATTCCAGCAAGCCGTGTTCGGCGTGCCAGAATATAAGCCATCCGATGCGAGACTCAGTGACAAGCAATTGATGCTGTAGTTGGCAATAGTGATATTTAAACTCACGACTGTTTCGACCATGAGTGTTCACATCTTGCCAAACCGCATCACTTGGACACTTGATTTCTACTGGTTCATTGGAACTGCGTTCACCGTCCAGGGACGCCCTGAACAGCGGCATCCGAGTCGACTCCACACAAGCGGGAAGGATTAGCTCCCCCACCTGCGCCTCGTATTGACGTCGGGCCACAGCTTCGTTGCGCCTGCCATATTGCACCAGCGGGTTCAGACTTAGATCAACCTCGGTAGCGTACCCGGATTTTTCGGCCCACAAGCGCCACAGCGTCTTGTAAGGCGATAGTCCAAGAAGTACCGCGGCATCCGTTGCCGTTATCCCCCGAGTGCGCCAGAGGCGCCACTCAGTGGAGCCTTGCTCCAAATCGACGTATTTCATCGGGATCACCTATGACGGGGCTCTAAGAGCCCCTATCGACGTGGAGGTTAAGCAGCTGATTGAAGCTTCTGATCCTCGCCTTGAGCGATATCCAAAGCATCACGCACATACTGCTGTTGAACGGGGTTCGACAAACGCGACTCGACCCACTTATAGCCAAGCGAGTAATCACCCTGGTGACGACAAGCACTAATGAGCTCCGCAGTAGCCGTCTTCAGCTTCTCGGTTACTTCATCAGAGGAGGACGCCTTAGTGTCAGCGCTAGGTGCGGATGATCGTTGTGCCAAGGCATTCTGTGTTACATGCGCATTGGTATGCGATGAAACAGACTGTTCAGGCAACTGTTCACTATCCGATACCAGCGTTGAGCTCTGTGCTTCGGCGTTAGCCAGCTGCTCGCTTAGATACTCACGAGCGGCCGCATCCGGTTGAGAGTTAATCCACTCACGACCAGGTGCAAAGCTACCTTTAGATCGACATTGCTCGACCAATTGAGTCAGTACCTCATCGAGCTGTGTCTTGACCTCGACAGAAAGCGGGGCGTGCAGCGTATTGATATCATCCCCGTTACCTTGCTCAGGGCTAATAATACGCTCAGCTTCATCTTCGTCGTATATCCCGTGCAACCCAAAGGCGATGCGAGCGCACTGAATCAACGCCTTGTGCCGAAGCATACGCTTGGGGTGTGTTTGCCATGGACGTATCGAACCGGTGTACCGGTAGGTTTCATCGAGGAATTCACGAATTTTAACCGGCTTGGCCAAATCGCTCCGATGAATCCAACACTCGATCCAGTCCGGGGCTGGACTGCGTGCATTTTCCATATGCACATACCGATCGGAATACACGAACTCAACCCCTTCGTACGTGGGCTGGCGATTCACAAGGCTTACCCAGCCGTCCACACTCACCACAGGAATAATGCCACCCGTCTTATCGGGGAAAGCATAAATTTCCTTGATGAAGGGGTTCAGCTTGAACTCGTTACAGACCACCATCATGGCGGCCATCTGTTCATGTGTAATTTCACGCTTGTCTTGCTGTTTAAAGGCCGTTTTCCTTAGCGTATCCATCAGTTTGTCTTGATCGATGCCATAGCGCTCAGACATCTGGACGACAAATGAAGACGCTGCAGAAGCGGTTTGAGTTGATGCTGTCATGGTTCACTCCATCATGTAATTTGGAGAGAACACCACCCCCGAAGGAGTGGCGCCCCCCAGGGGTAAGGCGGAAAGCCGCCATATTAAAGAAGGTTTTAAAGAATGAAGTCGTTATCGTCGTCATCGTCGAGACCGAAGGAAAGCGGCCCCTGGATAAGTCCAAGCGAAATCAAGTCTTTTTTCACCTCAGATAGATCAATCCCCTGTTCAACCAAAGGATCGAAAAAAGCTTCGTAGTCCGCCCAGAATTTGAACTCTGGAACAGGCCTAACCGCTTCGTCTGACATCATTAGCTTGGGCTCGCCACGCTCGTTGATGGTGAATTGCGCATTGAGACGACTACTTGCAAAGTGCATGAGTAGAAATGGACGATGCCCCAAGGACCAGGGGACCTCGCCACCGCCCTCTCCGGCATCGCTGATCGTATTATTCTCACCACCATTGGAGGAATAAATTTTTAGACCACCGCAGGAGAACATACAACCAGATGTATCAGGCTCTTGCGCCAGGGGAAGGCCTAAACGACCGGCTCCCTCTGTTAGCGCCTTCACCAGCAAGACTTCCGCATTGTCAGGACAATGGGTTTCTGACACTTCGTTCACTCGCAACAGCCAGCACCAAAGCGAATTAGCGTTCGACATATTGGATCTCCACATGCGTACCGTATAGACAGAAAGCCGCACTTAAGGTGCGGCCGTTCGGGTTGGCCGTTACGCCGCTTCAGCCATAGTGGCGTCTGCAGTGTTTGCTTGCTCCGGCTCAGCCACAACTCCCTCTACCCAGCTGTCTTGACCAAATACATCCTTTGCTAATTGCAGCATGGCAGCTCGCTGCTCGGGCTTATCGCCCACTCGACGCAAAAGCGCCATTTCGAGTGCATAGCCCATACCGTTCGTCTTTCCGGACGGATCAACGCTAGCCCTGAAGCGCGAGGCCAGCCGGCACCAGCGCAGTAGGGTCCGCGTCGAGAACGTAACGGACAGATTGCCAGACTCGAACAATGCACGTACCTCGTTCGCGTACGTCACCATACTTGTCAGAAGCGCTTCAGGCACCTTGGTACCTGCATTAGCTAAAATGTCCTTTTCGACATGCGCAGGTGGGTAGTCCACCTGGGCAATACGATACCGGTCCATCGAAGCAAGGTTCTGCATCATCACACCCTGGTAGGCCTGACTTTCGTCCCCAGCACCCACCGTATTACCGGTGACAATGACACGAAACATGGGATGAGGCTTAATCACCTCACCGCCGTTGGCGCCAATGACAAGTGGCTTACCTTCCAGCACATCGTTGAAGGCAGCGAGCTCTTCTGGCGGCATCATATCCACTTCATTGAGAAGCAGAACGTGCCCAAAGCGCATGGCCACAGGCAGAGGCCCGTATTGCCATGACATGCTCGGCTCTTCACCGGGTTTCGCAGCTTTAAGCACGTATTGCCCTATCAGATCAGAGGCTTCCATACGGCCACTGCAGGTGAGAGATTGTACAGGCCAGTTCAAGCGACCCGCCGTCTCAAGTACTAACGACGTTTTGCCGGAACCGGTTGGCCCTGTGATGTAGAAGGCATCACCATCAGGTCGTTTCAGAAACGATAAAAGCTCCATTAATACAGTCGCCCGAAATACGTATGACGGTGAGGTCGTCGGTATATAAGGGTTGTCTGTGTTGGGAAAGCGAAACATTTCCGCCTTAGGTGATACCAAAACATTAAATGTTTTGGCGATATTCACTTTATTGGCGTTGGCGTTGTTTGTGGCTGTCATAAGAGAACTCCAAAGAGTGCTCCCTGAAACAGAGATCATTCCCCATAGGGGAAGGCCCCCGACAGGGAAGGTTTGAGCTAATAATAGCGAGAAGAATGCTGATTATTTCAAGAGGTCAGCGCTACCTCATTTTATTGTGCTTAGGCACAACAAACTGGTGATGGGTGAACTTTTCAGACCAAAAGCTTACCGATCTACAGTGTTAGGGTCATTGGGCATGGCAAGCCCGAGGGCTTGCCATATTACTTCAGTACCGCTTACGCGCCATGGGCTTCAAAACCCGACGCTTAGGCTTGGATAGACGTGCATGAGCCCACGTTATCGCTTTAGCCACTACGATAATGGCCAACAGGATTAGCGCATAATGCACAAATAACCAGACTACTAGATCCATAGACTGGTAGTTCGTCACAATACGGCCAATAAGGCGTTCAAGTAGGTTCATGGTAGCGCTCCAGAAATAATGGGGCGCAATACCCTCAAGGGGCAGTGAGCCCCTAAAGGGAAGTAAAACGGTCAGGACTTACCTGTTAGCTAGCCATTAACCCAGCTATATATAAATGCAACAGAGACGTAGCCGCACACACTAAGTGTGAAGATCGCTGTAGCGACGGTAGTTGTATCCATTGTGATGCCTCGATAGTCGAGACGAGACATGCCCCTGACGGGAAACATGTCCCGTCAAAGGGTGGTGTTACTGATTCGGGTGAATTAGTAACGTTTTAGCTTTCAGCCTCAAACGAAAGCGTCAATCCACGGCGCTGGTAGGCCGGTGCATCGTACGCTGCCCAACGTGGATCGTTGATGGGGTCAACTGGCCGAAGGATTGACACCTTCGCAGTCGTAACCTCACGCTTCCACGCAGAATGCAAACCTGCAGACTGCAAGGTGCAAAGAGCATGTAGCAAACGCTCCTGGAAACGAGACATCTTGCCTCTCCACTGGGTAGCCAAAACCTGGCCGAACAGGGAAAGAACAGTGATAGCCACGATCAAACCGAGGGCGTTGCTTACAGATAGTGAAGGGATCATCATAAACTCCATAGCTCAGAGAGCATTAGGCGCACATAACGTGCTGGATTAAGCGCCGATCAACCCGAAACGGGATGATCGGCACAGACATACGTTACCAAAAGGCAGCGTTGTAGAACCAAGGGTTAACGACTTGAACAACCAGCCGCTAAATCGCAATGCGATTTAGGAAGTGCCATGGGCGGAGCGAGAATGCCTGTCTGCTACATACAAGATGCAGCCTAAGGCGGGGAGGATGCTGGATGTTTGAGAAGGTCAGCTACCTTACGGGGATGTGAACTTAAGAGTTCAACACCACTAACTATATGTGAGCCGCTTCAGCGTGACAAGTCTTCAGACGTTGTAGAGCCGCCCTCCTTATTAAATTATGCAATTTCCTGTTTGATGCCTTTAAGGGCCTCTCCAGGGCCCCTTCGATTGGTAAAAATGGCGTTATCGTGATTTGGCGTACCGTTAGACATTTACCAAACCGTTGAGGAACCACCACCATGACGACCGAAACTCCGACCCTCCTAACCCAACCAAACGCTCAGAAGCCGGCCAGTCCGTCTACTCAGATGCGGCACCAGATGACGGTGCCCAGCAGTAACAAAGAACACGCCCAGCGCAAGAACGTCTATTCGCGTCCGATCATGGACCACACGCTCGTGCTGTACTCACTCCAGGCACAGCAGGTCATGGAGCGATCGTTCATCCGTGTCGCTTACAGTCTTTTCTCTACTGACGTTATCCTGCGCATCATTGGTAACGAAGATGAGATCGACGAAGTGTCCGACGTCATCGGTTCAATGCTTTCGGAGGCCGATAAGCAGCTGGATACAGTCATTGCTCAAATGGAGCATTTGCTGGAGAAGCACAAGGTTGACGGCGTTGATCGCTACTCAAACCCTGTAGAGTTGGCCGTTGAAATCACCGCGCCCACGGTAAGACAATTTATTCAGCTGGTCGAAAAGCTCGACAAGTTGGTTATGCTGGTCGACAGCCTCTGGCACGCTCAGGTCATGACCGGTAAGCAACGTACAGCTGCCGCGCGCACGTGGCGCCAGCACATCAACCGCACCGCCTCAAGAATCATTCAAACCGAAGGTCGCGCTCGCCGCTCCGCGACGAATCAGGGCAAGGATGCCGAAGTTAAAACTGAAGCACCGATGATGCCAGATCACGCAGAGCAGGATGCGAATATCGCCGAGGACGCCGGTGAGACGACCGAAGGCTTCCCTGTGGCCGACGCTCCAGCTGAGGTAGCCCACAACGAAGCATCCCCTCAAGAAACGGCTACGGTCGTCTGAGTACCAGGCCTGTCGGTCACCTGGAAAGAATGATCTCTTGCCGCCGTTGAACACGGCGGCATTTTGTTAACTGAACAAAAGGCAAACACATGCAGCATATCTATACTGCCACTGGTTTACTGACAAAATCCTTTATGTGCTTGTTCACCATATTCATCGTATGGCCGGCCTCTATAGCAGGCCTATTGCTAGCGTCCTATATGGCCATAACCCCCATATCGCCTGAGAGGCTTATTGCTGAGGCAGTAGATAGCGTTGCCGAATTTCAAGCATTGGGTCCAGCGACCGAGGGGAGTATCAATTACCTGGGCTGCGAGACCCCCTCAACCATAGTGCCGCTCGGAGAGAGTAACGCTGTACCTGGCCCTGTAGTTCTCTGTGAAAAAAGCACGGTCACAACCATTACAAATGAACAGGTTACAGCCACCTTAACCCGTATCGCGATATGGCTATATGCCTTTGCGGTTATGGTGCCTTATATCGTTTTATTGATCACCACTGGGCGCTTGTTTCCGTTCTTAAGCCCTAGACGTGGGCTCCTGGTCAGTTTGAGAAGTGGATATCAACCCGCTGTTTGTCGCGGGGAACAGCTTAAACAGCGGACTTAATCTCGCGGTTCATTACGGGGTTTAGAACCAGATTTCTCAAGGTCATTAAATTTGGGCCACCCCCCTATTGCGGTAAAATAGGCATACAAATGGACAGGATCATCAGGAAGACAACATGAATAAAGCGTTTACCCTCACGACAACTATTGCAGCATTCTCACTACTGGCGGGTTGCGCCGGTGTGCCGAGCGTTCCGATGGGGGATCGTAGCTACAGCGAAGACAACAGCCGAGCCTATAATCTGGCAAGGGCCGGCGGACTTCGGGAAGCGCGAGACACCAAACTAGGCGCCAACGAGTACAGCACTGTCATGGGTGATATGGCGGGAGGTGCTGGCACGGCTCTGGCGCTGAATAGCTCGGCTGGTTTTGGCTTGAACGGAGGAGCGTCTCTCGGTATCGGCTTGGCGTCTGCACTTCTGTCGGGGCCGGGAATGATGGGATACGACAGCGCCTTTGCTTTCGTTCCCGAGCGAGAAGCTGACAGCCCAGTTGATGCTAAAGAGGTGATTCGAGAGCACTTTATGTCTGCCGGACAGGTTGCAGCTGGTGAGAATGGTTTTACCCTCGAAGTAGTACCTGAAGCTCTGGATGCTCGGCTAAACTCTTCACGGAATATGCTAGCTTTGGGCCTCGTTAACGAGGAAATTGGATGCCTTAGCAATGACGACGCTAGCTCTGGCAGCGAGATTTGCTCTGTGGGCCTTATCTACCCCTCACAAAGCCAATCACTACGTGAAACGCCCTACGTAGCGAAGAGCGAGGCTGGGACACGTAGTTACCCTTTCTATGCAGATAAGCGAACCAACTCCTTACAGGTGGTGGCAAAGCTTTCAGATGAGCTTAAGGCTTCGTTAGGCCAAGAAGAGGCTGAACAGCTACGATTAGACATTATGACGAGCCTTTCCAACACCATGCCCGGCTGGTTCTATATCTACGAAAAAGGCAGGGATACCCTCCCCCCGATGATTTTGAATGAAGGGAAAGCAGAATTATTTATTACCCAAGAGTAATCAATGGGCCCTATTGAAGGGCACTTTGCAAGCTGGATAGAAAATAAAGGCCCGATATCACAATTTAATGATACCGGGCTTTTTTTCGGCTACTTGAAAGCTATCGGTAGCGGAATGGGTTAAGGACTCAGGCTATCCCAAACACCTTGGCTTCTAAGATCTCCTTGCGCATCCTGTCTGGCCCCATCGATATCGACATCATTAAAACGCTCCATGGAGCGATCTACAGTATTAAGTCGTCCACCAACGTCAAGCGCAGAGCCCGCCCCAGTCAATGAGTCCAAACTGAAATCACCGGCACCGTTGTAGAGGCCTTCCTGGGCCAAAAGGCCCAGCCATTCGTCAAGGTTTATTGCCTCCCAGTCAACGCTTGCAAGTTCTTCCACTGGAATGCCCGCGCATGATGGCGCCTCGGCGCTTCCCCAGCTAGCTCCGGTTTGAGCTCGCAACTGCTCCTGCAGGATGCGGGAGAGAGGCGAGCTGAAACAGCAGTGGGCTTCACGCTTTTCGATGCACATACCCAGCACCTTGGACTTGCAGTAGGACCCAACGAAGTGGCAGGAGTCCAGTTCACGCTGAGCATTCATTTCAAACTCGCTGTCCTCGCACTTCCAGATGAGCTGAATAGCCAACATCGCGGCTACATAGATCTGGTACGCAGTCATAGCGGCACCCAAAAAAGATGCTCCAGCTTCGCCCAGAAGTTGTTCGGAAAAGCTTTCTGCAGCTTCGCTTCCCGCACCTTCCACCAATGGTGCACCTGCGGATTCTGCAGCACCAAAGATTACATCACTAGTCATCTCTGCCACTTTTTCACGCAGGGGCTCGGTAAATTCAATGACCTTGTCTTGGACTGACCCTTTCAACGTATCCCAGGCGCCAGAAGCACTTTCTAGGCGAGACGTGAAGGGCTGCGTCACCGTCGACCAGGAGTTCATTGCAGGCTCTCGCAGCGCATTATAAGCCCCAAATACAGCATCAGCCGACGTCCCTTCTAGCGCCGTAATACCAGCATCGATTTTGGGCACCGTCATGATCATCGTGAGGTAATCACCAAGGTTAATGCCCTCAGGCGCCTCGCAGCAATCTACCGTACCACCTACTGCCTTTTTACACTCTCCAGGCGTGCCAGCGAAAACCGTACACTGAACGTCGGCGTCTCCAATAATCCCGCCGTCTTCATCAGTTCCGCTACAAGCGAGATCTTGGCCCATGAACTGTGCGGCATTAAGTAGAGCGCTGGCTCGGGCAAAGTCTGGACTGGCCTCAGCTTCGTGGTCAAAACACTCCGACCCCATGCAACGAATTGGCCCGCCGCAGGTGACCTCAGAGGACTTATTTAACGTTGGAACCGACTGACTGGAACCACAGTCATATGTATCTTCGCGAACGTAGCAGGTACCGGAGTCGCCTCGGGCGCCATCAACGCAGGTGGTCGAGATAAAGCCGCACTGAGGGTTGTCCTCGTAGGCCTGACAAGAGTCAAGCGTCCCACCTTCGTTGTGTTCGCACACCTCATTCCCGTTAACGTCCGTCCAGCAGTCCATCGAGCCTTTGTAGAAGTCGTAGCTTACGTCTACCTCGGCTAGTCTGCACAACGGAGATAGTTCTGGTATCGGAGAAGGTTTCAGCATATGGGGGCAAATGGTTACCCCGTTGGTTGCATAGCATCCATCGGAGCCAACAGGGCTATTTGTACAGGTGGCATCCGCCGTGGCAAAACCATCCCGCACACCGCTGACCGCTTCCAGACATTTCTCATCGCCCCACTCGTCCAGGGTGATCGCTTTCTTCGAATCGTACTGAATGTTGATCCGACCATAGCCTTCGCCTTCCCCAGTGACGGATACCCGTATTTTGAACCGAGCGACGCCACCTGGTTCTATACTTTTAAAAAGGTGGGTTATATCAAGGTTTGGGTTGGTATCCCAGCTCGTGTTGAGCTCACATGCACCTGGGGTTTCAGGGGGGAATACGCCTGGCATGCTTTCCCAAATAAGCGTTTCGCTTCCTACGGGACCAAAGTAGACCTGCATATAGTCATCCCAAAGGGCTCTGTCTAAAACAGCCGACGTAATTGCCTCTGGATTATCGACAGTTATATAGGTCTCCTCTTCGTAGATGGTGCAATTGCCACTCCAGTAGTCGTCACCCACTTGTCCAATCCAGGTATTGAGACATCCTTCACCGCAAGGCGCGATGTTCATAGGACCATCGAAGTGCGATATGACTTTCGCATCGTATTCATGGCGAAGCTGACAAGAGGCGGTACGATCCTCTACGACGTTACAACGGTGATAATCCGGCATGTGAACATCGAAACTGCCTTCATTAAAACTGTCATCGACGCTGCAATCCGCGAACTCATTCGAGAACGCCTCCATATCCGCAAAAACGTTACGTGACTGATTCATCATTGGGTCAGCGGCGAAATTCGGTCGGGAGTGATCGCTGGCTTTGTGAACAACCTCATAGGCCATGCCCTGAATAGAGCTTGGGCCACCAGGGCTGGTTACTTCAGATCGCATGTTGGTAAGCGCGTCGATACCCATGTTGGACAGACCGCTGTCGCTACCCGCTTCGCCTTTGAGTTCACCGTCGGCGCGCATGTGTGGATAGTTGCTGCTCCCCCCGGACCCCGTAGCCGTATCCGGGAAAAGGTCGCTGACGCTTATCGCGTCACCGCTGCCAAACGCGATATTACCTCCACTGACACCAGCGGGATCGCTAAGCCTAATGTCATCGGCAAATCCCTGGCCGCTACGGGCTGCATCCGTAAACGCATCGGCATAAAGCAGGACGGGATGAACAAGCATCAGAGCAATCAGTAGCCAGCACACCAGATTACGGAAGCAGTTGTGGCGAACAATGGCATTCATGAAGCAATATCTCCCAGACGTTGGACGGCCGCATCATCGACGTCCTGCCGGATGGTAACCAGGTCGTACTCTCTCGCGGTGGGATAGCGCAGCAAGGGAATTCCGGCCTCAGAAAAGGCGCCGTTGACGAACATATCCCGCGCCTGGCGATCTTTTCGCTGGTGGGAAGGGTCGTCTAGCTCAATGGCGGCCACTATCCGGCCCTCAAGAGGTTCCAGGATGAGATAGTCGACGTGCTTGCTTGAAATTTTGCGGAACGCGCTGGCCCAATCGCTTTTAGAAAGTCCCTTGCGGACATACAAGACATCGGCAATGCGAGGCTTGCCCATGATGAAGTACCGATCACCTAAGGCCTGTTGTAGTACCTGACAGAACACCCATTCCGTCTTGGTAAACAAATACTCCCGGCCATTGTACCTGGCTTGAGGCTGGCGTTTGCATAACAGGATAACCAGCGCTAGAAACCCGAGAATTACGATGGCCCCCAATGGCAGCCAAAGTTCATTGCTAGTGAAGTGCGCCAGGGCACCGCTTAGTTGGAAATCCATTTTTTCTCCTGGATCAGAGGTTGCAGCAGTCTTGCCAGCGCCAGATGGTATAAATAGGATCTTCGGCGACCCCTGGAATAATGCGAGCATTCCCCCAGCGCAGCGTGGACTCCCCCATCACGTGACCTCGCTTGGTCTCCGGCAGAGGGTGCAACAGGCTAAACCGGTACTGCGTTTTGGGTAATGTGGGGCTGATATGGCCACCCCGACACATGGCCTCATTCCCCATGGTTTTCCAGGCCAGGCCGCGGCGATGTAGCGCCGCTAACACTCGCGTTTTCAAAAGACTGGATTCACGGATCACATCATTGCCCCCGGTCATCCCCCCAGAAAGTGGGTAGATAGCCCCCCATGAGCCTGCACACCAGAACATGGAGTCCAAGGGCTTACCCGCCGTGGATGCGGCGGCATCAGCCGTGCACGCCGCCGCAGCAATTGGGTTCGCAACTGCAGCGGCTTCCGGGTTAGCAAAAAACGCCAGGTCAGCGTTATTCCAGGTGGGGTCCAACTCAGAAAGGTACATCAGGTCGAGATCGGTAAAACCATCGCTGTTACAAGAACCGGAGACAAACATGTCGAGCATCATTAGGAGCGGAAATGCATAGTAGTGATAGTGCATAAAGCTGCCATCACCACCGTCCATGTCTGTACCGCCATGGTGGCCCTGAAAAGTCCGATCCATGGGAAACCGTATGCCATTCAGTACAGATGAACATCCGGGTACCCGTTGAAATTCCACCAACCGTGCGGGTTCCCAGAAGCTCGTGACGACACCCGGCCGGGGCACGCCAAGGTTATCCTGGCATGAGCAGAGGACACGATTGGCCCCCCCGTCAGGCACACGATTGTTGTTGCCCCCCAAAAGCGCACCGGCAATTCGAATGGGAAACAGACAGTCCCAGCAAATATCCGTTATCAGCTTGGGGCCAATCACTTCAGCATTGGTGCAGCCTGCAAAGGCTTGTACGTTCGTAGCGCCTAGTGTGCCCACGATGGCCAACAACAAAGGCGCGAAAAAGCGGCGCAGTTTCATAGAGCGACCTCGGCGAGCGCGACGGGGGATGGTATGACAGCATATTCTGACGCCACGACACGGGGCCGCGCGTAGTAATAGCCTTGGTGAAGCGAGACCCCCGCTGCCTTGGCCCTCCGTACGTCGAGAGCGGACTCAACACGCTCGACGATAGTCAACATCTTCCGATCTTGTGCGTAACGGAGTCCTGCGGGGGAATCACCAAGCCCTAGGCATTGGCTTTGGAATTTGCACGTTGTCCAAGGGAAGGCGTGCAGCCGATCCAAAGAAGCATTGTCCGAACCAAAATCATCAAGGGCGAGGCCGACATTAAGGCCTGCCAGGGGTGACCAACGCCGGTCAATCACATCACCACTGACCTTCTCATTGAGCTCTAGCACTACAGGGGTATTGATATGTCCGAACAAAGCGTGGTATCGCTCGATCCATAACTCGAACGTGTCATCATCGGACATGGTTTCGGTAGACAAGTTGATATACAGCGGATGACGAAGCTGGTTGCCATGACAAGACCAGTCCCTCAACGAATTGATGATCCACAGATCGAGCTCAGCCCACTCCCCAGGCATTACATGACCACTGGGTCCATCGAATCGGCTGACGCCACTCTGGAATCGTGCAAGCACTTCGTAGGCGCGATATGAACCGGTCTGGCTGCAAACAATCGGCTGGAAGGCCATGCGGGCACTAGCCTTCATCACGCCCCCTTACAAGCTCCTGGATAATGAAGTTCGTGCCATCGCTGGTGATGACGGACGGAGTGAATTCCAATTGAAAACGCCCAATCAGCTCCGGTGTCAGGAGGTAGACAGGTGCATCGAAGTAGTCGGTCACCTCTTTATAAGCGTCCCAGCCCTCATCTGAGTCCATTTCAGTCGCAATGAAAGTGACTCTCGCCGCTTCATCTGTAAGCCCAGGCAATCGCTCGGCCACCAGCTCCATTTCCCTTGGGTCGGTGCCATTGAAAATGATAACCGTCTGGTCGAACGGGCGCGTATCCAGAGGATTGATGACGGTACCCTGCGCAGCAATAACCTGCCCATCAGGGCCCAAGATATCTTCGTATACCCGCACGCGTGGATCGAGCTCGCGCGTGCGCGGCCGCGTTGCTGAAGGTAGCCACTGGAATCGCTGTCCACTCCAGAAACGCTTTGCCGCATCCTCACGCTTTTGAGCCCAGTCTATGCCAGCGACACGCTCTTGCATGACCTCGATAAGATCTCGTTCGATCACCTCAGCCACTGGCCCTCTGGTACCGAAGTCGCCTCGATTACCCTGTATCAGGTGACGATCAAGCCATTGCGGCTCGGTGAGGCCTGTCACGCGCGCGATTACGTCGTCAGGGCTAGGGGTATCGCCTATACGAATGAGGGTTGGGACTACCGTTACGTTATGGTCTCTGTACAGCGTTGGATCGATTACCACTGTGGGTACTGGGTCATATTGCGTCGCCAGGCTCTGTATGAACATGACCCCTTGCGACACCTCCATATCGTCAGGAATCCCCCGGAAGATCACTGCGATGGAGGGGTCATCTGACGCCACCTGCAGAATGTCTTCTAACCCTTGGCGCTCAAGAGAGAACGAGGCAAACAACAGGGTTTCGTGCTCAGCATAACGTTCGCCGGGACCATTAGGATCTCCCTGCGGAGCGGTGTGCTCACGTAGCGTAGGATTGGTTCGAGAAAGATCTGAAAAGAACTTCTCGGCATCCCGCCGGTCGGTATTGGCATCCGGTGGGAAGTAATCATCAATGTTAAGCCGTTTAGGCGCCTGTTCTTGCAGTTCACGTCCTTGGTCGATAACGCTCATGTCAGCATCAGTTAGGATGGAAGCGCCTCCGCGCTCGCTAGCAATGGCCATCGACATGAAGGGCGAGATCAATAACACTGCCTGAATGGCTTTCACTAAGGTGGAGCGGCGATTAGATGAGTGGATATGAACGTCCAATGACCTGCTCCTCTTCGACAGTGCCCCAATAGCGCGAATCGAAGCTGAACGCTGATTCCCCCATAAACCAGTACTGACCCTCTTCCAATACCGTTTCGCCAGTGAACTGGCTGATATCGCCCCCCAGATCCATCAATAGGGCCATGTTCGAAGCAACAGTTTCACCATTGATAATCACTTCGCCTCGATCAGTAATGGCTACATGATCACCGGGAAGGCCTTTGAGGATTTTCACCATCTGTGTTCCGTCGGCAAAATAGGGCTGTACGTTGTTCGCTTCGAAGGCGTAGATAGCATCCCGCTCAAGCGTCTTATTGCCACGGTCAACCAGGAAAAAAGTGTAATTGCCTATGCACTTGATTTCCTGGGTATCCAGACCGATGTGGTAGCGGCTAACAAAGGCCGCACCGACGCCGACAATCGCTATTGCCACCACTCCCATCTTGACCAGATATCGGCGCCTGCTCGCCCAGAAGCCTTTCTGGGCGTACGGATAGGGAGGTTGTTTATCCACCGATTCCTCTAGCATTCAGGGCTCCTCCGTTAACAGCAAGGACCCATCCAGGCGTGTATCGGGGGGAGCGGCAAGAACGGCATTCGCATTGAGCACGATGAACCCGGCATCTTGTAAAGACAAAATGCGTTCATTTACTCGGCTAAAAACGCGTTCCGCCTCTTCACCGGTTACGTCCTCAGGAAGATTGGCAAAAAGGTTTTGGTAGTCGATCACTATAATGTCGCCGGTCGAGGAGGATGAAACCGCCTCTAGCGCGGCAATACGGTTATGCAAGAAGTAGCCCATAACCAGACAGATCATGGTGGTACAAATCAGAATCGTGCCGGTGATGGAGTCCCCTTTTCGAGATACCCGTGGGGGAGTCTGTGCTGAGGGGCTGTCAGGAGCTATCTTCTCGCCTGTATCCTGTTGGTCAGACGTGGCAGTTGCAGCTGTTTCTTCGCCTGCGCCTACTGGCATAGCTTCCGATACAGAGTCATCGGCACCCAACTGAGGGGTCGTCTGTTTAGGATCATGCGACATCGTTTAGCCCCCGGTCATTCAGCACTTGATGAATAGCATCGTGGATGTTGCGACCCTGTTTTTTGTAGCGGTTAATGTCGTTTCGATCGACAGGGTCGGTGCTGTAGAGGAGCTTCTGGTACTCCCCTACAATCAACCGTCCAGCGCCAATACCCGTCTTGGATCGGATAAAGATTTCGGAGTAAACACCAGAGATCGTGTTAACCGAGCGCAGCAGGTTGAATCCGCCCTCGCTCAAGGTAAGGCGGCCGGATTTTCGAATTGACTCGACGGTTTCAGTGGTTTGACCCAGCAAGTGCATTGAGCTGGAGTTTTCTGCGATCGCTCGGCCCACGGCGTTCTCATAGAGGTCGTTGATCGACTGCGTGGCAATGATGACCGAGCCACCGTACTTCCGAAATTTTCGGTAAGCGTGTTCGATGAAGGTAGCCACTTCCCCTTCCTTCAGAAGATCCCAGGCCTCATCGATAAAGCAGATTTTCTTGCGGTCGGGTTCACCCAAGAAGACTTCTTGCTGAATCTGGTAGATAAGCTGCAAAAGAACGACTTGGCGTAGGTGCTTGCGCCCTTGCAGTTCGTCAAGCTCCAGTACCGTAAAGGGGTTGGTGAATCGAACATTGTTTTCGTGTGCAAAATACTTACCGTAGTTACCCTTCGACGTGAACATAAATAGCTGTGAGCCGATATCCTGAACACGCGAGTCAGCATTCTCTAAGCAAGTATTGGCGATGTGATCGACCTTCATCCGCTGTCCCAAGTTATCCCAGAGAGCGGACATGATTTCCTTTAACTTGGCTTTTTGAAGCTCGGTCAGTAGTCCTTTTTCAGATGCCATGGTGGCCACTAGCGAAACCAGGGCATCCTCTTCGTCGGAGTAGTCTTTGACCAACGGAAAAGGGTTTAAGCAGATCTCGGTGTTATCACCGAACTGAAGGAAATCACCTTCCAGTACGTCGTTAAGGTTTTGGTAGGACTTACCGGCGTCGATCACCCAGACCTGCGCCCCTTCCGACATATAGGATAGTAGGAGCTCGTTCGCCCAGAATGACTTGCCCGAGCCAGACTCCGCCGCGATGACCAGGTTCTTGTTCGTGTCGGAGTCATGCAGACTCGTCGACATTAATTGCCCATTTCGCGAAAGCAGAGCGGCATGGAACGTGCCGGTCCCCTTCCACTCACCAAAAATCGGTACCAGAACTGCGGCTTGCTTGCTGGTCATGGTTTTGTAGCGCTTCAGGTGTTTGACGCTTTTCCGGTCGGTTACCAGCGGCAACGAATTTAGCAAGATGGGGAGTCCGACAAAGTTATCATCGAGCACTGTGAAGCGATTTTCTTTCCAGTAGCTTGCCATCGAGGTCGCCGCGGCCTGAGCACGCTCACGGGTGGGGGCAAAGATAACCGCATGGTAACTTAGCTGCAGCGGGCTGGCGCCATCCCCCAAGTCGTCGTACATGACATCAAAGTCGCCTTTCTTCTCTGCCAGTACCGGGACCATTTTAAGCATAGGGCCATAAGCCTGGTTAACAGTGATTTTACGCTTGGTTTCCAACCGATCCTTCGTTTTCTGGGTCCGCGGGTAGTAGATATTGGTGCAAATCATGTAGTTCTCTTTGACCGACGAACTACCCCCCGTAATATCACCCACATACGACATAGCGCTGCCGAAATAAAATGCAGGAGGCAATTTCTTCGCGCTAAGTAGCCGGACGTGCTGGTTGCCCAACATTAGTGAGTCCGGCGTGATTCGAATCTCGGTGTCGTAGTCGAATACCTGGTCGGCAATCGTCTTCTGATGGTCGTAGCTGTCACCGTTTCGCCAAGACGCATTGGGCCCCCAATTCAGCATGGTACCCATGATGCGAATGAACATCTTGGCGTCAATCAGGCGTGGCCCTAGCCCGATGGCACGCAGTGAAGATTCAACTTTCTCTTTGAGGAGGCTTACTTTTTCTAGCTCGGATTTAGATGGCTGGTGGTTATTGAGAGGTATTTTGCCCGTGATAATCAGCTTTTGGTCTTGCACCAGACCGTTGTCATAGGTTCCCTTCTTGCTTTTGACAACCAGCTTTTCGTCTGTGTACCTGCGCAAGAACTTAATCCGCTCCTTAACGACGTTGGTCAGCAATGGGTGCTGGTAACCATCCCTCAGCATCGACATGCTTGCCAGCTGGGCATTTACATCAGGCGATCGAAACAGAATAAATTGGAGGGTCGTCTCTTCTGGGAAAAGCTGATTGAATAACTCGGTGACTCGGTCCTGTATCTTTTCGTCACCGTAGGTCAAGGGCTGGCAAAGATAGGCGAATCCGAGCGTTTGATCATCATTCAGGTACAGGCCAAGATCAGGCTCATAAGCCAGTACGGGGATCAGGGACGATGCTTCCATGCTCTTGGGATAAAGCCTGTCTTTAAACCCCCGATTAACAACTACTTCCATTTTAAAGCTCCCCCTCTAGCCACTGCTCCAAGTGCTGGGGACGACCACGATTTATCCGACCGTCTTCATGAATCAAGAAAGGCACAGCATTGACGCCGAGAATGTCGCCTGCCATCAGTGTCTTTTCGTAGCCTTCCATATCACAGGGCTCGCGCTGGGCGAGCTGCTCGATTGTCCCGGTCAGGTAGGCATCGCGCGTCTGGCTGGGTTCTTTCGCGCAGTGAATACGCTTTGACAAGCCTTCGGACTCATCGGAAAGCGCCGGCACAACCACGAAGTAGAAGGTGTAATCATCCAAGTAAGCTTTGAGCTCTTGGGCCAACGCATGACAGTGATCGCATAGCGGGTCGGTGAAGATGGTGATCTCGGTTGGGCCATGCCCCATGGTGACGCTGTTAAGGTCACTTGCATGTAGCTGTAGTTTGTCCAGATAGATACGGGTAGCCGCTTGTTGAATATCCTCCATGGTGTCGAGGCTGGCTCCACGCCATAAGTCATACATTTGTCCAATAAAGACAAAGCGGCCGTTTCCTGAGCTATAGAGAATTTGCCCGGCATTGTTTACAGCACTCAACGCCGTAATGGGTAATGGGATAATCTGACGTATATCCATGTCGGAATGCTTTAGCTCTTCAAACGGGATATCGGCAAACAGGGGGGTGTCCTGGATCGGGGAGGCAGGCTCCATGGCCGCTTGGGCGCAAGAAACTGCAGCCACGGTGGTTAAAGTGACGGTCAAATTGCGGATTAAAGCTTTCATGGGTGGTCTCGGCACAGTGGTGTATTGGCCAAGCTTAAAGGCAGGCCTTAAAACCGGGGGGGCACCGAAACATCCCTTAAGGGCGCCTACAGGGATATAGGCAAAGAAAATAGATAACACCAAAAAAAACCGCCACCCTAAGGTGGCGGTAATAGCTATTCCTGGTGTGTTATTGAACGGTGATGGGGTCTGATGCACCGCCCGAATCGTCCACTGCGATCAGGATAACTTCTGGCATTTCGTCGTCGAAGTCCTTCTTCGAAATACCTAGCCTGTTTGATGTTCGGGCACTTTCTTCGCCGTCCACCATCCAGTGGTACCTCGTTACCCGACCGTCCACGTCGACACAATTGGCACGAATGATCCAGTTGCGGCTCGATTCGCTGGTTTCAAGCTCGCACGTGGGGACTTGGTTTTCAGCCACATCGATGAATACCCTCTCTTCGTCTGATACCCCGTAGCTGGTTTCAATCTCAAAGATGACTTCATGCCGGCCGGCATTCAGGGTGGCCACCGCCGAATTAGAGCCTTCGGAGATTACATCGCCATTCACCCGGAATCGCTGGTTGTTCACACGATCATGTGGGTGTCCGCCACGATAGATCGGGCGAAGCCGAACATCGAGTGGCTCTCGCATGAACGAGTTCGACGGTGTATAGCGCAAGTTGATGTCGTAGGGATCTGGCTCAGCGAGCTCAATGACTTTCTCAACAGTCGTCGAGTGCCCACGTACGTCAGTCACCTCAACCTGGATACGATGCGTCCCAGGTTCAGTGATCATAAACCTACGTGTGATGTCACCACGCTCTTGCAGTTCATCTATGGCTTCGGGTAGCTCCCAATTGTAGGTTGGCTCGTCGAGACGACGAGCACCGTTACGATGGCGAAGCGAAAGTGATACTTCTGCCGGGGCTGCTGGTGCAGACACCCGATCGGTGAAGTAGAACTCAGGCCAGACGTATTGCCACACGCGACTTTTCCGATCACCGGTTGCGGTCGTTTCGTCCTTGAAGCCTTCAATCCAGGCCGTGTAAAGGAAGGTAGCTGAGCCCAATTCAGAGTCCGCCGCAGTTGGGATATACTCGATTACATCCCCATCCTGTCGCGTGCCATCCGGCAACGTGAAATAACCATTTATTTCATATTCCATACCCCGGTATGGGACGCTCGCCGTGGCGCTGACCGTATAGGGAATACCTTGCTCAAGACTTGTTGGAGTCCGCACACGAACGCGTGGCGAAACGACGTTCCGGAAGTCTACATTCAAGCGACCTTCCTGATAAGCATACCGATCGTCTGCTGGTGCCTCGGGCATACGTGTACGCGCCCGCATCGGGAATCGGTCTTCAGTGTCTGAATGAAGCTCCAGTTCACGTCCGCTGTAAGGCCAAGTTTTACCACCATCCAATGACCAATCGACCACCGCTTCATCGGCGGATTTGATCGCCTCATCGGATACCTCTACCTCGGCAACATACGTGTGTGTGTCCCCAACAAAGAGAACACCAGGCCCCTTAATTGCGACCTCAGGTTGGGCGTAACTGACAATTTCTACCTGCTCTGTATAGGACTCTGCACCCGAGTTCCTATTATGCAAGTACGCACGCAACAAGTAGGTGCCTTCATCGAAGGACTTATAAAATTGCATGGGCCGGCGTGGATCGATCTCTTGGTCTTCCCAAGTGCTGCCTTCATCTGTGCTGACTTGCCAAATGACATCGCCCAGCGCCTGTTGATCGAGACGATCTTCCAGCGCGATTCGGAAAATCGCGGTGAGGGGCGCAGGTCCCGTGAATTGGCGACTTGTGATGTCACCTTCAATGGCACCACCCCGAAGAACCTGTACATAGGTCGGTCGTGAGACGACCGTCCGCTCATACCCTTCAATGGGGGATATCAGTTGAGCTTCTGCTACCAGGCGCAGTCCAGCATCGGAAAGCCGCTCCATTTCAATCTCGAACTCAAACTCGCCGTTTACCGCTTCGACAAACTCAGTTAGGGGTTCCTGATTCGAAAAGGACTGCTGATTGAGCAATCGCACATTCCAAAGGCCCATTTCTTCGGGTACGTAGTCCCCATCGAAATCCATCATGTTGCGGACTTTAACGCGTACCTTAAGCGGTTCAGTGTCCAATACGGTATCACTGTCTAACTCGACGAGCGGTTGGATGTTGTCGGATGGGGCTGCCACCACCCGGTAGCTCGCGTCGGTACGTAGATCAGGGACTTTCTCATAAATTGCCGCAACCTGGTGCAACGTCTCGCCCCACACAGGCTGATGGGAAGTACGGATGTTACGAATAAGCCGGTTGCGAGCACCCCACCCTGCTTGGTAAACCTCGTTTTCGATCTGCTCTTGACCACGGCGTAGGTCCACACGAATTTCCGTTGGCAGGCCATCGATGGTCAGGCCACCGAGAGAATTACGGTTTTGAGGAACGATATAAAGGTTGTCCTCGTGCTGATACTCCGAATCCAGCTCGACAGTCGGCACTTCGGGATCTTTTACAGTGATCTCCAGGGTTTGCAGGGTAACAGGGGCTTTAAAGCCTTCCGGGGAGTAGATGTAAGCCTTCCAGCCCAGCGTGTACTGACCATTGGAACCAATGAAGCCGGTCAGCTGCGGGATGTCAGTACCCTCTGCCTGTTCGAGGCCTGTGGGTATAGGGGACCATTCAAAGAAGCAACTGCGCCGACTGGGATCGTATCCATTTCGTTCAGCGGCCTGACGGGCCAGGCTTTCCGTTAACGTTGGTGTACAGGTAGGTCCACTGCTTTGGGACATCCTTAGATCAAATTCGTGTAGGACACGATCAACCTCGGAATAATCGCTTGCACTTACGTACTGCACGGAGTTCATCGCAGAGACGACGTTCAAAGTATCGCTACCGCTGCCTACTTTGACCTTATGGCCCTGTGCATCGTACATATACAGGCTATAAGCGATCGGTTGGGCTCCCAATCGAGTACCCATCCCCTCAATTGCGATTGCCTCGGTATTTTCATTATTACTACGAGAGTCAACTGGGAATATTTCGTCCGGCAATCTGTCCCACTCCATAAAGCAAACTGGACTACTAATAGCATCAGCTTGACGCGACACTGACTCTCGTCTTGTTAAGCGACAGTAAGTGCTAGCAGTCGGGTTTGCAGTAAGTTTAACATGATCAATTACCTGTCGGACTTCCAGACTGCTACCAGATAAGTTAGCTTCCCCTTCCCATGTTTCGATATCTACAAGTAATACCGGGGCATTTGGTGCAGTAGTTGTAACCAAGATGGACGAAGTACCCACTAAACCATCCTCTGCGGGCATTACGGGAATACTTAAGCGTCCTTTACTTGAAGAAAAATCATGGCGACCCATAATTTCTTGAGTATCACCAGGGGTAACGCGAACACCGTTTATAATGAGCGGTATCTCAGCATCACTTCGCAGAGTGGCATAAACGTCGTATGTACCAGCAACATTTGAACCATCAGAAAGTTTTAACGGTTCACTTTGTAAGACTTGTCCCCCATCAGATCGAAGGAATGAAGCGGCACGGGCCGGTATTTTGATTGCGCCCTGATCACCGGTTGTTAACGATACTATAGCCGGAGAATAGGTAAAGCTCGTTTTTTGTAATATGGTATTACCGCTAGCATCCTCAGCAGTAATCTCTAATTGATAATTCTCTCCTTCGGTAAGGCTCGGAAATATCACAGGATACTCTAGCCGGTATGTTGGAATACCTCCAGCCTGTAAGACAGTTGCCAAATTAATGTCATCATTAGCTGGCCCCCCATGAATACGAGCGTTAGTTACTTGCGGTGAAACATCAATATTATCCGTAACTTGAATTGTTATATCATCGAGAGAACTAATAACAGCATCATGCTTGACATTAATTACAGGAGGGGTTCGATCCACAACAAATTCTTCAGTGAATCTTTTAGAAGCGATATTACCATGAGAATCATGGATATTAGCAATAACGTTAGTATAAACACCTTCTGGAACATCATTCAGTCTGAACAAAACATCTCTTGTCCAATGGCTATGTGCAATCTCACCAGAAGATCGTATGGTATAGCTATTTGAGTCATTAGCAATATCTATAGTAGAGCTTGAGCTATCTACATGATAGTTCCTCCAACGCGTTGTACTTGAAACCCGGTCTTCTTCAGACTCATAAGCATTGATTAATATAGTATTTGGCTCTATTACCATAGAGTTAATTTCGGGTGGAGTTACATCAAATTCCATCCAAATGTGCTTCGTTGTTTGAGTATTTAGCCCTTTAGCTGGGCCTTCGCCATACACAACAAAATACAATGCCACAGAAACGTTGCTATTGGTAAGACCATCATCTACACGATTGTAGTTATACGATACTGATGCCTCTGTTTCACCTGGCTCTACATATACAGTCTCTGAACCATATGCAGATGAACCACTCATTCTGATAACCACTCTTTGCCTATAAGGCCTTGGTTCGACTGTGACTCGAGCACCTATCAAGTTTGCATTTTGGTCAGACTGAGAGAATTTTCGATGTGCTGTGGTATAACCAATATCACTATACCGCATTTCTGCTCTTACTAACTGCGGGGCAATTACAGCAGATTCGGCTAACTTAACGGTAAGGTTAACCGCGTTTGTGTTTCTCATTCGATCATAACCACGAACAGATATTTTACTTTCCTCATATTTAAGCAGTGATACATTTTCCCTTGTTGGGGCGTATACATGAGAACGCGTTTCTTTTATAGGCTTGTTTTGAATATGTGTTAGTCCACCTGTATGAAACCCTACTCCATAGGGAGAGTAACTTACGTAGTAAGTTTTAGGAATTTTTGCTAAGAATCTAACTGGATTTTCATGAACCGTCATGCCTGGTACATAAGGGACGTAATTTTCAACTACTTCGCCATCGTGAAGGGGTTCTCCACTATAAACACTAGGTTCGTACACACCAACGATGTCAAAGTTACTATGATTACCGTTTGAAATATAAAACTCTTGGCTGTTCTCACTGAAGTTACCAGCTACATCATAAGCGCGGGTGACTAATGTCATTTTTTGCCAACTATTACTGGGCATGACATTACGACTTATACTGGCCTCATTTCCATCTATAGGTATGTCACTATCGTAATAAACACTTCCATTCTCATTTATAAGTCTGAAATTCGCATAAGACAGACCAACTTCAGATTCGAGATTTTTTAAAAAGAAGCCCTGGAAATAAGTACCTCCAACTATCGGTAAGCCATGGTCATTCTCATAATTACCAATCGAAGATGATAATTCAATATCCCCGACCGAAGGAGCACCCCGATAAACTGTAATGGGATAGGTCATTTCCGTGATTACATCGTTACTTGAGCTTAAGATCGATGATCTTAAAAAGTAGCTTCCGTCTTTGGGTGCACTTAATTTTAAGGCTTTTCCGTAATGCGTACTTCCCCCATGTTCGATTCGATCATTTGCACCAATTAATTCACTAAGATTTTCCTCAATTACGCGTTCACGCTCATTTAAGAATTCAATCTTGAGCCTTCTGTCTACACCTGCGCGCATATAGAAAGTCAATTCACTTTCGGGATTTATGTGGGTTTGATCAGGACCCACCTCCCGCTGCTCACCGTAAACGTCAGTAAAATGATAACCCAATAACTCGGCATAGGCCGTAGTAGAGGTTATGGCCATAACCCCTACTAACGCCGCTTTTACCAGCCGCTTAGGACTTAAAAAATGGCTACTCATTTGTAACCCTCCTGTATGTTTACTCTAGCTAGAGAGCGCATTCCAAACGGATAGCGCCACTAGAAAGCGTAATATGACTTCTCTACTGAGGAGGGGTGCTGGCATATCCCTTAAGAGCATCAAACGGCGAAGAGGCACAATAAAGGATAGACATAAAAAAGGCTGCCGGGGATGGCAGCCAAGTAGGACTCAAGGAGGGAATGCGATGTTACGGTGCTAAAGGGTAAATTTGCCCCGGTTTAGAGGCCCAGTCCGTTGGTGATCGTCATGCCGGTGCCTACTACCGTCGCAGCATTTGTCAGCGTGGCTGATACGATGGAATCGATAATGGTGGGGGCGTTATAGAGGCCCATGCCCATGGCAAAGCCGACAGCAAAGGTCATTAGGGACTGGCGTACTACCCCAATCACCGCACCTACCACGATGATGGAAAGGGTGATAATCCGGCCTAATGTACCCTGAGTCCAATCTTCCAGGGTGCCCCAGACTTCCTCAAATTCGTTCCCCCCCGCGCCTGCGAGGGCTTGAGAGGAGATGACGAATGCAATTAGGGCTAGCACTGCGACCCCTAGCATCATCGTCCCATTACGTTGCATCAGTGCGTTCATTTAAGTGTTCTCCACAAATATTCATAACTGGTTTAGTCGTCGCTGGGTTGCTGAATGCTTTGCAGCGGACGTAACGAGGGCTGGGTATCGGCAGCTTGTTCACCTATCACCCAGCGCCGGGGTTCAACCTCGGTATAGAGATAGCCTGTCACAATTAAGTCACCTATATCGTTCTCCCAAGGCGCGATCCAAACGCGCATTACCTCTGCAGGTGTGCGAATAGGGACCGGCTGATCAGGAAGACGTGGGGCAACGTAGTTGCTCACGACATCATTAGGATCAGACGAACCCTCCCCTACGCCGCTGCCTGCATTAGCCTCAGATCGTGATACTTGCCCAGAGCGCTCAGACGAATTGGTGATTGGATCAGGAACATAGCCATCGTTGGTGAGGTTATAAACGTCACGAGTTGACATACACTTCACCCCTTCTGGCATTCCACTACATCCGTACTCCGGGTCACCGATGTTCCAACCAGCACAACCAGATACCACGATCGCAACGCCAAAACTGGCAGCGAGCTTGGTGAAAGATGTTAAAGAGATATTCATAAATGACCCCGGTCCCAAAGATGCCCTTAAGAGCATTAATCGAATTTCATTAAAATCATTAATTACGGATTTTCAGCGTGGCGCCTTTCGTTAGAATCAACTCAACTTCACGACCTGCGTCTACTTCAATGACAGGAAAGATGTTCTCGGCCATGTCGACGTAGAACTGCGCGATCCGGTCCAAGGCGGAAGAAGCACCTGATGCAGCGGCCCCCTGGAACATCGAAGGAGAGAAATTGGATTGATACTGCGTGTTGCCCCCCGTGCTGCTGCCGGTCTGGATCACAGGTACAGCGTCAACATCAAACGCCTTGGCAGCGCCTGACATGAAACCAGCCACCATGCTTCGGGCTATCATGGCCCCTTGTTTCGAAACCAGACGTCCACGCACACCGACTTTGCCGTCTTCACCTACTGCGTATCCATTCAACTGCGCCTCGATGACGCCCCCATCGTTACGGACGCAACTGATTGTTTCACTGCGTAAAAAAGCGCGCTCAGAGGACAAGTCACCGTGGCCCGCGATAAGCATGTGACACTCGCGAATGTCCGCCGTGAACCGGTTGGGCAAAATGGCCTCATGATTCAAGCGCAGCAAAGACGGATGGGGATCTCGCCGCGATCCAGAATTCGTGGGTGCATCCATCCCGTTCAGAAGAATTCCCGTCAGTATCGAGCCTGAAGGGATGTACATGGCCTCATCATCCTCCTGAGCGCTTTCGCGGGCTCGTCGCTCCTCCTCGCTTTCCTCTGCGACATGGCGATAAATGGTGGCGCCGTTAGAGCCACTTGTAGCAGACCCTCCCCCCTGCCCCTCACCCTGATTCGCGAACTCTTCGTTTCCATCGGTACGGGACGAGTCTCGACCAGCACCAGCTGTATCACGACCATTGCCAGCTTCGTCCCAATTAGAGCGAGGCTGTGAACGTGGACGGGAGAAGACTTCATCGGCATCAACTTCGTACGGATCACGGTCTTCAGTGGATTGACTACCCGAGGAATAGCCGTACGCTTCAAATGGGCTCTCACCATCCTCCAGCGCTCGCCGGTCACTGCCTCCTCCTACTTGGTTAGGCGCCGCTGCCGCAAAGGTTTGCTCCTCGGCCAGCCGGGCCAAATCCATATTTTGCTCAATGAGCAATTCAATCTGACTGCGAAGCCCATCAAGTTCGCCACGTACCGCCGCGGTTGATTCGTTCCGCTGTTGACTTAATTCAACCTCGCGTTTCAAACTGCCGAAATCGTTGCGTAGGTCATCAGTTTGCTGATTCGAACGGCGAATTTCGGCAGCTAGTCCGTCGATTGATACATCACGCGTATCGCGATCGGTTAACACGTGCCGTACAGTATCGTTAGAGCCCCGACTCTCCCGCTCAGGCGTATCACCGGAAAATATCCATATCACGGCCACCATGAGAAAAATCGCGCCTCCGATAACGGCCCAACGCTTATGCGTCCCCGATAATCCGTCCCAGCTCTCCTTTAACATTATTGACGACCTCCTAGCAGCGAGGGACGGGCGTTGCCTGTTGGCTGCGGCGTACTTGATTCGACTCGACGAACCACATAAACCTCAGTGCCCTCGCCAGGCGCCAGCACATTGTTCGGCCAGGCCGCTACGGCCGCGACATCCCAGTTCCCACAGGACTGTTCCAGGAACTCAAGGGGCTGGCCAGAAACGTTAGTCGCTACCCCAATATTTACCGTTAAACGATGGCCAACCATGGTCTGGCCGCCGGCAAACCGAAAATCCATTCCCGGCTGCTGGCAAGACGGCATCGGTGTACCCGGCTGGGTATCATGAAGGGTGTAGCCTTGGGGTATGTCCCCAAGTGCCAAACTTCGCATGATAGTCCGCAATGTATCGACGTAGGGCTGCGAGGTTTCCCAGCGCTCCGCCTTTGGATTCCCAATCAGGCCGGCAACCTGCGCACCGCCTTCCAACTCAATGAACAGCTCACGAGGTGGAATTTTTCGCGGGACCAGCGTTAACGACAGCGCGCGTGCCTGAGAGCCCTCTTGAGTAATGAATAGCGTGACTGGGTCTTCGGTACTCGTTGCCACGTACACGACGTTCTCTTCGATGGTGATCGTAGCGTTGGAAGTGGTGTTGACCGAGGGTTCACCGAAGGGGGTCACGATGCGATTTAGGTGGGATACCGCCACGGGTACCAGTTCATTAACACCCGGAGACATAACCAGTCGGGGGTTATCGTTCACTTGCATCTGATTAGCGCTTCTTGATGACTCCCCGCTACTATTCCCCCCATCCGCGCTACCGCGCAGGGGCGGCACGTTATCCCTCAGCACGCTTGCTGGAACACTCATGTTGACCGGCTCAACCGGTATTTGAACATCGGCATAGACCGAGCCGAAGCTCAGGACCGTCATTACTGCCATGCCGCCTAAAACACGACTGAATCGATTAGGATTAGTCACGACGGCGCTCCTCTTGTCGTTCAAGATTCCGCTCCATTTGTTGACGGACACGCTCGGTGCGCGGGCGTCCAGCATAGGTCTCAATGTGGGTTACTACGGGGGAGTAATTACGAACATCAATGATGTACTCGTAAGTACGTTCTTCGCGCTCAGGATCACCCGTGGCGCCTTGAATAAACGAGTGTCCGTACACGTAAACCACATCCGCTTCGGGCTCATACTCGACGGCACGAGGCTCAAACTTCATGGTGACGCGATCGCGCCTGATACTCAGCGCCTGATCCTCTATGGCTTGCATGACGTCTCGGTAAATTTCTGGCGATAGTAGCGGCTCTATCCGTTCCTTTACGAAATTGACGCTACCTGGAGTTACGTTACCCGTCAGTGAGGCCAGCATCATCGCCCAAGACTCTTTATAGCTACTGGAAGCCTGGTTCTGACTTACCCATGCTTCTTCATTGAGGGTATAGGGCTGAATGACGACGATCGTATCAACTGTGAAGGCTTTGATTAGCGCCAGCACCAAGCCAACAGCCAGTACCATCGTAATGATTCGATGGAACCAGTTTTCTTTCAGGACTCCGTTCCATGTTTTGAGACAGTGATCCAAGGTCACGGTAGGTACCTCCTGATGAATGGGTTCACCATAGAGCGCGTCGACTGATAGAAACCTGACCAATAAAACATGTGGAATAGGTAACCATCGGGGTGGCGATCTCGGTACTTGCGGTAGTTATTCGTGATCAGAAGGCCAATGCCAAAGCCGATCATTGCTTGGCTAACCGCCATGCCCAGTATTAGCCCAACAAAAATTGGGCCCATTTCGTCGAGGGACCACATAAGGACGTGGATCGGCTCGTCTATTCGGCCAGGTATTTGAACGGGTTCCATGAATGGCTCCAGGGGGATGTTCGGAATGGAGGCTATTTTGGGGGTTAAACGCCATATCCCCCCCGCCCCGTGCTGCCCTTAAAGGCCTTCAGCAGAATATTGGCGAAAAAAAAGCCCTTCAGGCTTCCCGAAAGGGAGGCCTGAAGGGCCAGGGAGCGATCAAATAGTGTCGAACATGGCGGACACTTGACCGCGAGTTTAGATACGCTTTTGGAGGTTGGCTGCGGCCAGTCCCAGCATAATGCAGACCGCCATCATGGCGACCGGTATGACGATCGGATTTAGCGCGATAGGTGCAATGAATGTAATGAACAGACACTGGATGACGAAAAAGACCCCTCGAATACCATAACGATGCCACACTGGAGAAGCATAATCGAAATTCGTTCGCTTGATTTTCCAGGTCATATACCCATCCCACAAGGCAGGCACCAATAGGATCAACATGTACGGGGCCCAAACCATCAGAAGTGCCACACGAGCAAACACCTGGTAGACGACATGCATCATGGATGCTAAGCGGTCCTCTACCCATGGAAAGATTTTTCCACCAATACCTTCCATCCCCCGGCTTGCATCCCGCTCTTCAGGTGTGGGTACCAACAGCGTATGAAGCGTTCGGTAGATCCCTGTATCCCACATCGCTGCGTTGTACCAGGAAAGCGCCTTACGATCGATCCACTCGACGGTTGCTGGGCCCAATTGGCTCTCTACCATAGCCGCCTCCTTCTCGATCACTCGCTCGGTCCAGTGACCAGGCACGAACACTAAAATGATGAAAATTTCAGCAAACAACAGCCAAGCTATTAGCCAGAATGGCGTCTTCATAATCAGCCCTTTTTAGAATCTTCTTTACCGAGTCCGGTGCAAACGTTCCATACAGGAGGGCTCGAACTGGTAACTCATCGTTAAGAGATTGATGGTAAACGGCCAGATCACCCTGCTCTCTATCCAGCCAGCTCGAAAAGGCTTCCCCGCCTGGCAGAGTCCATTGGCTTCCACGCTCCGACTCAACGGCAATTTGCAGTTCCCGGACAGCTACAGTTACTAGGGCATTGACAAAGGTGGCCAATCGAAGCGCGTCATCAACTTTCTCGGTCCATGATCGTCGCGAAAAAAGGGTCACCTCACTGTAAGCATTTAATGCCTCACATAAGATGGCCAGGGCGAGCGATTCCTCGCGACGCCGAAGATGGAGACCTACGTGCTCAATGAATGAAACGGCCACCTCCTTCGCCTTAGGCCAATCGTAAAAAAGCAGCTCCGCATTGTGCGCATGGCGCTGATAATCTCTGCGCAGCACTTCCATTAATGGGCGTTTTTCAATACAAAAACTCACTGGTATGTCCTTGGTCGTGATCTAACAAACGGGTCTAGGCGGTGAGTATGGGTATCCGTCCCTTAACGAACTGACCCCCGGAAATGTTGGCCACAAACTCTAGGTTTGGAAGCATCCCGAGCAATGCTGCCGGGAAGAGCTCACTCTCTTCCTCCATGAGCCGTTCACCCTGATTACCCCCGTGCATAATCGGCTGATCGGCTAAGGTGTTTTGCCCTTGAGTTCGCATTACGTATTTGACCCGTGTAGGGGGTAACCCAGCCGTTATAAACTCCTGGGTCTCCGTATCTTTTACCCTTAACGCAATCGTATTGTTGATGTTACCGAGCACCTGAGAGGCTTTGTCTTTGCTCCCAAGTCGAGCCACAAAGTCAGCATAAGTCTGTGTTGCGACAAATAGCCGGAACAAGGCACCGCGTCCCTTGTTCAGCAGCTGTATCATGGGGTCGTTGATACACTCTGCGGCCTCATCAACAAATAGGTTGATGGGCTTGAGGTTTTCACCGTAGTTGTACCGCTTACCGGCCACGGCGGTCAGGTCACTCAAGAAAATGGAACCTATCGCACTGGCGACCATATTGTCCGTCAGGGAGTCCAGACCAACGTAGCAAACCATCGCGTTATTGATGATCTTTTCAGAGTCCATAATCGGACGTTCGTCCGTCATGTTGTAAGGGTCCGGAGAAAGCAGCTCTCCCAAATCCCCTGAGGTCAGCATGTTAAGAATGGGTAGCAATGAGGCGACCATTTTTCCGAAGTGCGCCGCATCGTGCAGGAACATCGAAATCAGACCCTCGAGCTCCGAGCTGGGCTTCTTCGGTTTTACGACTTCAGAGTAAAAATGACACAAAAGCCGTGCCCGTTTTTGCCGTGGGCCTCCTGCTGCTTTCTCAAGATAAGGGGCAGCTAACGATTGCCAGTCTTCGATGTGCTTTTCGCTATAAGTTGAAATAGCCTCGATTACTAGACCGTCGGCGCCTCCTTCCATCAAACTACGAAGGTTTTTAAGCGTTGGACGCTGGTTAATAATTCCCAGCCCTTGGGAAAAGTTGTTGAGAGCTTGCCAGCCAAAGGACTGGAAGACATCCCCACCCCCTTCGGTAGGTATCAGATTGGCAATTCGTGAAGGTATCTCAGTCAGGCGAGAGAAATTGCGCAATGGGTTGATACGTACCGACTCACTGGGGAACCCAGGGTGAAACTGAATGAAGCGCTCAGGTGTACCAAGCTTTTCGCAGGCACGCCGAGCGTTATCGCGCATTTCACGGTCGCCCTTGGGGTCAAGAATGATGACGCACTCGCCACGGGCTATGGCCTGGCTAATTTGCAGATCGAAGTAACGCGTTTTCCCGCTACCCGTGGTCCCCACTATCAAGGTGTGGGACTCGGAGTGTCCAATGGGCTGCCTCAGGGTTATTTCCTTCGGTTCAAGCCCGTGTATCCACGTATGACCGATTGGGGGGGCTTTTTCCTTACCAGAAAGCTTCTTCATTGTTTGCTCAAGCTTGCCGTCAGCATTGACGATGCTGGACCAATCCCGCTTAAGAATTTCAAAGGCTCGCTGAGCGTGCCGGGATTCCCAATAGAACCCGGTACCCAGCCACAGGTAGTCCGGCTTCTTGTTCAGGTTCTTAAGCAGTTTCTTGAACGTAATGAACTCCAGCTCACGTCCTGACAAATGCTTCTGCAGCGTGTGTAGTTTTATTGCTTTGGGTATGCGCGCGACCGCCATGGTGACGCAGATGCCCCCCATATAGTAGAACGGTTCTGGCGGCAAGCTTGCTAAATGGTTAATTCCGTAGGCCGCGACCCCCGATACGCACCACCCTGCAATTGCCATGGCTTCGTAATTACTACGCCAAGGCATTTCATAGGAAATGTCTTCACTCATTGATTTTTATTCCTTCACGTATAAACGCTTGTTCTTCGCCACAAGAGACATCTTCAGGTGCTTGGCCGAGCGCAGCGCATTTTTAATCTGTGTACGACTTAGAGACGGGTTTGCCGCTAGCAGGGCATCAATACAGATATCGCTCGTGCTCCAGTCATCCCCCTCTTTTGAAACACTTCCCGTTAACCATTCGCCTTCCCCGGCCAGAACCATTTCCCGCAAACGCTTCAACGCATCGTTGGCTGATAAGCTCTGAGGAGGAGCGGGTACCGAGATTTCATCCTCGGCCTGTTCCCAATACGCTGAAGCACCAGGACCAGAATCGTGTATATCGTTAGGCTTACCAGGATGCTCATTCACAAGGCTGGAAGACGGTGAACCAGCTGTCTCAGGCGTTGAGGCGCGCACGGAGATACTGGTGCTTCGAGGTGTGTCCAAGGTTGGTGAGCCACGCACCTTTCTACGGACCAAAGACGTAGAAGGTTTTTCTTCCCCTCCCTCGCCATCCAATGCCAAGGCCATTTCACGTATGCGTTCCGACTCCCTTTCCTTGAGGCGTGCGCCAACCCACTCAGACGTCATATCGCTGAGAGGAGCCTGGTTAGCGGATTGATCCAGGCCCTCCCCAGCGATAGCCCCACCCTTGGCAAGGTCAACGAGAAGACGACTGGCGCTCAATCCGAGTTCTTTGCTAGCTGGCTCCGTTTGCAAATTGAGGTGGCCAAATTCATCCCGGTAGAGAATGCGTCCGAGCGTATCGTTGCCCTTTAAGATCGGCTCCAGGATGACCTGAATATACTTATTGGCGCGTTCAAGGTCCGTTTCCACGCCACTTCGTTCGGGTAGCGCCAGATCGGGAGTAACGTGATTACTTTTACCGGACGGCTCTCCTTCCAACGAAGCGGTTGTCACCGGCTCTACCCCGGCGACCGAAGAACGAATCCCCTCTTCAATCGGCGGCTCTGTCTCAGTAGCAACAGGGTCTTTGGGCGGCAACGACTGGCTTCCGTCCGAGAGAGTGCCCGCAGACGGGGGATCATTCAGGAGAACCTCATCGTCCTGTCCAAAATCCGGCATGCCAACCGGGTCCGAGCAGACACTTGAATGTGTTGCTGGGGCCGGTTTGTTCGGGAGTGATTGAGTCGGTGAGTCAATCTTCAATGAACCATCAACGCCTATAGGCTGAGCAGGCTCAACGGATGGGTTGTCTGGAGCAGCGGCACTCTTTGGGGTTCCCGTACCCTTGGAGGGCATCGACTTTCGCACAGAGCTCGACCGTACGGCTTTCTTACCGTTCTGACCGTTCTTACTGTTTGAGCCAACATTTAGGAGAAAGTCCAGGTCATGTCCCACATCGGCATGACCGCTCGTCGGGGCATCCATTGCGGCGGATTCAATCTTGGGAGACGCCAATAAGGGCTCTGCCAGCTCCAGCGTCATGACTGCTTCGGAAGACGATGCCTGAGTATCTTCTGAATGTTCGGCCTTATTGAGTGACGATCCAGTTGCCGTATGCTTACTACTTGATGGGGTTATCTTACGATCTGATTGCGATTCGTCGTTACGCTTCTTATTAGTGGCAGTGTGGAAGTCTTCAGGCGGGTTTGTACTTACCGGATACTCGGTGTCAGCCTCTGGCAGGCCGAATGAGAACGGCACCTCACTTGGCTTATCCTCTGGCATCGGTAAATCTTCATAAACGATCGCGTCGTCGTCGCTGCCTTCTTTTCTCATCGATTCGCCAGAATTACCCTCCGGAATGCTAAAGGGCAAATCCATACCGATATCACCGCCCAATGAGCTGGAAAGCTCTTGTAAGCGTGCGAGGGGGCTGTCTTCTGGTTCTGGACTATCAATGGTCGGTTTTTCCGTAACAGCGGGTACGGAGCCGGACATCATAGGCTGGGGCTTAGCTTTACCTGTTGCCTTCCTAGCGTCTTGTTGAAGAGTTTCCGGCATAAAGTCGGGTACAGCCCAGGCGTCAGGAGAGACTGATACCGCATCGACTGGCGTGCTTACGGGTGTGTGTGTGGGCTCCTGGGTAGAGGGGGTGCCTGTCACATCCTTTTCCGGCACAGTGCTGGCGCTGTTTTTACCCGGACAGAGTAAATCGCCAAAGATATCATCTTGTAACGGCGCGTCCGACGTGGATGTATTTGCTTTCTTCTCCGGTTTTTTACCGCTACCTGCAGCTGCTTTTTTCCCTTTCTTGGGGGGAGTCAGCGAGGAGAGAATATCCTCAATCGCGTTAATGCTATCAGGTGTACCAATACTGGGGGCCGACTCTGGCCCCACTCCATTATCAGTAATATCCGTATTACCGCTATTATCTTTATTATCTGGAGTCGAAATTTTGTCTTGAGGTTTTGGTCCACTCGCTACTGGAAGGGGGTTAACCGCAGCCCCCCCGTTCAAGACCTTGAGCATATTCTCCGGTAAAGTCGCGCTATCCACGTTCTTAACCTGATTCAGCCTCTCTCTCATGGAGGCAGGGGTCACCGTGTTATCTGCCGTATTCTGCGTATTCTCGTCTGGCGTTGATCCGCCACTTTCTTCCGTAGCCGCGGTGCCCTCTTCATTTTGCTCTGCTGGCGTTTCATCACGAACAACCTGCTGTCCGGACGCATCCAGCCCCGGCACGGTAGCTGACATTGGCTGGGGCGGGTTCTGTGCAGCGCCGAAGACCAAGGATGAGTCTTCCATTCGCAACATTAGGATCGTTGGCTCTACCGTTAGGCCCTCCTCGGCCTCCACCTCCACGGTGACTTCCCAATAGCGATAGTAGTTCTCCTCCGACTCACTCTCACGCCCTGGAATAGGCCGAGGTACCGCGAATCCTCTATCAATCAAATAGTCGGCCAGGGTATCCGGATCGTGGGGGACGGCAGGAATAGAATTGTCCTTGAGCCTTTGGACGAGCGATGGCACCGCTTGGCGCCAAGCAATGAAGGTTCCCTGTTCAAGATGCCAGACCTGGGCATCCATTTGGTTACTTTTCCAGCGTCCGCTATGCACGAGACCCCGGATAGCATCAATGATGTAGGGCTCGATCGAGACCCCAAGAGAGTTGCTATCGATGTTAAGCCGGCTTTCCTTGAGATCCCGTTTAACACTTTCGCTGTCAGCGAGCATGATGAGCTTGGCCATAGGGTGAAGCGCGCTGGTACCGGATATTGCTTCTATCAGCGTCTTCATGAGCTCTGGGCCAGGCAGGCGAAGATAACGCTTGGCATCCGCCGTCAGCACCATGTTTAGCGCCAGCGTTGCGAGCCGCTCGTGTCGCTGGTGACGAGCCTTGTTCCAGCGCAGGAAGTAGCGAGTTACTCCCGTCTCGTCAAGCCATTGCTCCAAAGTTTCTGCGTAGGGGTTCCATTCGTGGTGACCTTGTTTGTCAGTAACGACCACATCCGAAAGTGGCTTTCCCAGATCGTGCATTAATGCACCCAGGAAAACACCATAGCGCCAACGTGGCTCTTTCTGGTTTTTTTCGTTGGGCGAGCCTTCTGGTACGAAAATGATGTCTTCCGATGCCTGCGTTGCGTAGAACGCCACTTCTAACCCATGTCGAAATAAGCCGCCAGCGCCGCGGTGATGATGCCCTTCCGATGCCGGTAGCAAGTGAACGAAAGACGCATAATTACGTAAAACCGGATACAACAGCTGGTCGGCGTCCTCGCCGGAAAAGCCTAGCGACAGCTTTATCCGGGCAATGAGTTTGCGCTGGGTGGCCATAAGTTTATCGATCGGCGTTACAGGCAACCCCTTTGCAAACGGGGGGTACCGTGGAATTTCGGGATCTTCTAAATCCTCTAGGTGCTCATACACGCCAGGCTGTTCGAATGCTGACGACGCTGTACTACCTGCCCTAAAAGGCCACCATTTCTTAAGCGTGTTCAACATCAACCCTGCTTCCCTTAGTAATTGCGCGTAGTTTGCCACGGCAAATTAAAAAGCATTGGGCCCCGAAGAGTCCCTTAAGGGCACTCTCAGCGCCCCAGAGTAAATTCGTTCAAGAGGTAGACTTCAGCCGTCACGCTGTCCGCACTGTCACAAACAAGCAAAGGAGATGAGGGTGTTGAAGACCAATACACCCTCTGGGGAAATATGAACGTCTATCTAAACTCTGAGGAAAAGGTGGTTCTGGAATTTGATTCGCAGCGTGAGATCGATGCGCTGTGGTTGTTAGTCAGTCACATAGGGGGGGGCACCGATACCCTTCGGTCCGTCTTCTCCAATGCCAACGCACCTTCTAAAGGGCTTTACGAACAGCTTAAGCCTTACGTTACCCGGTTGTGCGTAGAAAAGGGCATTCGTCACCCGCTGGCCACCCCGCGCTCAACGTCTGAGTTACTTGATCACCACCACGAGGTGATTACTGGCAATATTATCTTCCAGCGACAGGTCGATGATCCCTCACCGGCTCATGATACAAGCGTCTCACGCTTTATCCGAAGTGGAGGTGGTCACTGATGAAAGCATGGCCGCTTTTCGCCTGCTCCCTTGTGATTACCCTTTCAGCATGCGCTACACAGGGGAATCATGAGCTTCTTCCCGAACCACCCGCCTATCCAAGCGATGAGTGGCTCGAGCTCAATGTGCCGCTTTATGTTGAAGCCGCAGAACGCTATCCCAAGGCCTACGGCGAATCTGCCGATCAGCTGAGCGCGCTTTGGGAGCGTCGCCAGCAAGCAATGGCCAAAATAGCGCAGGTCGAGCGCGAACTGACACTCACCTACGGCAACCGTGGACGTGCCGGCGCGGCTATCCGCCAGCCAGCCTACATTCACGTACTGGGAGAGCCTCTGAATGATATGTATGAAATCGACATAGCCCTCTTTTCCGCCCCAGCTGGAAATTACCCCACCACTACAGATGACGAGTTTGAGTATTCATGGATCACCGAAGGGGCTTCCATGTATGAGCTACAGCGGTGGGAACGCTTCTGTGATGGTGGGCAAGGTATGGACGAGCCCGACTGGCAGTTTGTAACCAAGGCTGGAGGGGAAAACAACATCCCAGAGGTATTGCTCGTAGGGTGTGAGCCACCTTCGCACGGTTTAGACGATTACTTCCAAGCGTGGTCACTCTTTTGCGAGCTGGAACCGACTACGGCTGAGCAGAGGAAGATTGTGCGTAACAGCGTTCGACCTCGTTCTGTCGCCAACCCATGTCGTGCACTCAACTAAGGCCGGGTATTTGTATGTCCGAAACACCATCTAAAACCCCGAAGTCAGGTACTAAAACCACGAAGTCATCCACTCGCCAAAGTACCCGGAAGTACATGGTGAGCGGTGTTGCGTTCGCTTTCATTTGTGCGGGTTTGTATCTAAATTTCAAGGACCATTTCCAGCTGAATGACCCGGCAACCGAAACTACCGCTGAAGGCCATGCAGGGCAACCAATAGAGGACGATCCATCAGAAGAACCAGGCGATGCATCGTTGATGGTGGCCACTGGGCCTGAGGATCTCGTGAAAGATGCTCAATTTGCCACCAATACCCCGGTAGCGGTAGAGGAGAATCAACCGCCTCTTGCGAATACCTCCCTTGATGATTACAACCCCTCACAGTTATGGATGAATGAAACGGCTTCCACCGCATCAGAAAGCCCCCAAGACGACAGCGGAAGCAACCAGGAGCACGGCGAGCAAGGGGCCTATCCTCTCCCTCCTTCCACGCAGCCGGACAATCCACCCGGCTCTGAAACAGCGCTGGGTAATGACCCATGGCCGAGCACCGGCTCAGCTAACCGCACAGAAGCGCTGGGTTCAGTGCTCGATGAGGATTTCTCCGATCAAGTTAAGCAGCTCGCCAAAACGCGCCAACGTCTTGAGCAGCAAGTTCGTCGTGGTCAAATCCCCCCCTCAGAACGGGATCAAATACTGAGTTCGAAAGATTTCAATGCTGTCATTCAATCCATCGGACGTCGTGTGGGTGAGGCCTGGCACTACGAAGGCGATGACTACGCAGAGCAAGGGGCTATACTTCGCATTGAGCTACTTGATAACGGCGATATCAAGCAGTCTCGCATTGATCGCTCCTCTGGAAATGAACTTTTCAACCAAAGCGTACTTCAAGCGGCCAGTGCAAGCGCTCCCTTCTTGGAAGTCATGGACCTCTCAACCAGTGCACAAGTTCTACTCAACCCCTTCTCCTTAACGTTTGGGAATATGGAGGCTATAGAGAACTACGAGGCTACATGGGAGCCGGCACAACCCATCGACGCTCCAGATACAGATACAGATATTCAGACCAGTAATACGGCTGCAGCGGGCACCCTGTCAGGTATCAAGAGACAGATGCGCCAGCACTGGCCTGAGGATTTAGGAACGGGTCTGGAGCATGACATCACTTTACAGATCACGCTGGCGGTACCTATGGGTAACGTGGCAGATATAGTGTTCCTACGTCCCAGCAATGACGTAGATTTGAACGATCGTATCTATCGGCACATACGCGACATGCCCCCTTTCTCCGGTATTAGTGAGCTCCCATTACGAGATCAAGACGAAGTGCGCCAATTCAACCTGTACATTACGCCAGACGGCAGGTTGAGGTAACCGTAATGTCGAGCATACGCACATTGTTAATTGGGTCCTTCGTCATTGGCGGTTTCTGGCTTGCCTACTTGCTGTTCAGTATGACCTTCCTACGCGAAGCCGTAACGCCACAACCCATAAAAGAAACGGCTAAACATCAGATACCAGCTGAATATGGATGCATAACCGTGGACTGCTGGGGCTACCTGGAAGAAGTACTTCTCTGCGCCAGCGGAGAACACAATAACCGCTACCTCAATGATGACAAAACCGCGCATTGCCGTCTCGAAACGTATGTGTGCATGGCTCAAGACTGTACCGCAGAAAGGGACATACGCGCTCGCCAAGAGTACCAGGAGATCATTCAAAGCATCGGTCAGCGTGTTTGGCATAGCTGGTCAAATAGGTCACCGGATGACCTGAGCGCGCAAATCATGGTTCACATTAAAGATAACGGTAGCGTCGCTCATGCCGATGTACTGGAATCTTCTGGAAGTTCTGAATTCGACTCCCAAGCAACTGAAGCGATTTATGAGGCACAGCCATTCAATGAAATTCGTGCGGCAGAGCCAGAAATCAGGGCGCTTCTATCAAGAGTTGTGCTTAGTTTTGGCGGTGTGAACGTGCAATCTATGGGGGCACGGTAGTGGCGAGCGAATCCAGTAATGTACCGGTAACGACCTTTATTGCTCTGGGACTCATTGCTGGGTTGTTTATCGTTTTTCAGTCAACGCGTGATCCCGATCAGCCTGATCAAGACACAACACCAGATAACGACGTTCGCCCCCATGTCGAGCTGAGAGAAACTGACCTCCCGGTCCCACGCCGGCTGCAGAGTAAAAGCGCTGAGCAATCGGTCGGACGCTCGCCTCAGGGCGAACCTGAGCGCACCACGCACAAGGATGACGGCGTTTGGCGATCCCCTCGCGAAGGGGTGTACTGCTTGACCGAGGACTGTACCAGTCAGCGAATCAGTGCTGGCGCTACGCTGCCATGCCAAGACGACGATTGCCATCAGGCTCGTGATGGCCACATTTGTATCGAAGATGACTGTCGCACCTTTGAGGAGATCCAGGGCAGCCCCGATTTTGCGCCGGCCTCTCGACGGCTTTCGCAACGTGTCCAAGACCACATCACCTATGAGGGGGCTTTGCCGACCGAGACCATCACTATTGAGCTGATGATGAATGGCGCCGGGCGCGTGGGTCGCTTCCGTACGGTGAAGAGCTCTGGAAGTGAATCCTACGATGAAGCTGTACGCCAGGCCGTTTACGTCGCCTCACCGTTTTTGGAGCTTGCTGGCACCCTCCCGCATACCCAACGCCTTTTGCAGCTCGTGCATTTGCGCATAGATCCCACTACCAACTCGAACAGGGGATATTGAATGGAGCTTTATATTTGCGAAAAACCTAACCAGGCCAATGACCTTGCGGCGGTTATGGGCGTATCGGGGCGCGGAAACGGGTATATCGGAGAAGGTGAACGCATCGTGACGTGGGCGTTTGGGCACCTGCTTGAGCTCTATATGCCCCATGAATATGACGAGAAGTATAAAAGCTGGAATATGGACCTCTTACCCATTGCGCCGGATACATGGCGATTGAAGGTAAAAAAGTCAGCTTCCAAGCAGTTCAACATTATCAAAGGCCTTATTAAAAAAGCAAAAACAGTAGTAATATCAACAGATTGGGATCGCGAAGGTGAGGCTATCGCTCGCAATATACTGGAGCATGCAGGTTATCGCGGCGATATCAAACGCCTGAGGCTGTCTTCGCTTGACCCGGTCAGCATAAAAAAGGCGTTAGCCGATGTGCGGCCGGGGCCGGAGTCCATTCCCTACTTCCATGCGTCACTGGCCAGACAGCGAGCCGACTGGTTGATAGGCATGAACATGTCGAGGCTTTACTCCAAACTGGCGGAGAAAGCCGGGTACCGCCAAACTCTTCACGTAGGCCGTGTACTGACCCCCACCGTGAACCTGGTGTGCCTTCGAGATCAGGCAATCGCCAATTTCAAAGCCTCGCCCTATTACGTGCTCACCGCCAGTGCGGTCGTTCAACAAGGCTCCTTCGAAGCTAAATGGGTACCGCCTGAGGAGGTTTGTGACGAGCAAGGCCGGTGTTTGAATAAAGCCTATGCTGACCAAGTCGCCCGACAGATCAGAGGTAAGTATGGGGTAATTGAACACGCCGAAACGAAGCGGGGTAAGGAGTCTCCCCCTTTGCCGTTCTCAATCACCAGCTTACAGCAATATGCCAACCGTCAATGGGGATACTCCGCCCAGCAGGTTCTTGATAGTGCTCAGGCCCTTTATGAAACACATAAGGCGACAACCTATCCGCGCGCGGACACCGGCTATCTTCCAGTTTCTCAACAGAGTGAGGTTTCCCAGGTACTGCAGTGCCTGGTGCTGTCCGATCAGTCGATCAGTGGGCTTGTGGCTGGCGCAGACCCCGAACGAAAGTGTCGGGCTTTCAACGACAAGAAAGTAAAAGCTCACCACGCGATCATTCCTACTCTGGTGCAGACGGACATCAGCAAAATGTCCGAGATCGAGTTCAATCTTTACGATGCGATACGCCGGCGCTATATCGCAAATTTTTATGCCCCTTACGAGTTCGATAAAACGAACGTCACCCTTTTGGTCGAAGGCCACACCTTCAACACATCAGGGGCGGTGCCGGTCCGGCAGGGGTGGAAAATAATCATGGATAGCCACCAGACAACCACCGACGAACAACCGGATACTGAAGACGAGGAGAAAGAAAACAAGCAGCTTCCCCCGATCCATCAAGGCGAGCCCGCTGGAATTTCTAGCGCTACCCTAGCTGACAAGCAGACCCGACCGCCCTCTCACTTCACCGAAGACCTTTTATTGGGCGCCATGGAACATATTGCCCAGTACGTCGATGAGCCCAAATTCAAGGAGATTCTAAAGGACTCTGAGGGAATAGGCACTGGCGCTACTCGTGCCGGCATCATTGAGGGCGCAGTAGAGCGCGGTTACTTGAAGCGTAAAGTCCTTCGCAAGAGGAAGGTGCTTGTGGCCACTGACAAGGCCTTTGCACTGGTGGCCATACTACCCCCGGCGCTAAAATCTGCTGGTCTCACCGCCATGTGGGAGCAACAGCTTGAGGCTATCGTCGATGGCCGACTTGAGCTTGAGACGTTCATGGGACACATGGAGAATTGGGTCATTAAAATAGTGAACCAAGTACGCGAGAACAGCGAGCAAATAGCCAACTCCAGTCCGGCCTTGGCCGAAGCTTTGGAAAAGGCAAAAGAACCGGTTCATGGCTGCTTTACGTGTGGTAGCCCTCTCAAGCGTATTAAAGGGAAGCATGGCTTTTTTTGGCCCTGCACCAGCACCACCTGCAATGCATCATTCTCCGATAAGAGCGGAAAGCCCGTCCCTAGCCAAGCGCACATCGATGCCAGTGCCCCCACGTGCCCAGAATGTGGTAAGCCTATGCGCGAAAAAATGGGGCTCAAACCAGGAGCGAAACGTAAAACCAAATTTTTTGCATGCTCAGATCGCGCTAACTGTAGTGTCACCCTCTCACCCGCCGAAGCCAAAAAACGAATGTAGGTTAAACTTGTGATCAAGAAAATTTTAAGAATGTTCAGTACAAAACCGAGCCCGGACCGCCCTACCGGAGCGCCGCGACCAATCACTACGGCGGATAACTCCGATACTGAGCAGCGAGAGTGGGAAAGAGGGATGTTTCATTGGTGGCTAAACGAGACGTTCAAAGAACAGCGCCGCTCTCGGCGTTGGAAAGTCTTCTTTCGTTTTGGGTTTCTGTCACTGTTGGCTCTCTCACTGGGACACACTATCTACATCTTCAACTTTGCTGGAGGGCCCGAGGAGAAAACCGCTCCCCACTTGGCAGTAGTGGACGTCAAAGGTGTTATCGATGCGAACGAAGAAGCCTCAGCCTCACGCATAAACGCGGGGCTACGTGCTGCATATGAAGGTATAAACGTCGAGGCGGTAGTGCTTCGAATCAACTCGCCGGGCGGAAGCCCAGTCCAGTCTCAGGCTGTATACGAGGAAATACGGCACCTGTCTCAGGAACATCCCGATATTCCAGTTTATAGCTGGGTTGAGGATATCGGCGCCAGCGGTGCTTACTACATTGCAGCAGCTACCAACGAAATTTACGCCGCGCCGGCTAGTCTAGTGGGGTCGATCGGTGTAATCAGCTCAGGCTTCGGCTTCAGTGAAGCCATGGATCGGGTGGGAGTCGAGCGAAGAACGTTCACCTCGGGAGAAAACAAGGCTTTCCTGGACCCATTTAGCAAAGTCAGTGATCAGCAGCGAGCGTTTTGGGAATCAGTGCTCGGTAGTACACACGAACAGTTCATCGAAGCTGTCCGCAACGGACGGGGTGATCGGCTGATTGAAAACGATATGACTTTCTCGGGTCTCGTATGGACAGGGGAGCAGGCAGTAGAACTAGGCTTGATTGATGGCGTTATGACGCTCGAACAGCTATCACGCGAGCTCGTTGGCGACGTTGAAATGGAAAACTACACCCCGCGGCTCTCTGCGCTTGAAAGACTAACCGGCAAGCTAGGGCCGCGTGTAGCTAGCACGCTGGGAATCGATCTCAGTACTGGTATTCGCTACCAACTGCCAGGCTTCTGATACCCTCCCACCTAACGAAAGCCCCCAAAAAGGTAATTGGGGGGTTTCGTATAGGCTATTCGCATCAAGCCGCCTCAAACATTCAGTCACGAAGTAAATTCCCACATTCTTCGCTCATTGGTCCTACTTGATCATCACGCTTATACTGAACCAGTGTGCCGTGCTCCGTGCCCGGTGGGCGATGATTGAACTCCAGCGCCAGCCTCACTTGATCTGATGTCAAACAGTGCCAAAAACGCCACAGGGACCACGTTGGTATGGCTTTTAATTGGTCAATGTCCTCAGCCCGACGCAAGTGGATTCGTAGCATGACATCAGAGGTGATAATCCCCGACTCTTCGATAGCGTTGAAGATTAACGACGCCTCATAGGGGCTCACCACACCATCTTTAGAGTACTGAATTAACGCGTGCGCTAGGGGTTCGTTGTTGCTTACCATCGCCTCCACCACACACCGGGCAATTGCCTCTTGGTTGACCAAGTTCTGGACTAGTGAGCGCAGATATGACTTGACGCTAGCTGGCGCTACTTCTTGGTCGCGATCGTAAATCGGGATGTTTAACCACAGTAAGGCCTGCAGCCCTACCCATAGCTTACTGCCGTTACGTGAATTTCTAATGTGGAACGCAAACCTGAGCTTTTCTTTACTCAAAGCACATACCGCGATACGGCTTTCCATATTTTGACAGAGGCCATCATGTCTCCATTCATGCAATGCGTGACGGAATTCATCGCTTACCGAATTTGAAACCAGCTCCTCTCTCGCTTCTTTACATGACTTCACACGCAATACCTCATCAAAATTCCCTACTTTTTTATAGCTTGAGAGACTGGTGGCTTCTACAGTGTGGCCCCTTTTTGAGTTGTCTCTTTCTGCCTTCCCCAAGGTTATAACCTCGGGGTAAGCGTGCTCATCGGCTCTATTTTACCTCCTGCTAAGGGAATATTGTGAAGGAGATAGCTACTACTTATGTAAAATCTCCCAACAATTTTGTACTAGGTGGGCCGGCTATTTTGAAGCGGGGCACATTTCGCAATGTTACCCTTGAAAAACACCTGATCCAGGACGCCCCAGCGCTCAATTTTGTAATAGCCTTTGCTCGTTTTGGACGTTGAAACGACCGTTTTAACGTAACAAATATCCATGCCAAACTCGACCCTTAAACTCTTCATCAGTCGTGCCAATGTCGGCTTGGGTATGCCAGTCGTGGCCGATAGCTGAGACAGGTCCAGCTTTTGATACGCGATCGCGGTGATCACGGTATATCGACGTCGCATAAGCGGGCTCAGCTTCTTCCACTCAAAATCGCCCATGCGGCTACCTCTCAACTACCGGCTGCATGCACGAAAATGTAATGGCTGAAATCGAAACTCGTTGAGGTTTCTCCTCATTGTCAAGTTTCACCCATACAATATCGGGGTCATCATCCAGATGCGTTGTTAGTAACGACCCTTCTCGTCCTTCAACGCTCAATCGCAAGTCAAGTTGACCATGACGATAAACCTGGTAACCCTCATGATTTACGGGACCTTCATCTGGGAGGGCTCTTTCATCAGGTGAGGTCTTAGGCGCTTCTGTCTCTAGTGCACCATTTGAACCTTCCTGTTGCGGCATGTGCTCCAGAAGGTCTTTTTGCTCTTCGTCCCTTTTTTCGGGTTTCGGCGTTGAGGGCTTTTTCTCGGATGACTTACCAGTACTTTCCTCCACGGCGGTGTTCGTGTCCGCTGTAGCCTCCTCATAGCCAGGGCTTTGGTGGGTATCCAGCATCGTGCCGACGCCAACCCCTTTACCAGGACGATCACTCCCTTGGTGCTCTTCCCTTTCGCTTTTGGGGTTATCTCCAGCCATACCCTTGGTAGCAGGTAGGGATTGTGGTTCTATATCGCTCACGCCAGGCTGATAGCTCAAAATGCTCTGACCCTTGGGAACGGCCACTTTCGCCCACTTATACCAACGGGCAAGCTGGGAACGCGACATCCCCTCTTGCTCGCGTATTTGCGCCAGCAGACCAGACTCGCTAGAGGGGTCTAACTCCACCAGCTGAGTGATTATTTTTAACGAAACTGACTCTGTCACCAAGCCATCATAGCTAAGCGAGCGCGCATCTTCAGAAAGTTTGTTCAGCGCCAAGTGTTTATGGACGTAGTCTTTGTTCTTACCCAGCTGTTTGGCTATTGGCCGGATCGTCCAACCCTCGTCTATAAAACGCTTTAGAGCCTCGGCAATTTCCAGAGGCTCCAATTCATCACGCTGAATATTCTCAACCAGCTGGCTCGCGTGAAGATCCATTGCAGAGCCATGCTTGTTATTGACTACCGCCGCAACCTTGGTACCCAGTAATTTGCAGGCTTCCAGTCGTCGCTGGCCCTTCTCAAGGGTGTACTGATTACGTCCCGTTAGGCGCACGATGATAGGTTGCTGCTGCGAATTCGCGCTAATACTATCGGCCAGTTCCTGTATGTTCTTTAATTTCTTTCTGACCTGAGGAAGGACCTCAATGGTATTGGGGTCAAGCGCCAGCACTGCCTGACCATTTAACAGCGAGTCATCACTTTGCAGTGACTGGGAGATGGCCGAAAGGCTCTTTCGCTGCCTTGAATTCTGGTTTTTTCTCTTCTGATCAATCGTTGTCATATAGCCTCTCCACCAATTCAGTTACAAATGCCTTCACTTCCTTATCCGCTACGTGGGCATAGCCTAGATCGGCCAAGGTACCGCCAATATCCTGGACAGTATCAATGGGCAGTCTTCGATATATCATGCTTGTGAATACCAGGTTACCTAACTCACGGCGTATTTCTTGGGCGTTCATATCCAAGCGATCGGACCGTTCCATCAGATTGATGAAACACCCAAGGAACTTCAGATTTGGATTGTCACGCGAGCGTACTTCAGCGATGGTTTTCAGAATTCCGTTCAAACCACCCAAACCATGGCCATTAATCTTGATAGGACATAGCACGTAATCGGCCATCATCAGCGCAGCCGTTGTCGTAACCGAGTAGTTCGGGGGGCAGTCGATCAGGACGATATCGTACTTGGCGCAAAGATCCTTAAGGTTATCCGCGAAGATCCAGCGATCTTCAAGAGACACGATCAGCTGCCTAAAAATATCGCAATTTGGGGGGGTAGGTATCAAGTCGATGCCGGAATGGCAATGCAATGGTTCGATGTCCGCAATCGAGCAATGCGGGCTATAAAGGCGCGCGGTAATCGTGTCACTAATTTCTACTTCAGTGCCATCGGCATTAAGTGTTAATGCACTCGAAGCATTTCCCTGAGGATCATTATCGATCACACAGGTCTTAAATCCTCTCTTTGAAAGTTCGGCCGCGGTCATAACGGTCGAACTGGTTTTACCGACTCCCCCTTTATGAGCCGCAACAGCAATGATTTTTGTCACGTAGGACTCCATTTTGTTTGGAGTCGACTGCCATTCACCGACCCCCATGGTCAATTTTTATGTACCCTATCATGCAAAGTCGCGTTATCACATAGCGATTTATTAACATCATTATATGAGGTTAGCAGATACTTGAAAAGGACATGAATAACGAAGAGGGAATGTTCGTTATCATGTGCAGAATGTAGCCGATCCTGCACATGGTGGGGGGCGTTGATGAATTGATGGGGTACTGCGGTGCTTGGCTAAATAGATAACAGTGTGGCTGTATCGTTGCTTGCCGATTTCAGGGCATACAAAGTCGGCCAGGCAGCAAGGGCTGTGCCATGACGCGCTTAAGCTGCTCGATCTTGATAAAGAACGTCATTCTCACGCCAAATCAGTGCCCTGCTGGCCAGATGAGGGACCACCAACCCCACCCCCATGCTCTCGTGGGTCTGACGATAGAGCAGAGTGACTTGGCGATCAGATAGTTGGTACGTCTCAGTTTCTCCGCCAGGCTTCCTAAACTCCAATATCAAACATGTACCGTTAGCACCGTCGGCAACTAGAACATCACACGTCACATTCATTTTGGTCATTCGCGAGACGGTGTGTTTCTTCACCTCCTGAGTAAAGGGTTGGTGAGAAAAGGTGAATCCTGCAATCATGCTGTACATTCAAACCCCTAATTGATTTCATCGTAGGCGTGCCCCTCAGATCGGGGCCACGGCATTTCCTTTTGGCTCGGCAATTGGTAATTGTTTGCCGACTTCCAGTAACTGGCAAGCGTTAGAGGTCACCAAACGTCATTTCAGTTGCAAAACAGCCCACCAGAGCAACATATCCCCTATCAACAGTCTGCCCCGCTACGTCCAGCTTCAGGTTGAAAGAATTTTCGTGATCACGATGGATTAACCGGTCCAGACAAACGTAGGTGATTCGTCCTTCATCATCACGCTTAACATCCAGCGCCTTCGCTATTATTCGTTGCGAGGTTCCCTGCATCCGCAGGGTGACATCGTTGGTATCTGAAAGATTAAACTGCCGGATGGTCCGATTCGTTACAGGTGTAGTCACTTTTTGCTCTCCTATGCCGCTACAGCTGACGGTAGATTATTTCGTAGTGCTTCAAGGCGTGCTTTCAGGTCGGGCACAGTATTAATGAAGCGCTGCAAAATGGCATCGAAATGGACAAACTCCGTATCGTCGTCAACACCCTCCCCGTAATCTAGCCCGGATTCGCTCGCTAGCTCTTTCCACTCGACCAACTGGCCCATATAGTCGTCCAGGCTCCCCGCCAAGTGCAGAAAGTAGCCGTGCACTTCAGCTTTCTGTAGGGCCCTGAGTAATCGGTAGATCGCCTGGAACTCTTCACGCGACTTAAAGCTACGGTTATAGAAAATGAAGGTATTCAGCTCAGGTAAGTTTAGTCCGTCCTGCGTCACCCCCAAAGACGCCAACATTACCTGAGTATGCCCATCACGGATTTGATCGTTAAGTCGCTTGGTCCGTTTCTTGATCGGCTCCCTGCCGGTAAATACCAGTGAACTGATACCCCGGTCGGTAAGCATCTTGTGCAAACGATCCAGAACAGAAGGGTTTCGCGCAAATACAACGGGGCGCCGTCCGGCTTCTACTTCTCGGATCACAAGCTCAATGCACCGGACCTGTTTACTAGTGGTGTTCGTGTAAGGATCGACAACTCCGCTCAGCGTATGGGGGGCGTTAGTCGCCTTGAAACAGGCTTCCAGCCGCTGAAGTATGATGGTTAGGTTTAGGCTTTTCCCTTGTTCGTACTGGTCCGCGTAGTAATTTCTGTACCAATCGGCGAAGTCTTCAACGGTCCTCACGTAGGTAGACAAGTGATCAATATCCCACTCGATATTCTCGGGCGGGTGAATCACCGGTACCGGAAACGTTACGTTTTTGGCCACGGCCGGTTCTTGCTGTACCCGGCGCTTGACTAACGGGCTCAACCACTGGCGGAACAGAGGTAGACTGGCAGAGGGTATCTTGGGAATCTCACGCTTGGCCCCTACTCCGGTATCGTTAAATTCGTTCGTCGCCCACTTGATGGTTACAAATCGGTCAAAGAAGGCCTGGCGCCCCGTTGGTTGCTCTTTCGCACTATTGAACAACTCCGGATACACGTACCCGCCCCCGCTATGGGCACTATAGGGCTGATAGCTGCGCTCAGCACCAACACACCATGCCACTACGGGGAGTAAATCGCGGGGATAGTTAGCCATAGGCGTTCCGTCAAAGACAAAGCGCCTGTCTCCACCGAGCATATTAATGGCCTGTGACTGCTGGGTATGGCTGTTCGATAACAAGCCCCCTTCATCGCAAAAGATATTCTTAAAGCGTTTTTTCATGCGCTTGGCCATCGTTACCTTTGGCCATCGGGCATCGAGTGGGCGCCGGATAGCCTCGTAACTGACGATGTTAATTTTAGTCAGGGCGTCGAGCGAAGCGGTGCTGGTGATGCACTGATGATACTCACAGCCTAGCGCCAACGAGGTTAATTCGCGCTGCAGCTCATCAACAAGACGGGCTTTAACAACGATTAGCGAGGGCCCCGGTAACAGAAGTGAAAGGGCCAGAATGAGCCGGGTTTTGCCCAGCGCCATTTGCCAGCCACACACTCCCCCTTTGGGGCGGAAGGCGAGCTCCAGGAGATCTTCCATCTGGAAGTCCCAGGAGAGCCATTTGTTGAGCCCTAGCTCAATTGCCTGGTTCTCCAACTGAGCAATTCGCTGAGGATAGCTATCCCGTATTGGAGGGTAAACGTCCTGCCAGTAGCCCGCCTGCGCTGCTGACTCCTCAATATCGAAACGTCCAAAAAAGTCGTCGTGTGGCATCGTGAACACACCACGCGACGTTGTAATCTCGAACCCATTCTCCACGCGCAGGGCTTTGACCTCCTCGCCCATTGCCACGACAGATCGCGGTTGCGAACGATCAATCATACCCATGTTTCGGGCAGTCGCAGAAAAGCTTGGCGTTCCTTTTCGGTAGACGGTGCGGCCGTACGGAACCGTCATTTGTTGATGCTCTTTTATTAGCGACCTGAGGCCATCGTGTAGTTGGCGGGTAACCTCGGGGAGCCCTCCTGCAGCTGCTATCGTTTGGACTACCTCTTTCAAGGCAGCGAAGGGGTCAGCTTGAAGTACGATGGCATCAAGTGATAGCTGATATTGACCAGCGAAATTCGTCTTGCTTGGGTATCGGTGCAGGGTGTTTGAACGCAGCCGCTGACGCCATAGTGCGTTTTTAACCTTCACCTCTGTTGCCGCATCGAAGAAACGAAGCGCTATGTTACGGCCGGCTCGGGTCAGTATAACGCGGCGATCCTGAGTAACTGGAAGCGTTACAGCCGGCTTGCTATGGCTGATATGCAACGCCCGGAGTGGCCGAGTGCCTAGCTCGCGCTCAGAGCGACACATAAGGCCAAGATCGGGTAAGGGGGTTAGCGTATCACTCTGTTTAATGGTTTTCTCGTAGACGGTTCGACATACCGTCTGGCGATTGCCGAAGACAAGAAGATCAGTACTGACTGACACGACATTCTCTTGTGCGAATGTGTTTGCTGGTAGCTTTAATACCGCCACGAGCCGTTGCTTGAGCCTCTGGCCCAATATTCCAGCCTGCAGGCGTTTAGTAGTGGAATTGGGCAACACTGCGGCCACCAAGTCGGCCTTCTCCAGTGCCTGGGCCAGGGCATACTCATGGGACAAGGCCGAGGTATCGGGACCATGCTTACCGTAGCAAGTGATACCCTCGTAAGGGGTCAGGTGAGGACTTGATAAGGTAATCGAAAATGGGGGATTTATAAGGGCTGCTGAATACTCGCCTAAAATAGCCTCTTCCATCCCCATAGCTTGCAAGTCACATTCAAAGCCAGCGTCATCTAGCTTCTCAGTGATATTTGTAATCAGCTCTTTATCAATATCGAAACCGTGTAATGTATGCCGTGTTGGGTCAGCAAAACGAAACATACTTGCCGCACCAACGGAGTTATCCAGTAGCCGGTAGTGGTCGTTGTGATCAAATGCTCTACTAACCAAACTCCAGGCTAACTTCACCACCCAAGAAGGTGTAAAAAATTGGGAAAGCGTTTCCCCGCGTTTTTGATGTAAATCAGCCATCCGGACTACTTTAGTCGCTTTACTCCCCCGAGAGTTTAAGCTATCCAGTGCAGACCAGTCAAAAGAGCTCATATCGCTTCCTAAATATTACTTTAAAGGTTTGATTGTTATTATACGTACCAAATAAAAAGACCCTAATTAATTAAGGGTCTATGAATAAAGTCGCCCGTTCGCTCTTTTACAAATTAAGCTGCGTTTTTCTTATCATAACAACGCATAATATCATCAACTTGCTTCTCGGTACCGTAAAGCATGGTTGCTGCCTGAATAGCTTCTAATACATCATGGCTAACAATTATCTTTATTTTATCTGTAAAGACTGTTAGATCAATGGCTTTACCTTTACCAAATCGAGTTCGTACCGGCACCCTTTCAAAAACGCCTACTTCTCTAAGTGCCTCTGCTAATTGTGGCAGGGCGTCACCAGTTTCGACCGCGGCTTCATTCGCGATTGGTGATAAGGCCTCCATGAATTTGATCACGTCGTCACTGGTCTCCCGAGCCCTAATGGAGCAGCTGGGGTAGTAAGCTTCCGTCATCAGCCCCTTATTGGTGACCTTGGGTTCGCCATATCCGCCCAACCTTAAGAACTTATGGGCGCACGCTACAGCCTGCTTCATACCTGCATCTTTAATATTGATACACTGGCTATCGAAATCGGCCTTGATATCCTCCCAAGGCATACCGTGGATAAATTGTTCCAAGCGTTGCGTTATTTTTTGAGGGGAACTTGTTTGCTCCCCAAACCGCAAAATTTCAAAGTAGTGATCGTGATTCAAATAACTATCAGTCTGTTCACTTTTGTAGCGGCTATATTCAAATGTGTAGAACTCTTCTTTGGTCGTCACTTCAACCGGGTATTCGTTGGCATATTGGGCAGTTAATTTCTTCTCGACCTGATTAAACCGATTACGAAGTAGAGATTCAAGGCTTCTTGGCAGACAGTCCAAGGAGCTGTAGGAAATACGGCTGCCGAGATAACTTAAGGTGTCAACTGCTGCCTTGTACTCAGCACGCGCTAACGTTAGACGTGCTACATCGTCAAGAAGCGAAACCTTAAAGGACTGAATATCAAACATTCTTAACTCTCCTAATCGTTTGTGTCGATTATAAATGAAGAGTTTAAACATCAAAATTTAATACCTAGAAAGGTTGCTCTATCTAGGGCGCATAGAATTTGTAATGTCAGTACAAACTGAGTTTCCATCTAGTTTACATTCTTACTCTAAAAAATTTATGGAATGTTCGAAAATGTGCTATAACTGTCTATGTGATATTAAAGCGATGATGTGATAACCAAGGAATCAGGACATTATGAAATTACCCAAGCTACTATCTCATTATTCGGTAGATAACTACCCATTCTGCTCATTGCCTCAATTTATTATGTCCCTTTCCGGGGCAATTATTACCGTATTGGCCGCCGTAACATTATCGTTCTCTTTGCTCGTGCCCGCTATATTCCTATTAGGTTTTACCTACCTATCAGCTTTACCCCAAATGAAGAACCAGCTAACTAAATGAACCTATCGTACTATCTGTTTTCTCGACACCTACCAGCACCATTCCCACAGCCTGCAGCGGCTGATCTCTAACGAGCCAAACTTCTTGCCAAAGGCCTAAGCGCCTTCAATTTAATATAGCTAATAGCTATTGGTGGCTAACCAGCTCTGTTTTCTACAAGCCGGCAGCCCCACAAGCTTTATATTAGTGACCTAGCGGGTCAAAATTCACTATCTGGCCAATTATTGCTTCCTTGTCAAGATAAGTAGCGGGGAGCTCAGAGGTAGCCCGGACATTCCATTGATTGACTGTTGCGCACCACTGGACCTGGGCAATACTCACGGATTCGGAGCTTTCTACTACCAGGACAATATCACCATCATTGAAGGTTCCCACTTTGAGGGCCGAATAATCCCCTAGGCCTTCATAAAGATCTTTTTCCTGGTCTGACACCTCAATAGCGAAATCGTACTGATCCGTAGATCCACTGCCAGCAAACTCGATGACGGGAATTGGTAGCGTGTCTCTCTGTGAGTTAATCCACCAGTTAGCCACCTGTTTACGGCCCAATAGCGGGACGGTGTGAGGCATCTTGATATCAGTTGTTGCCTGATCATAGTCGTTTAGCATGTTAAATCTCCCGGCTTACTTTTTATGTGTAATATCGATAATACGGATATTATCGGTTGATCTTATAGTAGCTATGACATCGGCGTTAGGTCCGCGATCGTGCAGTCAAGCTTCGCGGTCCGGTCCAAACTGATGAGTACTGTGCTGCTGGATTGGAGCAAGTGTTCTTCTGGTGTATGCCTAACGATACAAGGCCTACCTTCATGAGTAGCCTTACTCCCTATGCCAAATTCAACCTGAGACTCGCATAGGCGATGCAGCTTCGCAGCTGAAAAGCAGTTGTACATGGCCTGGCAGTTGAAAGCGGCTGAAAGGGAACCAGGTGTTGTGCCCGTGGCTACGCTATGCCAGCGTTCGCCCTTGATTTTGCTTGGGCCGTAGAAAAAACCTCTATCCATAATGAACGGGTAAGTTGTGAACTCGTAAGGCAACCACCATGGCGACTCCATCCCGGTATGGCTCAAGGGTTTACACAAATAACGCGGTAGCGCTTCTTGTCGCTTGTGTGGTGTCGCTTTGAGTAGTTGTAGCCAAGACTCGGCTTCACCTTCGTCTGTAAACCGGGCGATGGGCCGTTTGTACCGATCTACTAAATGAATCCCTTTACCATCCAGGGTCTTTGTCTCGCTAGGCATTATATTTAACCGAGTATCCGAGACAATTGGCAGCGTCGATGCAATGACCTTCAAACTCCAGAGCTGTATAACCTCTTTGAGTGAGTCGCCATACCACTCAACGCCCGATTGTGTCCCACGATAGGCCCACAAATTTGGGGGCCTATCGTCATGCTGCAGATCCAAAACTACGTTACCCGCTTCAGTGACCAATACTGGATCTATCTCCACGGTTTCTTGATAACCGATTAGGCTTAGGTGCGCCATCAATAACCCTTAATTCAAACCGATATTTTTAAGCATAATACTGTTTGTATTATCGCATTGCTTAATTAGGTTCCCCATGCACTGAGAAGCCCTTAAGAGTACTCAATACGATTCCTGAACATTTAGAGTTCTACCAGTATCAATTACCTATAATAAATTTATAAGATTTCCGTAATTCTACCCGTTATTTATATTCAAAAGAACACATATTCTTATTGTTAATATAACTTTACACAGTCATGTTAAGACATTCCTTTTAGTTGCTATTGAGGTTTGTCCTTATGTGGCAATTTCCCTTATTTAAGTTCCAATTAAATATTATTACTTAATGAACTTGCATTCTTTGAATTGGGTATTAGCATGGCTCCCCCTGCAGATGGCTATGTCGAGGTTTTCAAGCACATAAGAACCTCAGCCAACCCTGAAGATAATCGCGAAAAAGTTCCTGAACATGCCCTTAAGGGCGCCTCCAGCCCCCTAGCTAGGTAAGGGCTGGCGCTTAGAATGGCGTATTTTCAGCTTCACAACCCCTAACCGCGGTGTTCAGTACATGTCTCAAATGTTTGACGCACAGATAGCAGCCAAGGCCCTTGAAATGGACGCGCTGATGCGCGAGAACGGCATTGCTTCCGATCTGGCCCTGGAGCTGGTACGAAAAAGCCTTGGGGATGTCGCAGCAGAGTTGGTGCAAAGTCAGCGTAAGGGAAACTCCCAGCCTCAAGTTACTGAACCTGCATCGCCTGAGGTAAACAAAGAAAACTTACCCTTAGACCCTACTTTGCCAGCCTCGTTGGTTGCGTTTGCTAAGGATATTCGTTCGGGGTTACCTGATGTCGACGATATTGCATTTATGCATACCGTGCTGTGTCAGTTAGGTTTGCCCCGGAGCAAGACTGACGCCTTTAGGCATTCAAGGGTGTGCGATAGCGTTGCGATCCAGGTCGATGCAGGTTCTCTCTGGGACGGTGAGAAGTTTGTAGATCAGCCCCTTCCTTACGGTGCCTTTCCACGGCTCATTCTCGCTCAGCTCAACAGCGAAGCTTTGCGCCAAAAATCACCCTGTGTGAATGTTGGCCCTAGCGCCTCTGCATTTCTCAGAACACTGGGCATCACCCCTACGGGTGGAGTAAATGGCTCTTACACCATGTTCAAGAAGCAGGTCCAAAGCCTGGCTGCATGTCGTCTTACCCTTGGTTATAGTGTTAAAGATAGGGCTTATACGTTGAAGGGCGATATCATCGAAGGGTTCGAAGCATGGACCACCAAGACCACAGGTAGTAGAGAAATGTGGCCTGAAACTGTCATATTCAGTGATCGTTATTATGAAAACCTTTCAGAGCATGCCGTTCCCGTAGATATGAGGGCATTGCATGCCCTGAAAGGGTCCGCTTTATCCCTGGACCTGTATATGATGTTAACTGAGCGTCTGCATCGCCTTAAGGGCTCACATTCCATTTTACGTTGGCATCAACTCCACGCTCAGTTTGGTACTGAATATACCGGGGAGGCTGGTATACGCAATTTTAAGCGGGCATTCCTCAAAGCACTAAGTCGGGTACTGGCTGTCTATCCCAAAGCTGATGTGACTGTAGTGAAAACCGGAGTTAAATTGAAACGCTCTCCCCCACCTGTACCGTACAAGGTGAAATCTTGATCTCACGTGCTATTGATCGAATTACTGAGAAAGGGCTGGACTATCTGGCTCTTGAGTAAAAACCGAAGGATAAAAAGAAAAAGAACAAAAAGAAGGTTGCTCGTAGTCAATTGATTATTAATGGATTAATGGCCTTAAATGTGAGTGATAACAACCACCTAATGCTACCTATAACCACCACTTTATCCTTTATTCTCCTCTGGGCCTTCTTGTAATGCGACCTTGAACCACCACCTTTTTTAGGTAATGTGAGCGGCAACCACCACTAGAAATCGCTGATGTGACCGCGAACCACCACTTAAGACTGTTCTGTCTGTGGATAAGTATCCCATTAACTGGATAGATAACCATGCTTATATGCTATTGCGAGTCATAACCACCACCTAATGCGAGCAATAACCACCACTCCAAATATCTTGACATATCAAAACAGTTTCTAGCGTGGTCTATTAATATCCGTAATTAGGCGCTATCTAGTAAGTCAGCGTTAATCGCCTCCCAACACTACACGCCAGATGGTTGCCCACCAACCCTTAATACTAATGTGAGTGTTAGCCACCACCCTGCAGTGCCTGCTGGGCCTAAAGTGAGTAGCAACCACCACTTTCCCCACGAGTAACTGACCTGAGGTGAGCAACAGCTACCACTGAGCAGTGACAAGCCAGGCCTAAGGTGATTGTTGCCAACCACCACGCCTGGATGGGTCTACCAAGGCTAATGTGAGCGCCAGCTACCAGCTATCGGCGGGCAATCCAGATCTATTGTGACCGTCGACCACCACTCTAGGCAGAACAACCCTTTCTAATGTGAGCGCCAGCTACCACTACTCTGCGGCTGGAAAGGCAGCCTAATGTGAGCGCCAGCTACCACCCCGCGGCTGGAAAAGCAGTCTAATGTGAGCGCCAGCTACCACCCCGCGGCTGGAAAAGCAGTCTAATGTGAGCGCCAGCTACCACCCAGCGGCGGGAAAGTAGCCTAACGTGAGCGCCAGCTACCACCCCGCGGCTGGAAAAAAAAGCAGCCTAACGTGAGCGCCAGCTACCACCCTGCGGCGGGAAAGTAGCCTAATGCGAGCGCCAGCTACCACCCTGCGGCGGGAAAGCAGCCTAATGCGAGCGCCAGCTACCACCCTGCGGCGGGAAAGTAGCCTAATGCGAGCGTCAGCTACCACCCCGCGGCTGGAAAAGCAGCCTAATGTGAGCGCCAGCTACCACCCCTTGGTGGGCGGAGCGGGCCTGATGTGAGTATCAGCTACCACCCCTTGGCGAGCAAAGCAGGTCTAATGTGACCGCCAGCAACCAGTATAACACTGCATGGTTGGGCCTCAGGGTGCTTTGATTACCAGCTGGACCTAGGCTCACGGCCCAAATGTGCGCGTTATCCATCACCTTGATCGTGGCTATTAGCTAATGTGAGCGCCAACCACCACTCTTAAAATAGGATGATCACCACCTACTAGAGGGTTCTCAGGCCACTTTGGAAAAAATACAGAGATTTTTCTATTTTGGGTCTGTAATGTGAGCGCCAGCAACCACCCTTTGCTATCAGTATGCTATACGGTGGTTTGATTCAAATCGGGAGGCTTAGCATGTCTCAAAAACAACGAACGCCTTTATACGGACCAGATGAACAGGTTCTGATACGTGACAATGTACCCAAAGACCAGATAGCCCTGGCAACCTATCAGGCGTTTTTGTACAACCAATCCACCGATCGCATATCCATATCGAACGCCATAGCCTTCTGGGATTGGTTGCCCAAATATGCGAATGAGACCGTCAACAGCGAGAAAAAACTGCCCACCGCTGTTAAGTCAAAATTTAGTTATGGCGGTCAACGTTTCGATTTTACTCAGTTCCCTGGTACTTGCCGGGATCATACGAAACCAGAAGCTCCATGGGTCGTAAGATATCCAGGCATCAAAGAACAGGCCGTAGAGCTCGCGTTGATGAAGCTCTCTGCGGAATCGGGGGGCTTTTGTCAGGTTGAGAAAGGTACACGAGAATACGGCGTTGTATTTTCAATTCGACAATTGCGGCGGGAGCTCGAAGCGATGGGCCACTCGTATAACCATTATCAAGTGGTAGCCTCGCTAGACCTTTTGACTTCTTCGACGTTCCTGCTGGAATCCGAGAGCGGTAACCAAGCAGCTAAAAGCCGTATCATCAGCGAGTATCAAGCGGCCTCAAATGAAGATAACGCGAGGCATGCCCCTGAGGCTCGCTGGCGCGTGTTTTTCCATCGCGTCGTGGCCAACGCAATAGAAAGTGCTCAATATCGTCAGTATGACATGACCCGGCTTTACGCTCGTCGGAGTTGTGGTGTAACACTGGTAAAACGTTTGATCTTTGCGACTAATCTAGCTCCTCACGCACCATTGCGGATCAGGTTTACAGATATCAGGGAGACGACTTCTGGACTGAATTATGCTCGACTAACTGATGGGGTTAACTCATTGGAGAAAGAAATCAAAAGGCTTCAGAAGGACGGGACAATTGACCGGTACGATAAACAATTGATTAAGAAGCGCTCCACAGATACAGGCCGTCTTTTCCTGGAAGATGCTGAGTTTTATCTGTACCCGAGCAATGATCTTATATCGGAAATCAAAGCCGCGAATGTACGGCAGTCGAATGCCGAGCGTGAGCTTAGCTTGTCTCCCCGCACTCGTGAACAACGTCAGATTGCCCTAACGTTGGCCTGAGGCCATTTAAAGCGTTCACCCTACCCTACGTAACTAGAAAAGCCCTTAATTGCCCTGAGCGGGTTTTTAAGGGCTTTTCTGTTGAAGGTCTATGGGGGTGGGTACAACCAAATCCTTATCAATCGAACTAACGCCTATGTGCCTTAGTATTCTACCTGCTCCCCTTCCCGGTTGCTTGGATCACAGGGTAATGACATTTCCACTGACCAATCCGCATAAAGGCAATCTAAACAATATAGCGGTGTGACCTGCTGTTTAACGCTTGTTCTCCCCTGGTCATCCACCAGCATCTTATCTACCAGTGTCGATAACCCAGTAGCTGTATTTTCGTTAATCCAACCCTAGATTGTATTACCCGATTGACCGTTTAGATGTCTATTGAGGCATGACAGCGTCAGATTCCATGGAATGAGAAAACTTATCCCCGTTTCTCTTGGACTCGTACAGGGGAAACCCCGTTTTCATATTTAAAGGTCTTTAACCCCACTTATAGGTTAAGCGTATAGCCTACAGCGTATAGGTTTAGGGGGGGGGCAATTATGCATGGGTTCGATACCGTTTATGCGTATTCCGATCCTGATTATGCGTAGACCGATACCGATTATGCATGCCTTTCCGATACCGATTATGCATGAAAAGCGATACTGATTATGCATGCCAAAATTAGCTTCCACAGGCTTAGTAACAGCCTTATACACAGCTATTGTGGATAACTATCGTCAAAGATGAGCTGGGTACGCTTCCCACCATAGAGATATTGAGAACATCCATGCCCCAGGTTAGGACAAACCTAAGCGGCTAATGTGGCTTGCATTTTACGTTCATGGCCAAAGTTACTCTCGACTATGGCCCGAGCAACTGGAGGGCAAACGCTATTTCCGATTAGCCTGACTTGCTTCTTTTTGGATATTTTTTTGCCATCGAAACCGTCAAAACGGTAATGGGTAGGAAACCCCTGAGCTGCGGCCAGTTCATGAGGTTGGAGCATACGCATCGTGATATCGAAGATGACGTACAGCTCGCCGTCGATAAAGACCGTTGATAGGGGAGCCGGGGCACCCGTCGTTAGTCCAGACTCAAGGCTTTGTTCGGCCGAGTCGTGGTTGAGGTATGGGGCCAGTAACACCCCGACAAGGTAGGCATGCGTCGAGCCTGCACAAATAGTGCTCAACGGGTCCGTAATGTCTCGTGCTTGGCGATTTATGCCCTTCATATTCAGCATAAAACAGCTCACAAGCGCATTGTGATCTGTTGCGGTAACCGTGGGTAGCGGTCTTCTTAGATCGGCTCCAACGACACCTGTGTAATGCTTTGCGAGAAACGACGCTACCAAGACTCGGTTCTCGGGTCGTGGGTGGTTGGTAATACCCGATAACTGTCCGGCCGCCTCTTGTAGGTTGAGAATGAACGGCGTTTCACTTTGCACGACATAGCGAGCGGTACCCTTCGCGATACGCTCCAGGGTAGCAGGCACCAGTGATTTCTTTCGGTTGAATATCGACTTACCTGGTACCGACCAGTCAATGCAGCTAGCAGCCGAAGGATACGGCAGCAGCTTGTTCTGTTTGACCAGCAAGCTCGCGGCAGGCCCATGAGTGGGCTTGGGGAATTTAATAGGACGGCCGTCTCGACGTGCAATGATATAAAGCCGTTTTCTTATAGTTGGAGCCCCAAAATCACACGACTGCAACACTTTCCAGTCGATATCATAGCCATGTCGTTCGAGCGCTCTAATGAAGCCTTTGAACGTTTGCCCCTTACGATCGGGGCATGGGCGTGTCTTGCCGTCGGGGCCCTTCACCAACGGCCCCCACTCCTCCATTTCAGGTACATTTTCTATAACAATACACCGTGGCTTGGTGACCGCGGCCCACCGCACCGCCACCCAAGCTAATCCTCGCACCGACTTTGAGACTGGCCGACTGCCCTTTGCGCGTGAGTGATGCCGACAGTCGGGGCTAAACCACGCTAAACCCACGGTTTGGCCATTGACGGCTTCGCTCGGTTTGACATCCCAGACATCCGCGACGCTATGGGCTGATTCGGGATGATTGAGCTCATGTACCGCCAGGGCGATGGGGTCATGGTTAATAGCCAGATCAATGGGACGCCCGAGGGCTTGCTCCATACCCGCTGAGGCGCCCCCACCTCCGGCGAAATTGTCGATGACCAGCTCATGGCCGAAAAGACCATAGGTGAAGCTTGGCTCTATGACAGCCGCTTTCTCGAAGGATTGGTTGAGGTTTGTCATCGTAGCGCGATCCTGTGCCAGTCCTCGGAGGTTACCTCTCGTAAGAGGCGCCGTTGGGAGATACAGCGCAGTAGGTCATTGCTAGCGTCATTTATCCATTCCCGATACTTGCCGCTGAGACTGAAGCCGGTAATAAGGAGCAGTTTACTGAGCGTGTCTTTGTCGAGAGAACGGAGATACCGCAGCGCTGCTTTACCATCACCGGCCTCTACATGTTGCTTCAGTTGATCAACGGGTGTGACCGTGCATGCTTGAGCCGACACATCTAGGCACACTTGGGGGGCGTCAAATAAGTTCATGGTCTTTCCTTAATGATCCGTTGGCCAGCAGTCCATGCATTTGTGCAGAGGCATGTAGACGGGCTCTTTGCCGCATATTTCGCAAGGTTCCCATAGCTGCCCATTGGGTTTCGGTACAGAGAGCTTCGGTGCTGGCGCTGTGCTGTCCATAGCTTGTTCCAACTCGCCCTTGATCCCGTTTCGGCGCCGGCCTGCCAGTACTTGGGCAACCACTACTTCGTTGCTGTATTGCGGGAATCGAAAGTCGCCCCACCCTTTCAGGCAGTACTCGTCGGTGAATGCTTGAACGCCCAGTTCCTGGCATGATTGCTCGTACTCAGCACGGGAAAGCTTGCATGGATAGGCATAGGCCTCCTGGAAGCGGCGATCAGCCTCATCGTATTGTGCGATGATCGAATCGATAAAGCGCAGGTCAACGTGCTTGAGGGCTTCGTCAATCCACGGCTTTAGATCGTCGACGCCTTCATCGAAACGCTTTGACCAGGCGGTGAGCATGGCGGGATGGCCGCTTTGTCTATGGCCGGCAAAGCCATCAAGGTGCAACGTTGCGTATTTACCCTGCCCCACCTTGCTGCTTTCTGAGTAGGTCAAAATAAAGTGAGGTTTATTCCTCGTTGTTTCACCCTTATCATTAACCGCCACTGGGTACTGACCAACGGAACGAATTAAAACAGGCATTCCGTCTATAACTCGCAGACCTTCTAAATGGTTGTTGTAGTTTTTCTTATTGGGATCGTTTTCGTGTACCCATACCGTAGAATCTGAAACATTTTGGGGGCTCATAATGATGCCTTTTGGTTAACGGTTTAATACCCATATTTTAACCGATATGCTGGCATCACCAAATTTAATTAAATGGTGTTATTGTCTATAAATTAAGTAGGTCAACTATGTATTAACCCAACAAAGGAGAGAGACATTGTTCATATTTAAAAATAATGGTGCAAAGATTGTCGAAACCAACTATTGGACTTCAGGGCATGCCAAGAAAGGATTTATATATCTTTCTTCTAATGCCGGTATCTGGAGATTGCTAATCCCAAGCAGTGTGCATTCCTATGTCGAAGAAATACAGACTGCAATACGCGTTGAGATCGAATCTTCGCAAATCCATCCAGAGGCCTGGGATATCGTATTTGAGGACGGTACCGACCGTCCTTTTGTGATTACGTTGGATAAGCGGCAAGTAGATCGTGCGATGACACCAGGCGACACTCGCTTGACTGTCTGGACCGAGGCTGGCGAGCAGGCTGACTTACCCTGCACCGTTATTCAATGACCCGACCTCGGGCTTATGCGTTCTGCCCTTTGATGTAGGCGCTGTTCTGGATGGCCTCGTAGCGTTTGTCATGCGGCGGGTGAGTTGCGAGTAGATCGAAACTCGGCTCGAAATGACCGACGAGGTGCTCAAACAAAAACAAGCCGGGGCTGGCACCTACCGTTTCCACAGCAAAGAGGTCAGCACGATACTCCATTCGCCGGCTTACCCACCGATCAGCTACCAAAAAAATCAACCGGCCTAACCATCGCCCTATCCGCCCCACCACAACCAGGCCGCGGAATAGCCAGTAAGTTGGGAAGGTTACCAGCCTCAAGACCGGTAGGAAGGCAATCAGTCGTAATATCAGGTTCATCAACATTATCCGTAGCCGGCTAAAAAGGTTGATACTTTTGAACGCGGTTAGCCAGAGTGTTGTGCTGTGCGTATCCCCAAAGTGTATGTGTGCAACTTCGTGCGCCAATACCCACTTGACGACAGCGTCTGGCTGAGACAGCAGTCCATCGGATATAACGATCGCATGGCGATTGCCTGGGGTGCTGAGTGCAAACGCTGCGATGCCTTCGATCGGAAATCGACGGACCTGGATTCCCCCGATGTTGTAGCGTGTACAAAGCCCATCTACGAAGCACTGATGTGGATGTTCTCCCAATGGGTACCCAGCGTGGCCACACACGGTCTTTATGCGATGTCGCAAGGGAAGGAAGAGGGTAAGCACAGAAATCAGGCTGACGGCACCTAAAAGGATCATTACGGCGTATTCAAGAAATGCCACGGTGGTAGGTGGCGCGGGCATCACCTGGCCAGCGAGGCTGAAGGGGGGATATTCCAAAACTGGCCATGGTGGTAAGTCCGCCGCTGGATACTGCCAACCCAACCACTCCCCCAAGTACCACCAGCTTTGTTGTATCAGCCAAAAGGGCAACATAATGACAGTGGTTAGCGCCACCAGAATACCCAGCAATGCCGCAATGGTGCGAATCAGACCTAATGGCATAGAGAAACCTCTGACATAGAACGTGCCTTGGTAGAACACTTAACTTTGAATTCTTCGCTTCAGCTGTAAGATGATCTCCAGACTTGATACCGGAGCCATTATGATCACTACCGTGCGAACCCGTCATATCACAGGTCTACCCCGACCTCGCCAAAGCCTTCTGAATACCCGTGGTCGAATGAGCCGTGATTCCAAACAAGTTTACCTCAAAGAGTCGTGCCAAGCGGTAGCAGCAAAGCTTAAGGTATACGCTGGACAGGATGTTTTTGTGGATCTAAGCGGCGCTGGGATTCTAATCGATACCCATAACTGTCGGATGCAACTAGCTCCCAAGGAAGAGCGAGTGGCGGTTACGGAGCACTTGGTCCAGCAGTGGCGTGAGTTAGGCAATGATGCCTTCGTACTGATTAATACCCCTGAGGGTGAACTTCTTGCCGTTTCCGTTGCAGAATTCGTGGGGTTAGGTGTCCCCGAAGCTGATCCGAGCAGGTCTCCCCCGCCTCTATTGCTGACACTTGGCAGCCTGGTAAATACCTGGTTGATGCGACCTCTTACTTGATACGTCGTAGCGCCGGAATGCCGGGACGCTGCTAAAGAGCTGATCATAGATCCGAATGAGATTACCTGGACATGAATGACGACATTCAGAGACTGAACGATAGTGACCTGAGCGCTCTTATCGTTGCCGCAATGCAAGAATGGCAATCACGCAGAGGCAAAGCCCAGCCCCTTCCTGCCACGAATAAGCCCGAAAGGCAAAAAGCCTCTAGCGCTGGAGCAGCTTCTGCCGAGACCGCTTCCGCGTCCTTGGAAGACAACAATGAACGCTTAAAATCTCTATACCGGGCGCTGAAACTTGATGATGCTTGCATTGCCCGAGCGGCCACCCTGGGGGGCATCGAAACCAGTCGTAACCGTGCCAATAGCTGGATGCGGGCTACCGCCAGCCGACGTGTTAGGGCAGCACAAGTGCAAAAGCGATTCGTATTTATCAGTCAGGCGGAGTTTGATGCGGTTCTGGTGGGCCTTGGGCCGATGCTTGATGAGCTCGATGAGCAAGATTGAGCCCTTTCCCTGATAAAACAAAGGCAGGCGGCTCTTGGACCGCCTGCTTATTCTCCACTCGATAGGCGCAATGCCTCCCTCTTTACCAAGCCGATACGCGCCCTTCGGTCGGTAAGCCCAAGCTTTGCACCCATTCTGGGTACTTACGGGCCACCCGCGCTACGTACCTACGTTCCGACGCCCTTACGAGCTTGCCTTCCTGATACAGCCTTTTAATTCGCTGTAGTTGATCCAAATCTGCCAGAGGCGGCACGCGGTGCCTAGACGCTGGCACCTCTTGTTGGGCCAGACGAATCTGATTCTCTTTCAGTATCGCGAGTACTGATGCAGCTAAGTCAGCGTCAGACATGGCATGCAACGCCTCCTGACTCAGATCGGTCGAACGACGAATTGCCAAGCGATCGCCAAGGCGTGCCAGTGTAAGCGCCCGATATCCCTCCCCGAGTTGGTATTGAAGTGTCCGAGCCAGATCGGCACATCGACCACCGCGCGCTCTACCTTGGTCGGCAAGCTGTCGGTGCTCAATGACCCTGGCAACCGTGACGGGGCATTTTCCGAATACCTCGACGCAAATACCCTCCACCATCTTGTCTTCCACTTCGCGAGTAATCGGGTTATCTGACAGAACGATTGATGTGAGCTTCGGGTGGAACTGGGCCATGGGCAGCCGTTTGCCGGCGTCGGCTTTGCTCCAGTTAAGGGTGGCGGTATAGACCTCTACGTCAAAGCTCCGGGTATCGGCGATGTAAAACCGGACCTGAGTGGTATGGGTCAGGGAATCAGGGTGTGCCTGCGTTGTTATATCAGCGAAACCGGTATACATGCTTCCAACTCCTTCATTGAAGCCGCGGACTACGGCGCTGCCTGTACGGCAGCAATGATTCGGTTGGCCCTTAAGGCCATGCGCATGAGATTACTTTACGGGATGGCCGGTTAACATCCAAAAAAAAGCCGTCCCAATTGGGGCGGCTCATTTCTAAATGCTTACAGCGTTTCGGCTGATCAGCCCTGCTTACGCAGGGAACGTTACTACTACCTAGGCGGTAGCTGATAGATCCCCGCTACCGCAGGGAAGCTTCACTGTCTAACCGGATGTGAAGGCTGTTTATGTAACCTAGCAAATAAATTTCTATTTGCCAACTTCATCAGCCCCTTCTCGCAGCTGTTGGAGGTTGAGTCCCTCTTTTTGAAGGCGTTGGTGATGCTTCTGATTTTGCACGGTAAAGAAAACCAACAATAATGTCAGAATGGGCAGAACACTTGATGGAAGGTTCCACGTTTCAGTGAAAGTACTGAATAGGTGGCACAAACTGACTATGGCCACAAGGATTGCTAGCACGATCAACATCTTTGTTTTAAGTAACGAACGTTCGACGTTCTTGATGTACGTTTCGAGCATTTGCTTGGAATGTTGATTCCTCGCATATTGAGCTGACGCGTCGGAGCGTCCTTCCTGATAATGAGTATTTTCGGCCTTTTCCATGTTGCTTACCTTTTGGATGAATGTCGTTGGCGGCTAAATACGCCACGTTACTCTAATTGCCGCTGAGGCCGTTACGTTTTATACCTAGCCCAAACAGCATATAGCCAAAGCACATGGCGAGTAGGAAACGGCCGACTTCACTACCCATGCCGGCGCCACCATACCCGGCAAGAATTGCACCTAAAATGGAGCAGCCACCCCACAAGAGGGCCATTTTAGTGTTAAGTTTTGAAATTGGATGGCTCATCAATCTGTCTCAATGATAATTTAATAATCCATGCAGCGCTTGCCTGAGCGGATCGTGGCCGCATAGTGGGCAGAAGGTACGCCTGCGTTGTATGCAGCCTACGAATGATGGTCTTCAATATGATGCATGGTTGATCCTCCCCACAACTCTTCCAGTCATCAAAACGAAAAGCTGGCCTGTTTGTGTATATCCCCATCGGTGCTTGCCTCGCCCCTCTCTCTTCGGTCATCTTCCAAGAATACATCCTGTAGGGCGGTGACCGAGTTGTAGAGGGATTCTGCGCTCTCCGGGGTTAGCGTATCAAACCACCGTCGCGCTTGAGCATCGTTGTCATGGTCCCATGACACATCACGACCCTGGATGGTTAAAACGCCATCGGATACCCGTTTGCATTTTTCACACTGGTAGTAGCGAAGCTCTGCTTTGCACTTGCGATTCGTTTGTGTCGTTAGGTCGGCGCTAGCCCCACATGAGCATTGCATTGGTTTGCCTCCTGTTCGTCAGTAATTGTTCCAGTCACCCAATCGTGCCTGGGCCACAATGTAGGGCGGTACCCCACGGTCGGCGTCCAGATGTAAGCGAACTCTTGCATTACCGTCTGGACCCCAACCGTCGGTCTTGGTGTTGGGGTTCCTGGGGGGCGATATCCCCAGAGTCAGGCGTTTGTGAAGGTGCCCGGCATACCCGGTGTTGCTATTCGCGAAGTAATCGGTCAGAGCCAGGTCGTTCGCCAGAGCCGGGCTGAGCTCAACACGAGACGCTGCATCACGACCACCCTGCATTGGCGCATAAAGCATCGTGCCAAATAACAACACAGAGGCGTGATCGTACCGATGATCGAAGTAACCACGGCGAGTCGTTTTTACAAACCCACCCATGCTATCTCGCTCGTGACCGGCTTCAACTTTAAGGTAGAGGGGCAGCATCGCGAGAGTCGGCAACACCTTGCGGAAACGCTCCCGTTCACCGGCCGGCCACTGGCGGTAATCTTCGGGATATAGGAGCCCGTCCTCGCCTAATGGAAACTCCAGAGCTTCGCGTATCAATGCTTGGGCATTAGCCATGCCACTCACTTGAACGTCCAGTTCGAGCCGATCACCAATCACCAACTGATCAATAATCACAACCTGCAGCTGTGATTGGAGTTGGCGCCGCACTTGCTCAAGGCGGTAGAACAAGCGGTCAGAAGCCTCCTGCGGTGTTTCGTTCTGGAACACGATTGCCTCTTGAGCCTTAGCGATACCTTCGAGGTCCACCGAGCGCTGGCGCCAGCGAGCTATATCACGCTGCCACTGTTCGAATGCCCGCGCACGGGCCACTGGATCACCATAGCGGGGCTGGTCCAGCAACACTCCTCTCTGTTGTCGCAGACGCTCGTTCTCGGCGCTGAGCTGGCGAAGCGCAAGTGATTGCTCGTGATTGTGGTGTAAGGCATCGATACGGCGCTGCAAACTATCAGGATCGAGGCTAAGGGTCTCTTCCAAATGGAGAACCCGCCGACCCTGGTCATCCTGGCTGATTGACTCACGGGAGTCGATCACTCGGATGAGGCCACTACTCAGAACGTGAACGCTGCTATCACTGAACCCCTCTGAAGTCAGTACTTGCTGGAGAGCAATATACTGGCCACTTTGCTCAACTGCCCGCTGCTTGATGCGATCCGATAAGAGAGCCCGCGCCAGACTCATGGTGTCCTGACCGTGCAATACGTGGGAATCTGCGATCGTGTACGTATCAGCCTGCGCCCCCAGGGCTAATGTGCCCAACGTGAACAGAGCCGCTAATCGAACCATGCCGCGCGTGGGATTCAGTATGTTCATTACAACCTCAATCACTAAGGGTAGACGGGGCCACACAGGTAACGGGACCATGGTCAGAACTGTTTTCTCTCGACTGAATCAGCTCCCGATCAGTGATGTAGCCGTGTAGCTCGCTGATAGCCCACGTGTGCTCGACGTCTGCCCGCCCCCAAAAAACCACAGTACTTTCAAGTCCGCCAAGCAGGTGGTAGTCCTCTTCGGCGTAGTTCTCTTGCCATCCGGCTAGTGCTTTCAGGGAAGACCGTTGGCCATGACCAAGAACGCAGTACCCCGAGGTGCCAACCACCCATCCGTCCCGGAGATCAAGTTCTGGGGCAGACTCGGGTACCGTTTGGCACCCGACCAGGCTGGCGCCAGCAAGCAAAGCGGCGCCCACTAGCCACTGTTTGGTGTATGCCGTTCTCAAGGGAGCCTATCCTCACCCTGAGGGTGTGCCTGAGCTCTCTGGACGTTCTGATCGGCTGGAGCACCTGGGTCGCTGGCTGCACGCTCCATAAGTCGCTGGTAGGCACTTTCGAGTTGATCACCCTGCCCGAACCCCTGAAGGGCTTGGTTAAAGTCGTCATACGGCAGTTTAACGAGCGTATACACCCTGAAGCCGCGTGGACCCGACTGTACATCGCGCATCACGTCTTCCAGACCTGCGAGATCAACCTGATTAACAAAGCTGTTCACGATATAGCGATACTGGGAGTCCGCGCTTCCGGTGGCAGTCTCTTCTGCTGTCAGCACGTTCTCGATTTCTTTTGCCACATCGTAGCGGGCCTGCAGGTTCGACTTGCGTATCGCATTGGTTAGATCGCGACTTTCACCAATCCCGACCCCAAACATACCGGTTCCATCGGGTCGTGGTTTGTTGATGATCCATGCCGGTAGCGCGTCTAACTGCTCATTCCCCGCTTGAATTTGCCTCTGAGCGCGCTTGGCCTCTTGTGCGGCCATGTGTCGCTCCATGCGTTCTTGATCCTTGATGGCCTGTTGGACGGTGTTCTTGCTGCATCCGGCCATGATTAGACCAGTGACTACCGCCATGGCCAGCCATTGATTCTTTCGCATCGTTTAACCCCTTGGTCACTATGCGCTGCACTTATCTCTATCACCAGTTAAGCGCCAGCGTAAATTTCCGGTTAGCTCTCTCAGCTTTTCAGCGGTATAGCGCGTCCCACCTTCAACGAGATATTCCCGGCCTTTCTCGGTCACTATGGGAAGCCGGCCGTTCACTTGGTAAAACGCTGCCCGGTATTCCCGAATCACCTGTAATGCCTGTTTCTTTTTCATTCGTAATGACTCTTGTGGGTAGTCGCAGAAGGCTTAAGGTACATTTTTGCACACTTCCTGATACGCCAAAATTTAATGGGAGTTTAGCGCCGAGGGTTGGCCACGAAGGGATGTTGAGCGGCGCCTTAATAGCTTTAATCACTATTAGTATCGGGCTATCAAGCTCTTATGCGGGCTAGTCGTGGGGGGCTGTAGACAGAAAACTCATGCTCATTTTTGGAATGGTACGCAGAGCAGTTAGATGCTTTGAGGAGTGAGGGTCAAGACGCACGTCAGATGAAATGCGTCTTAAGTCGTTAGCTACACCCAGACAAGGTGCTTAAGCCGCTTCAACTGCCAAAGTGTCTTAACGCCGAAAAGAGCGATCGTGAGACCTGACCCTGTAACCACTGCAAGGACAGGCGCCAATGTCATGCTGCTACCAACCGGGTAGCCTGACCAACCGCCAATATGAGCGACCGCCGACACCAATAATCCCATGACGCACAGGCTAACCCCAATCCGCGCCAGCATTATGCCTCTACGTCTAAGCGTCGCGTATTTTGGTTCTGATGCAGGCAGATCTTCAAAATCCTCAACTGGCTGTAGTTGCGCTTCCATTATCAGGCCTCACTTATCGAGTGAATGGGTTTCGGTAAGTATTCCACTTGTCTAGCTTTACCTAGGAGCGTCGTGGGGCCCCTTAAGGGTATCTAACAGCGTTTTTAATAAATTTCTGATTGCGGTGTTGGCAGAGGAGGAGTCGGTAGCCGTGTACATGGAGGTATCCGCTTACGCTGTACTAGGCAGAGAGAATGCAGGCGCACATGGTGGGCGCCTGGACCTACTTTCAGGACATCTGTAAGTGGTTAAGGCGTTTGAACCTGCGTCGTATGCTCAAACCCGAATAGCCGATCAACAAGCCCAACAGGCCAATCAATATTGCAACGTAGATCAAGACCTTGCCGACGACTCCTTTTCTGGCCACATCATTCAGGTACGCATGGCTTTCAGGATGGCTGGCGCTCCCGTACGCGGCTATATCCAAGGCAAAAGAACGTTGTGGATCGATTGAAACGGGCTCGGCACTCGTCTTTCTGAGATCCCAGAAGTCACTCGACTCACTCCCCGCCTGCTCTGCGTTAGAGGCTACGGCCGCCTGTGCCACGATGTATCGGGCTTGTGGATCATGCGAATGACTTTCCGTATCTAGCAAATGCTTCAAGGTTGAGTAGTTTGATGTCTTGATAGCGTGTTCTATAACGACACGCTCCGATAGTGCGGCAGTGTTTCTCTCGGGCAAACTTATCATGTCGAACATTGTCGGCATCATGAATGTAGAAAGCCCCACGGCCAAGCCGCCTAGCGCTGGGAGAACATTGCCTTGAATAAACATTAATAGCACTCCAAGAAGTACTGCGACTCCACCGATGAAGGGGGCCATAGTCGAAATACTAACGAACGGATCAACACTCCCTTCCAGATTTCCACCAACTGAATTATCCAAGTTCGCGATAGGCGGCTGGGCCTTCTCTTCCATGGTTGCAATCACACTTGCGATCTCGGACGGCACCTCGATCTTGGTGATGGTGGCGTCTGGGCGCCCAGTCAATCCCGTGGCATGTATGAGTCCCCACACCATTAGCCCCAGCGCGCATAGACCCACCCCCATCAGAAGTAACCGCGTCCCTCTTCGTCCCAGGGCTGAGTATTTATCAGTTGTGTGTGACACCTGCTTTGATACGTTCGGAGATTGTTCCTCGGCTACCATACGACTGGCTCCTTTCGGGCGTTGAATATTGCCAGTAAGTATTCCAGTAGAGAGCCGATCAGGGGGGGCAACGAGAAGCCCTTAAGGGCACTCCCTAGGACTTTTCGTCTGCGTACGTAGCGGACCGGTAACAAAGAGATATTGTGGATGGTGCGGGGAGCCCGTTAGAGGCACCTTGGTGGTCTCAAAATTGCGGACGCTGACTCAAGGTGCCCACTACCCGGACGATAAGGTAGGTTCCGGTGAGGCTTTTTAGGATGAGCTGGCTGTTCGTGACAGTTTCCCAAGGCGTTTGATACGGCGAAGGATGCTGGCGCCGACTAGGCCCACAGCCATACCCACTATCCCCAGTAGGCCGGCGAAGTAGGTCAACCGCTTCCCGATTACTCCTTTACGAGCCGTCTCTATGAGGTATGCCTCACTACCCGCATGGGTAGGTTCACCGTAGGCCGCCAGGTCGAGCGCGTATGAGCGTTGCTGCTCAATGTCTAGGGGGCCTGTACGGGTATTTCTCACTTCCCAGAATCGCCTGGCCTCATGAGCCGCCTGTTCGTCGCCGGATATAACGGCGGCCTGAGCGAGTATATAGCGGGCTTGCTGATCACGAGTGCGGTTAGCCTGCTCGACCCATATGGCCAATTGGGTGTAGTCAGCTTCTTCCACTGCATGTGCCAAGGCCTCTCTAGGCGTATAGTCCCGCTCGCCGGCGCCCACCACCGAAGGTATCAGGCCGGGCAACGTGTAGATCGACAACGATAAGGTCATTCCAACTGCAAAAGACATCAGACTATGTCTGGTAATCGCTATGAGAATAACCGGTATAGATATCAGTATACTGAAGACTTTGCTGATCTTTTCTATCCCGTAGGCGAACTCATTGAATCCTTCGCCAAGTTGACTTTCACCGTCCTCTTGAATAGTAGCTTTTATATCCTGGGGCACCTCGATTGTGCTTATGGACCCACTCGGATATCCGGTCCACCCTCCCATTTGCACGCCCCCCCATAAGAGCAGTGCCAATGCGCATAGACCTGCGCTCCACAACACCAACTTTGTACCTCTACGCTTTAGAGCGGCATAGCGGGAATCTGATCCTAGGTTGTTTCGAGACATTTCACACGGCGGGTGCGTGGCTTCCATGAATTAGGCTCACTCTCTTAAGTGGATCTTACGGACTTGGTAAGTATCACAGGACTCCCAATAAACGAGGGAGCGTCCACATGTCCCTTAAGGGCTCCTCCCAGTACTATTCATTAGGGCTTTTAGGGGTATCGTACCGCTGGGCATTTAATTTTGAGTTTCCGCCGCCGCGTGTAAGCTTCATTCAACAGCGCTAAGAATTGTTCGCAGTTCATAGCGCGTCATCAAACGAAGAGGACCCGACTATGACCATGGCTCAATCAATGGATAAGCTGCACCGCACCAAGCAGGCAGGTATTGGTAAGGGCAACATGTTCAAGGCAATGCCCCAGAACATCCTTGAGAAGGAAGGCTTCAACCCTCGTGATTATAACGATCCCGAGACAGCGGCTCACATCCGCCAACTGGCCGATGCATACAAAGCAGGGCGCCACGTGCCGGCGATCACCGTTAAAGTCGTCGACGGCAAGATCTACGTTGTCGAAGGCCACTGCCGGCGTCGTGGCATGCTGTTGGCGATTGAGGAAGGTGCCGACCTGGGTATGCAGCCCGTCAACGAATTTCACGGTGACGATGAAGAGGCTGAATTTTTTGTTATTACCAGCCAGTCGGGCAAGAAGCTTACCCCAACAGAGCTTGCTCAGATGTACTCGCGCTTGATTAATCGTGGCAAGACCGAGGGTGAGATCGCCGAGTCAGTTGGCAAAACTGCGCAGCATGTTAGTCAGTACCTCACCGTGCACCGTATGCCCACAAATATCAAAAAGCTGATCGACACAAAGGTGGTGTCGATGAGTCTGGCGCTTGAGACTTACAACGAGCTGGGTACCGCCGCAGCTGAAATTCTGGCGGAAGGGGTAGAAACCTCACTGAAAGCTGGCAAGAAAAAACTCACTAAAAAGACCTTGCAGACCCACCAGGAGAAGTCAGGCCACCAGTCCGCGCAGCGCCGGCTGACAAAGAAGGTCATTGCCGAGGTATCCGATCACGTGGCGGGTTGGGGCGGAAAGTTCGATAACATTGAGTACGACGAGTCTGATATGGCCACCGTTCAGCTCTCCAAGGATGAGGTAGAGGCGCTTCAGAAGCTACGTGACCTGTTGGCCTCGCCAACCGAGCAAGAAGACGCTCAAGAGCGCGCTACGGTCACTCTGGGAGCTGCTAACTCGGACCTTCTTCAAGTACAAGAGCCCGTAGCCAGTTCAGATACGGTTCACTAAGCGCCAGCGGGTAACGAGAAGCGCCCCCAGATCGGGGGCGCTTACGTTTGTGGCGACCTGCTAGGGGCCTTTCCGTTAACTATGAATTTTTGTGAAATAAAAGACCCCACCTGCTGAGAACGCGACGAGCAACACTAGTGAAACAATCCATAGCGGAATGTTTAACATAGTCCCAAACGCTGCAAATCCAGCAACAGTTACTACGAAAGCCAAAATAAATTCCACTATTTTCTATCCCTCTTTTCCTATGCTTTTTGCTTCATGTAAATGGCGATAGCTGCAAACCCAAAAGCCGTGACTATATCCTTTTCCTAGATCAGTTAGTGTTGGTAGGCCATAAATCAATTGGGCCGTTGGTATGGCTTTCCCCCAGTGGCGCAGCCAGAACATATGTGTTTACCTCATTCTCACCCCGGCCAATAGATACCGTCGCACCCAATGCTCGCGTGATGATGCCAACCAGGTGCATCGCTTCAACCATATCGGGCACGTCTGCCTCAGCGGCACCGCCTGTAATTTCGGGAAAGTAGCATTCACCTTCGGCGCAGATCGTGATGGGGAATACTGGCTCCCGCTGCTTCTTGATATGCAAATCAGCAGATAAAAACTCTCGGCCTTGTTCTCGATATGCCCACACACCAACATCAACAGCTACATCGTTGCCAAAAATGGAACGAGCTTCGTCTACAACGGCTTTAGCCCAAGCATGTAACTCCGAGCGTGTCTTTGTGAATCCACTAGCTGGGAGGTTGCTGGTTTCTATCTCGCTTATCTCTTGTGATGTACTCATAAAATACCTTTTCTATCCAATGTTTGTTCTGAGCCACCAGCCAAAAGCTACGCACGCAGCCCCGTAAAAGCACCAAACCCACAACGGCAACTTGCGATTTTCATTTGGCATACGGTGTTTACCTCTTCACTTCGACTTGCCGGTCACTACCATCGTATCGCTTTTGGAAAGGTCGGCCAGCTTCTGCCGCTATAAGCATGCCTTCACCGTTTCCTCGTAAATTACATTCCAGGGCTACTACCACCGGCAGCGCGCAACCAATGTCGATGCCGTGCTTCTTTTTCGGCGGACGTTGACCGATCCCTAAGCGTATCAAAGAGGGGCGCTCCGATAAGTACCACGAAATATAGAATCAAAATTGTCATGCCATAAGCCCCGAGGTTGAGTTCAAGACAAACTGTTCTGGTTTGATTGCCATGGACTGCTTATCCTATGACTGCTCGGTGTCAATGCTGGCTAGTCGATCAAGCTCGCGATTGGCAGCTCGGAAGCCGTCAGGGTCATTCCTGGCAACGGCAATCACTTCGATGATGTCCTCGGCAAGCTGATCAAAATCTTGGTCATTTTGGAGCCGAGCTATCAGCTTCTTTTTCACATCTTCGGCTACAGGGCCGCGTGCATAACGGTGTCGACCGTTCGTGTGAGATACCATCGTTCTCTCCTTTGCCCTATTTCACTAATTATTGAAAATGACACTAGCCCCCCCCTTATGCCCTCCCCCCAGCAGGGATTGCAGAACCGAAACACGCCGCAATTTGCTGCTTTTGCCAGCCGACCGCTACAGATCGGCTAATGGATGACCCTGGCAGCCAAGTCACCAGAATTACTGAAAATGACACTAGCCCCCCTTATGCCCTCCCCCCATCAGGGATTGCAGAACCGAAACACGCCGCAATAATGCTGACCCCATCAGTAAAAAAGGAATGGCCAGAACCGCCATCAGTGCCGCTAAACCAAAGGTCAACCCGGCTGCGTTGATCGCCGCAGCGCGGCGTTTGACATACGCGCGCCCAATATCGGTCCGGGCCTCTCCGTAAGCGGCATGCTCAAGGGCGTAAAGATGTTGGGGGATTGGCTCGAACCCTAGATCGTCAGGCTGGCGCAGGTAGTCGGTCAAAAACTGGTCAAGCTTCTCCTGGCGGTTATCCGCGCCTACTCTTTGAGCCGTCTGTGCCAGCAGGTACTTGCCGGCCAGAGTTTCAGATAAGCCAGACTGGGTTAGCCGTGTCTCGATGTAGGGATAACTCAGTGAGCGCCGTGACAGCTCCTTTACATACGGCTTTAGGTTGGTCACCTCGCTTCGTTCTTGAGTGAGCTGGTTAACCATGATGGGGTAGCCGATGAAGAGAAAACCAGTTAACACCACCATCAAACCTAAAAAACCTGCAAATGATCCGAGGGCTACCTGCTTGATGCCTTTACTGTCAGCCGCGTAAATGCCACAGAAGACTGCGAGGCCGCAGAATATGATAAAGGCAACCATAAGCAAGTCACCCCGCATTATCTTGCCCACGAGGCCGCTATGGCCGACGTACAGCGTCACGCGCTGCACAGAGTCGCTGACCCTGTCCGCATCAATACCCAATGCCCCGAACAATGACGTTGCTACTTCCAGGCGCGATATGATGGGGTAAGGTCCCTTCATAGCAGATAGCGCATAACCTACTAATTGCCAAAGCGCGATGAGCGCGCCGATAGCTAACAAAGCTACCCCTAGTCTTGCGAACATTTTGCCCCGCTTGGCAAGCTCGTTTACCCTGGGCTCAAACTCATGCCCTACCCCGTAATGTTGTGATGACATAGTGACTCCTAATGTTGTAACGACCGGTGTCAGTGGCGGATTAGCTGTTTAATGCGACGTATGCGGCGCGAAAAGAAAAAGGTGACGGCAAATAGCCCTGTTGATACACCCAACCCAGTAACGCCCCCTACAAGCAGGTGTTGGCCCCATTCGAACACACGCCACTTCGACATCGCTGGCTTCGCGCGATAGCGTTCAGCGTAAGCCGTTGCCGATTCAGATCGGGCTTCCCCGTATGCCGCATGCTCCATGGCAAAGCGTCTCTGGGGACTTGGTGAGATACCAGGAACCGCTGGCGCCTTTTGGATTTCCTCCAGAAAGAAATGAATCTGTCCTCCAGACACGCTCTCCGCCTCTCTCACGGCCATTTGCGCTAAGACGTAGCCTTGGGCTAACGCCAGCGACTCATCGCTTTCAGAGCGCGTTTTGTCAGCTAGCAGCAACTTAGAAGCTCTATCGGCATCTAGGTTATCTGTCCATTCGGTGATGGCATGTTCATGAGGTAGGCCTAGGTATTCGGTGAGAAGCGCCGGGGTATGTAGGTAATGTCCTACACTCAGCGCCAGCGCGATAACCAGATAGGGGTTCAGGGTCGTACGCCTTATGTAGGCAATCCCGTTGATTACCAACAAACCAACCATACCCGCTTTAGCCACGAACGGATTCAGCAGAAGGCCAACAAGGCCGTTGTAGTTCTCACCCAGTACTAGACTTGGCTCCCCGGTCCAATCCTTGCCATCCAGCGAACCCAGAAGGACCGTGGGGAGCTCAATGGTGCCCAGGTAAGGATAAGGGCCGGCGACCTGCGCCATGATGTAGCCAAGTAAGGGCACAGTGAGCACGGCCGTCGAGGCCAGCAAGGTACTAATCGACACACGGGCAAGAAGCGACTTATGCCGGGTCAGCGTATCCAGCTTGGAAAGGTATTCAGTGATCTTGACGTAGTGGTCGGCTTCTTCAGGGCCGCGCTGGGTCGATAACTGCATTGTGGTTCATTTCACCTCAATAAAACGGGGCCAGCTGGCCCCGTGTGCTTAATCCCGTATCCACGCGCTGGCGGTGTCTATTCACCTGCGGCTGTTACAGTTTCGGTGGCGGTGCTATCAATGACGGTTCCGCTGGTTTGGTGGATCGCCGCTCCTGACTCTGTGCTTTTGACGGACTTTAACCGACGGTGAAGATCGCTACGCATTCCGGCAATTTGTTTTTCTGCTTTGCCGCGTTCGACCTCGCCTTTCTTCTGAATTTCAGAAACCTCATTCACTGTTTTGATCAGGGTATCTTGAACCTGCTTGAGGGTTTCAACGTCGATGACCAGGCGTTGATTGGCTTTGGCCGTGGATACGGAGTTGGAGTACAAAAGATCGGCATTACTGCGCAGCATTGCGTTGGTCGTGTCATCGATTTTTTCAGCCAATTGGACTGCGTCCTGCTGCTCATCGAGCGAAACGGCAAGCATGAACTGGCGCTTCCACGCAGGTACCGTGATCTCGCGAATCGTATGGAACTTGTCGATCAGCATCAGGTTGTTGGATTGAATCATCCGGATGGTCGGCAAGCTTTGGAGTGCGCTGTGTTGCAGGGCGCGAAGATCGCCGATGCGTTTGTCCAGATTGCTCGCCATCGCGTCAAGGTCGGCTAACCGCTGTAGATCACGGGGGCCGTTGCCTACTGTATTACGCAGGTCATCGGCGTTTTCACGTAGAGTTGCCAGTTTTAATTGGCCAGCCGCGATATGCACACCCAGTAGACGGTGCTCACCTTGAACGGCCTCATGCATGTGCTGCAGGCCGTGGTTACGCTCGCCTACCGTTTGCTGGGTAATGCTGACCTCCTCCACCAACCGTTCTACCTGTTCGCGTGTTGATTCAAACTTGGCCGCAAAATTGGACTTGGCGGATTTGCGTTTCACCATGTCAATTACCGGGCCAAGGATTGGAACGCTCGACTTCTCAAGACTGCCCAGGTTGAGTTCTTGAGCCACGCTGACCACTTCCGTCAGTTTTTGGCCAGCCACTTTCAGATCGGTATTGCGTACCTGTTCGAGCAGCTCGTCAACATACTCCGATGTGTGGTCCGCGGCGTCACGACCAAATTGCGATACTGTCAGTGGGTTATCTGGATTAATGCTCTCCGCCACTGAGTGAATCTCTTCTACATCCGTATCCTGCAGGCCCAGGTCCTTGAGCGTTTGGTTGTTCAGTTCAAAGGGGGTGGCCACGCTCTTAGCCGAATCCTTGGTGAATGAAAGTGAGCTCATGTTGTCTCCTAAAATGGGTGGTATGGCCGTAGATCGTGACTATTTGTTTTCTGTCGCGTTGAGGCTCATCGATAGACTTTTCATGAGCGCTTCGTGGGCGTGGTTGGCTCGCGCCATCATTTCTGGCGTCATGTGCTCGGTCGTAACCAGCGAAAGTGTGTGCTGGCGCCATACAGGAATAAGCACGGTCGAGGTCTGTTGGAAGCGGTCCAGCATGTCCACCGCTTGAGCGCGCGTGAGCTTAAGCTGATAGAGACCCATTTCGTGCGAGCTCTGCAACGCTGCTAGATTGGTGAGCTTGCGTTGGAAGCGTTCCCGCGGACGATCAAAGTTCATTCCACCTGACGGATCAGGGTGTGTGTTCTCTGTTTCCTTGAGATAACGCTTTCCGGCCTCGATATGCACCTTCAGGTGTTCTGCCTGCACATCATGCTGGCCTATTAAAGTATCGATCTTGTCCAACACCTCTTCGACGCGATCAGCCACTACCCTGGCATCCTTCAAGGCGTCTTCTAACGAGGTTTGTGCTTTCTCGTAGCGCAGCTGTTTTTCCATATCGCGCCCCAAAAAACCGTTGAACCATCCAACCAGTGGTCGCGATGGTTTAGCGATCTTTTTGGGATCGGCATCTGAGAGCATGCTTACCATTTGCTGGATGGCGGCGGACAGCTTGCCGACGCTACCTTCCTGCATCAAATCGGATATGTCGTTCGTGGCGTTTGAGTTATCGTCGCTGACCCCGTAGGTGCCCATACGGATGGGATTCTCAAACAGAGCGGGAATGACCTGGTGTCTTAATTCTTCTAGCCGCACGGTATATGCATCCGTGCTTTCGTATGTGCTGCTCATGAGCGTTCCTCAGTCGTTCGACTATGCAGTGCCAGACGCCTGCTAATGACCTATATCGCCTATTATGAGGGATGCCCCTTCAACGAATAAGCGCCGTGAAGCCCTTAAGGGTACGTTCGGGTATTTTTAAGACGTGGGGGCATTATTGATTAGGTGCTTATTATCATGCCAGAACGCGCGAATCAGCCAAATTAAATCAAGGTAAGTAGAAAAAACTAAGGTAAAAAGGCGGGAAACGTGACGAAGGGTATGGGGCTGTAAGGCCTGATATACAAACCCTGCTAGTGCCGGGCTTGTATATCGTCGTTATGCCAGATCGTTGGGTGAGGTTTGCTATTTGAGTGGACCGAAGGGCAGGTTCAGGTATCCATAGAAAGCAACACACAACCCAAGACCCGCCACCTTGGTCGCTGCGACCGCAAGGTTAAGGTAATAGAGGGTCAGCACCACAGACGTAGTTGCATGTTTAACTTCTCTACCTACCAGACCATTGAGCTCGCATTAAGCAGACCAACCATCAGTGCAATAGCACCGGAGAAGACACCGTAAGCGACGTGGTTATCCTTGATCCGGTCGGAGAGATTTACTCCCTTGACCTTGAGAGAAAGCTTCACACCGTAGAACGCACCGATTTGAACAACAAAGGCGACCACGCTCCAGAGGACAAAATCCAAGTAGCTGACGCTATGTGTCATCGCCACGAACAGAGGAATAGTAAAGCCAAGTCCAGCGCCACTGAATGCGATTGCCGCTGAGAGGTTACCCTCGCGGATAAGTTTCCATTCACTCTGGGGTGTTGCTTTGCTGTAGCAGGACAAGAACAAAAGTAGCATCACTAGTGCAGTAGCTAGGTAGTTGATGAACTCGCCAATGTTGGTAGTCAGAAAATTGAGAAGGTACTGGGTCATAACGCGCTCGCTAAGTGATTTGTAGGAGTGACTATTTTAGTCGTCGCACATTCGTATACCGGAGCGGTTATGAACCCCTTAAAGGACTTTCGAGCAGTATGGGGCGAATCTTTCGTGAGGACCAACCTTAGCGGACAGGCATCTGTGTTTCTGGGTGCTCAGGGTAGACTGGCTTATAGGTCATGGCGGTTCGGGTCATTATTAGCCGAGTGAAGGGCATATGGGCATCACGGCATACACTATCCAGTATCTGGTCTCGCCTAACTCTGTCTGGCAACTGGTGAGATTGATCATCGAGTTCCAGGGCGATAACAATCTTCTGGGTCTCGTCATCACAGATTACAAAGTCGAAGTGCCATTGACTGATTTGTCTGAAGAGTCCAATGAAGCTGGGTGTACCTTCAGCATAGCGTGTGGCATCCGGTAGAACGACATCGACGACCCGTACCTTGCTGTGTATCCGTAGACTGCCGTTTCCGTTGTACCCTGCGTTGATAGCTATCTCTTGGATACGTTCCTGCAAGTATCGGTAACAACGTTCTTCATGACGGGTCATTAAGGTGGGCACTCTTGTGTAGGCTTTACCCTTCCTCAACAGTTCCTGACTGCGCGTAAGGGAAGCTTGATCTTCCCTGTTTGGTTTGTACTTGCGGCGAGTGTTGATCCCTGGGAGCTGGACTAGTTTTAACCACCCGTCTTTCCCAAGCGCTTGTACGATGGCAGCTGCCCATAATGTATAGGCGGCTAGATCGCTGAGCTCGTAGAAGAACACCAGGGCCCCAAAGAGAATGTAGAGGTACCAGGGTAGGCGAAGGAATATACCGATCATCCAGTTAAGGCTTCTCTTACGGGTTCTGTATCGTGATGACATTGTGGGCTATCTACTTTGCTGAGGATTTGCTCATGACGGGAGTGCTACTTATTACCGATCACTGCGATGTACCAAGTATACGGAGAGGCCTCCTCCAGCCTCCAGCCAATGTCAGGTCGTTATGGGCATTAGATGAGGTCCACCTCAAATTTGTATGCAGACGAAAGTGTCGAACATGGCGGACACTTTGAGTGTCGCTGCACAGGAGTTTGTCATGGCGGAATTGGGTATCGGGTGTCGAACATGGCGGACACTTTGAGCCAATATGGACAGTTGTGTCTCAGGCTTTCACCACGAGTAGTTCGTTCCAACGGGTCGTAAATCGATTCGTACGCTTATGCAGGCTATCTACTGTCGGGTGATGGCTTTTTTCCCAACCCAAAGTAACAGTGCCCTTCCCCATGGTCCCATTTAGCTTGTCCAGTACGGACATTAGGTTTTCCCGTTTAGCGTCTTCGAGGGGGGCCAATGTCTCATCAAGGGTCATTTGTCGGTACTGTTTAGGTTCGAGGTGCATCAGCAGTATTCCAGCTTTTTGATAGGCATAGCCTCGCCGGTAGAGCCTACGCAGCCCTTCTTGTGCAGCCTTGTTTATGGTTAACGTATCGTCCGTAGGCTGGTTGAAAGGGATTAGAACGCGATTGCTATGCTGGGGTGATTGAACGTGCCGCGGGTTAGTCTGAATGAATACGATCACGGCGGAAGCAACACTCTCTTGGCGCCGTAGTTTTTCGCCAGCGCGTACCACATGACCGCGGACTGATTGCGCTATGTCACGTTTATTAGAGGTTGCTCGATTGAACGTTCGTGACAACATGACTTGATGGCGGGGCTGGTTCATATCTTCGAGCGTAATGGCACGATGCCCTCGTAGTTCCCAAACAATGCGTTCCACCACCACGCCAAGATGACGGCGTATGAGCTTGGGGTCGGCATCACGTAGTCCGAGCGCGGTAGTAATACCTAAGCGTTCCAGCTTCTCCGCTGTTCGCCTAGCGATGCCCCATATATCAGCGCAAGCCAGTGTGCTGAGGAGCCGTTGTGTTTCAACTGCCTCTGCTCGAAGCATACAAACGCCCTCCCGCCACGCTTGGTTCTTGGCAACACGAGTAGCAATCTTGGCCAGTACCTTGGTGGGGGCCAGCCCTACCGATACTCCAATCCCAGTCCACTTTCGTACGGTGTGACGAAGCTCTATCCCTCGATCGAGTAAGGTTTCGGTAGGGAATCCATCAAACGACAGAAAAGACTCGTCAATGGAATAACAGGTCAAGTCAGGAGTGAACATTTTTAGTACGTCGGTGACTCTTCGGGACATATCTCCGTACAGCTCAAGATTTACCGGGAGCATAATGGTTTGGCGTTTTATATGGGGAGGAAGTAAGTGACGCGGTGTGCCCATTTCAACGCCCAAGGCTTTCAGTTCCGGGCTACGCGCAATAATACAACCACCGGCTGAAGTACATATGCCTACCGGTTTACCTTGTAGCGATGGTGCAAAGGCCTGTTCAACGCTGTAATAGAAGTTGTCACAATCCACCAATGCAATCATTGCTGGGCCTTTGCACCAGGCAAGGCGTGGACTACGTGTGTGACGACGCCCCAACACTGAACGTCACCGTTATCCAACAGAATGGGAGGGTAAGAAGGGCTGCTTGAAACAAGGCGTGGTACGGGGAATTTCTCAAAGCATTTGACCGTCAGATCGCCATCAACACAGAAAATCGCAACGCGGCCATGACGAAGGTTCAAGCTTCGGTCCACAATCAGGAGGTCGCCATCACTAATGCCATAACCCTCCATCGAATCGCCTTCAGCATGAGCGAAGAACGTTGCAGCCGGCCTTCTAACGAGATGTTCGTTTAGATCAATAGGCTGCTCCAACCAGTCATCTGCGGGACTTGGAAAGCCGGCTCTAACGGAGCTTGTAAAAAGTGGACACGGCAAGGGGCCGTTCGCACAGGTTGCTTCACTAAAAGCGGTTACGTTGTTCATGGGTGACAATCTTCATATAGTGTATATGCGTACAGTATATACTCGTTGTCAGTCCCCGCAATGTTTCCCAGCCGTTAGGTGGGCATGCTTAATAAACGACATACCTGAGCCATTCTCCGCTCGTCGGCTTCTTCCCGTGTTTGTCGTACTAGATATGGAAGAACGGATTCAGCTGGTGCAGGTGAATGGGTAACTGAAGACTGGTTATCCCGCAAGTAGTTAATGTGCGATACCGACACATCATACTTTGTGGCCAAGCCCAGAAGGGACTCAGCTTTGTCTGGAACTACTACCTCGGACAGTTCTTCAATGGCCGATCCCGGAACGCTTTGACGCATAGCGATAAGCTCAAGCTTAATAAGCGTATCGCGGCGTTCGGGAGTTAGTTCAGAGGCGCGCAAGGGTACATTACCTGTACCTAGTGCGAATAAGGCAAACTCACCCAGATCGCCGGCATTGGCGGTCCTGAGCGAGGAAATACATTCGACAACTTCTTCGGTGTCATATTGGGAATTTAATGGAATGATTTCATGGGCTAGCTCTAAATCAGTAGCCATTTGAAATTTATGCCACAGTTGGATACGGGTTGTACTCATGCGTTCAGTTAGTACCTGAAAGCATCTCTCCGCCAAGAAGGAATATGGGTCCATAGCAAGTTCTCGCCTATTATAGTCCTTTTACGCAGCCGACCAAACATTAGGTATCGTTAGAAGTCGCTACACCTCCATTATCCACGTTTTTAAACGAATGGATACGCTTCCTACAATGTTTTATGCAGTTCCTGTCTTGGACGGAACGAGCAAACATCATTTGGAGGGGCAGAGAGAAGAGGTTATGTAACGACCAGCTACGCGGGCTGTGATCTTTTCTGAATCGAAAGGTTCAAAAAAACCGCCCTTAAAGAGGGCGGTTAATGGGCAATCAATGCTAACTAGGGAAGCTAGGACTCGTCTTGCATCATCCGACGCATAGTTTGTACGAAAGCATCTGCCGGCTGCGCTCCCCCGAGAAGTTGGGTATTGCCGGTTTGGTTGTCAACCACAATAGTTGCTGGAGTGCCGGTGATGCCACGATCAATATTGGCTTCTTTCTCGGCCTGGATTTCGGCAACATGGCGGCCACTAGAAATACAAGAATCAAATTCAGAGACATCGGCTCCAACATCAGCCGCCAGGCGGCGCGTGAATTGATTCCCCGTTCCACCATTGCCGGACTGTTCGAATATCGCGTCCAGATATACCCAGAACGCTTGATTACCTAGTTGCTCTCCGATGCATTCAGCTGCTTGTGCCTGAGCAACGGATCGCTGGCCCAGTACCGGATGGTGATGGTATTCCCACTGAACATTTCCCTTGCTCGCATCCACAATACCTTTTGGAGTCGAGTGGAAGCTCTTGCAATATCCGCATTGGGTATCAGCATACTGAACCAATGTGAATCTAGCTTCAGGACTACCATAAATCCATTGATCCCCGGAATAATCATTACTCGCTAATCTGTATGGATGGAACATCTGTTCACGACGATCTTGCGCCTCGCGCTCTTCCATTAGCTCTAGCGAGCGTTGAACAGAAGCGTCAAGGTCGCCTTGGTGCATGCCACCAGAGTTTTGAATTTCGTTGATAGATGAAGCCAGAGTGCTTATCGCGTCCTGTTGTTGGTTAAGCATGGAATAGGTCTTTATCCCGAGTATTCCAAGCCCACAGATACCCAGAGCTCCGGCTACGCTAGCGGCTAAGTAAATCTTTTTCATATCATTCCTTAAAGTGCGTTAATACCAAACATGGCAAGTGTTAAAAAGTGGATTAGAAGACTTCCCAGTGAAATAAGTAATACCCAGATGAGGCCTGAGGAGAGCTGTTTCATTACCAGACGGTAAGTATTTAAGGCCGAAAAAGCATTAATAGTCACTATTGACGCAGTAGGACCTAGATCCATAAATAACAGAGTCTGTATATGTACTACGATAAGCAAGAGTACAGTGAAAAGGTATGGCGACTCAGTCACACTAGGTGAATGGGACATCTAGGTGTTCCTTACCATAAGTTTTAAATCAGAAGGGAGGTGTTTAACTATCTGAAGCAGTATTGATTCATCGGTAAATGAGATACCACCTCGTGAAGCCTCTTGTAGCGCTAGCTCTGGATATGCCGTACCACCGTTCAACATTATCCAACCACTCTGGGAATATTCTACAGGAAGAGAGGTGCTAACAATCGTGCAATAGGGCTTCTCAGAAGATAGCTGTAATTCGAGATTGTGTATTTTAAGAACATCACCAACTAAGTCGATTTCGGTAGCAGACACACCATATAAGGGAATCAGCAAGAATCTTTTCTCTGAAATCATTAAAGGGTTATCCAAGGCGTCAGCAATCAGATTATTTGCCGGCGCAGATAACAGGTAACGCAGAAAAGTCACAATCACGGGTAACATCCATCTTCAAGAACACGGTGACTTTAGCACCAAATGAATGTACCCGGTAGCGTGGAAGATGCCCTTAAGGGAGTTATGGGCGACTATTGCTTAAATTTTACGGGTAGGTAACGGGTAACAGAAGGGGTAACACACCGAATATAACCAATAGATGATATAGGTGCTCCTAGAGAAATTTCAAGTTCGAGACTATACCTGGCGAGTTGCTCGACATCAGACCGAAGGACTTTAAGCTTACTCCGGGTTTTCGTATCCACAATAACTACTTCAAACGAACTGTTCTGGAAAAGCTGATCAGGTACATACGTTGAATCTCCAAAATTAGATTTAAAACGCTTCTCCGATGCTAGCAGATCACAGCGCAACAGCTTATCGGGAAGTTCGTTGATATATTCCATTTCAGCTTTTGTGAACAGATATTTTTTAAGAAACTGATCTATGGTATATCCGAAAAGCGCAATACAAAAAACTGTTACTAGGTATAGTACTACACCAGAGGGAGTGTTCACTATAGAGTTTTTGTAAGGATTAAATATATAAGCGATGAAAATTGGAATGCCTATTATGGCAATAGTTGATACGACATTACTATAAATACAGTAGCGTCGCCGTACTTGATTATGGTTGGTAATGACTAGGGAGTGAAAGCGATCATGCTCTGCTAATCCACGCTGCTTTGCAATTGGGTTTCCCATGGTATCCCTACTCTTTCAAAAGCCTGACCAGCAAGGCTTGTAATTTTATCTATTTCAGCTATGCACCTGCAAACAAGAGCATACCTTTCTCGTAGTAATGCATAATTGTTTTCGGTTTCATCAATTATCTCACGTTCCCATTGTTCAGCCTTATTAAATGCAGACGTCTTGTAACGCGGGTTGTTGCGAGCAGTTCCTTTTCGTATGTATGTAGCCTGGAACTTTCTACCTTCTGCCGGAGGCCTAGAGCCGGCTTTCATCCATTGGCATTGAAGCGACCCTTTGCTTGTTCTAATTCGAGTAATATATTTGAAACTACGATCACGCTTTTCATCGTCCAGGTTCTCCCAATGAAGATCGCAAATCATCTGTGCATGCTCCTGAATGCGCACAAGCTCTGATTCCAGCTCGGCCTTAACGCGCTCCAAAGAGACACAGGACAACCTAGCATGTACTTCCAGATCAACGGCCATTTTTTCCTCTTCTATCGGTGTGTGTACCAATTAATATCTATTGGAACACGCTCACATATTACAACTATTGGAACAGGGATTGGCAGTTTGCCTGGAAGCCCTGACCCAAGTATGGAACAACTGAATCAACTTGGCTTGCATGTTCCAATTGTCTGGCATACCAGTTCTGCACTATCGAAGACTGGATGCTACGTGGGTTATAGGACCTCAACTAATCACGTCTCGAAATAAACGCACCTAAAGAACCCGCGCCTTGTTCGGCAGCACTTTTAGGCTCCTTTTTAGGCGTTTTAGAAGTATCTTCTGGCTTGGCTGATTCTATAGTTGCTTGTCCCACACGTTCTTCCCTATTGTCTTTTACCGTATCAGGTATGCTGTCCAATTCAGCTCTAGGACTGGTACTTACACTACGTTCTACGTCTTCACCTTTATTTTCCGGCGTAGTAGACCTTTGTGCCTTACCAACGTCAGAAACAAGGCTATAGCGACGCCGATTATTTAAGTAGTCACTAAGAAGGCTCTTGATAGGGTTTTCTTTGTAGATAGCTAATCCAAAACTAATTACCCATAGGTCATGTATTCGTACAAGCTCATCAAAAATTTCTTCGTTGCTACCTAGCTCTTTTAGCGCTTGGTATAGAAAGCTATGCTGTTCTGAGTCAATCACCGCCTGAAGGGTATATGGCTTATCTACTAAAGAGGCCATACCGACTCTATCGAGAACGTCATTGATGTCTCTTTCGATTGGTCTGTAACCTAGGGCAATAAATCGAAGAATATTTTCTGCATTAGAGACCATAGCTTTTGGAAAGTTACGTGAACCACGGGACGACCATAGGAAAGAGAGCGAATTATTTTCCGGCTTAATTTTGCCACGCAAATGTAAAGTATCTGACATTATCTAAACCTCGCTGTGATTTAACGAGGGAGTTAAAACTCCCTCGCATGTTGTTTATTTGTCCTCTTGTTCACTTTCTTTTAATGCTTCGTATAAATAACCAAATACGTTGAGGTAAATACCATACACGCTCGTTAGCAACTTATTTGCGCCTGATTCTGCTAATGCAATTTCTTTGAAAATGTCAGCGCCACCCGCCGTAAGTATGCATAGTTGTGGTTCGACATTACTAGCTGTTAACGATGTGCGAAGTCTTTTAAATCCAGACTTTCCAACATTATCAGCAGCTTTCACGAAGAATGGTTTGATATTAATAATATCCCCATTAACGAAGACTTCCCAATCATCACTTCGAATACAACCCTCAACCTCATTAACAGCGATGTTGTACTTGGAGTTTTCTTCTAAAAGTAGTCGCTCTGTTTCACGACAGACTGCTCTTACACTATCGCCTGAAGAGCCCGCACTTTGATGGAGCACATGCGCCCCTTTCTTTATAACAACCCAATCAAATGTCCCGTATCCGAAATCACAGACAACAGTTATTGCTTTTTGGAGTAAGCCTCTTGTCTTTTCATCATCTACAGATAAATAATAACCATGAAATGATCCAAGAGGTTGTGGAACAACAATTACTTTTTTAACCTCTACCTCAGTATTGTCATCAATTTTATGAGTACCTTTGGCAAGCTTTACTATATCGTCAATGGCGTCATCGGTTTCATAGTACTCGCTGCAGGGCAATCCCATTACCAAACAGTCGATAACTGAAGTATTAAGACGTTTTAGGCCTGTCAATAGCAGTGCTTTCCATTCTGAAGTATGTTTGTAACCTTCAGAGTAATCCTTATTGATATTGGGAGTTAGGCCAAAATCAATGCCACCACGCCATTTCTCACCGTTTAGTGTTATTTCTTCACCACCGACATCTTCATTTAGTGAGTGCGGTAACGTCCTAGAGGGACATGCACCTGCTGGTAATAGGAATAGCTCTAATTCTGCATCGGATTCGTTGGGATTCACGATTTTGTTTCGTAATTCCGCAATGCTTTTAGCAGTCGTCTTTGAGCCTTTCAAATTATGATAGCCAATATCTAATGCTGCTATATTCATAGTCTTCGTCATGATGTTTACGCCTTCTCGTCGTCGTTTTTTTTCGGATACCCGTCCCTGGGTATGCCCTCAATTCTACCATTGCATCCCACGTTTGTGAACATTCATTCCTTGTAGATCATGATTAACCGAATACCCGTTACCTAAAATATCTTGTTGAAAGAGTCTTGTGGGAATAGCCGTTCACGGGCATGATTCACTGTGTAAATAGCTTTTCTTGTAGCTATCTGTGTTATTGGAAGACTCCTTCATCATTAACGCCTATCACTTGTGGCAAGGACTATTGGGAAAGGGTGTTCACCGATATGGCAGATGGAATAGCTATACATTCGTGTTGGCAAGCTCGGTGACCATGACTTCTGTAGAGAGCTAGGTGATCTAGTGTACGTTTAGGCAGGCAAAAAAAAGCCCGTTCATAAAACGGGCCGAAACGAGGGACGGATTCAGGAGGCTATTGACTGACACTCTAAGACACGTTCAGCGCTTTCACGATTGATACAGAAAGGGCACCGGTAACTCGTCTCCTGTGAGAAAGAAACGAAGAAACTCACTTCACAGCTATGACAGGTTTCAAATTCAGCTTCAGCTGATCGAAGATCGACAGCTAAGGTGTAACAATCATTGATATTAGCTATTTCAGTCAGTGGGGATATTTCCTTTTTGATCTCCAGGTAGGTGTCGAAGGCTTGGGTCAGGGCATTTAGGTTGACCCTTTGAAAGATCTCGTCATACCCATACCGACGGTAGGCTAGCATGATGATACTGAAATCTTGACGATGGCAAATCTTCTTAATGATTGACTGTGCTTGCCGTGTACCCCTAGGGGTAGCAGGGAGGATAGCACCTTCCTCCTTAAGGCTTGAGCGAACCTTATTGAGTGTTTTCATCGTTAAGCCAGTCTCTAGCTCTACAATCTTATTAACAAATCCCCTCAGTACCATTGCCCTGGCCAGATTGATTCTTTCTATGGTCTCAACTCCGAGCTGCATATTCCCCCCGTTTCCTATGGTTATGTAAGAGCCGCCGCGGCACGCTTCATTAAGGCAGTGGATGTCGATGCGTGCTGTACTTCATGAATAATGCTGGCTGTACCGCGCAACATGAAGTCTGTGTCTAAGTAAGCGCAGATGTCATGAACGGAGAAGGGCGAGAGCCCTGCCATAAGTCGCGAGGTCTCAATTGATAAACCGAACCTCGCAGAAGCCAATTCAGGAGAGTAGTGAGCTGAGCGGGCTACCAGCTCCCAGTATATTCGCTCGATAAAGTTAGAGCTGTTTTCAGTTGTCGCCGATAGATCGCCGCTAGCGGTGGCAATAATTAATTCGAGATCGGAATTAGAGAAAACTGGAATGAATGAACAAAAAACCCCTGAAGCCAGTTGTTCACACTGCCGGGGCGATAGTTCCGTAATGGCGTCAACAGCTCGTTCATCAATCCCAAAGGCATCTGAAGCCACGTCCGGCTTCTGAGAGGCCACCTGATGGAGTAGCCGCCATACATTAAGATCCCATTTATAAAGCGACTCAGAGAAGTGGGGTATAGCAATAGCCATGTCTGCTAATTCACCTATCGAAGCGCGGCGCGCAGGTTATTATAAATAGCTAATATTCGAGCGCCGTAGGACCTGGCGCGTACCTCATCTGCCCAATGATGGTATCTCCCTATGCCAAGCTCTAGGTCACCTGGGGCGGAATCGATTGTTTCTCTCAAAATCTCAGCGCCAACTCGGAGGTTAATGACGGGGTCCAGTAGGTCGATAAGATTCTCTACCCGGTGTCCATGGTAGTACGAGTTAACTTGAAGGAAGCCTATGTCGATAGAGGAATATTTGGCAAGGTAACTCGTTAACTGGGCAGTAGCCGTATCCAAGTCGTCGGTGTAATACCCAGGAAGACTGGCAACCCGAAGTGTGTAAGGGTTTGGCTGAACGTCACCCTTTTTCTCCGCTATCCATGATGATTCAGCCAAAGCTACTGAGTAGAGAAGGAGTGGGTCGAGATCTACAGCAATGGCGGGGGCTGTATAAATGGTTCCGTTTAAGGGGCCAGAAGCCCCGTAATGGCCATTCTGTGAGGCATGACCCGCAATAGGACTGAGCGTTAGTAGGGTAGAAACCCCTAACGAGAGAATGATTTTTTTCATATATTTCCTAAGGGCTGTTAGCTGACAGCGACAGTTTCGGCAATTATCGACTCCTTATTCTTTTCATCAATAGCCGTTTTGTAACTTGATGTTACAAACAGGAGCTAACGAGATCAGAAATTTCTATTTTTTTTTATATTTCTAGCCCAGCTGTATAATGGATGTATCAAATACAAAGGATGAGAACATGAAAAGTCAGTTTTCAATCACGTATCTTCTATCGGCGTCCTTGATAATACTGAGCGGCATTCTAGGCTTTGTTCAACTGGGGCTGCTCGATATCCCTGGTAGAACAGCTCATAACGTTTACCTGGTTTGTTGGGCACTTTCAGCAAACATGCTTATTACCAACCTTATCAAGCGTTCTAGGCTGGCAGTAATTACCTTGATTTGTGGGTGGCTAGGGGCGACAGTTTATATGCTTACTAGTGGGGGATCTGAGGGTAGCTATGGAATGACCATTGTTTTTGGCCTGCTACTCATTTCAAGTTTTACCATGCTGAATTTCGATAATATTCATATTAGTGCTGCCGGGGGAAGCTATAGACGTGATAAGGATGACATTACCTTAAAAAACTCGTGGCCGCGAAGCAGTCATAAAACATCAGAAACAAAAGGTAGGGATACTACTTACGACGATGCTCATCGTATACTCCCCGGTGATACCTTCCGGTTTGAAGAGGGGCCGCGATGGCAGCGTACGTATGGTGAATGGTAACCGCAACTCATCCTGCAATCGTAAAAAAGGCAACCCGTAGGTTGCCTTTTTCTTTATGAGAGATTCTCTGGTTTCGAGGGAGCTCTCCGTTTTGGGGCTTTGTCAGATTCTACGCTCGATTCATGGGGATTCCCTTTCGGCTTAGCAGGTGGAGGTTGAGAGTCTTGTGCAAAAGGATCATCCCCGTAGGTAGGTTCTGTCGAAGCCATAAGGGGAGCGTTCGTTAGAGGAGACGATTCATCCGGTTTCGTAAGTGGTCCAGATATTGGGGCTGTGGTTTCAACCGAGCTCATAAACCCACCTGACGGAGGGACAGTTAGTGGTTCTGGAGCAGAACTAGCCCTATCGGGAGCCTGATGCTCCGAGGATGGAGGCACTGCCAATGGGGCAGGGGGTATAGACCCTTGAGTAGGTGCCCTATCGGGTGCCTGGTGATCCGAGGGAGGAGGCACTTCCAATGGGACAGGGGGCATAGACCCGTGAGTAGGTGCATCGTTGTTCGATTGAGGTATAGGCTCGTTAGTAGTTCTGGGTTCAGCTACACCTGAATGAGAGTTCGGCACTTGGTAATTAAGGTTACGGTATTCAGCGGGGCCGGCGCCTTCAACTTCACGTTCGCCAGTGTCCATCCGAACAGCATTATCGTAATAGTTCTGTGTATGGGCGAGGCCAATGTCCGGGCCATTGGGGTTTATAGCGGTATCAATCGCTATTGCTTCCATATTGTGAACGCGCTGAGTGATATCTGCAGGTGAGCTGTCGGGTTCAATCTGTCTCACCTCCTCGGCTAACTCTTCACGGTGCTGATTCATATAGAAATCACGCTCACTCCCCTCCTGCATGTATGATGCAGCCATGATGCCGACCATTGGAGCTGGTGCGTCGGGGTTCTCATTTGCAAAACGTTCGAAATTGGCCTGGTAAATTTTTTCACCAGAAGGAGGCTCGAAAGCTGCTCCATATGTTCCAGTCGACGATGAACCATGCTGCAGGTGATTTCGATTCGAAAGAATGTCACTTACAGCTTGTCGAACTCCAGGTTCAGCGGTATTTAGGTGCTCTGTGTCTCCAGTTTCAAGCCGCAGAATTGCCTCTGCGACCTCGGGATTCGCATCTTGTGGCCCGCCACCGAACATGGACCAACCGGAGTAATCGCCTAAAACATCAGACATGGTCATTTCATTGTTGTCGATGGCGTCAACATAGGCTTGTCGTTGTTCAGGAGTTAAATCTCTGGCCATCCATAGATCGGCTTGGTAGTCCTGCTCATCAACAGGAAATGCTTTCCCGGTAAACGAATTAAGCATATTGTTTGCCGCACTAGGTTCCCCTTGAGTAAGTTCTTGTCCAATATTGTTTATATTCTGACCAGCCTGGTCACGTGCAGCACGAGCTGTATCAGAAACAGCCTTTTGGTCTGCAGCAGTAACATTACCTTGTTGAGTAGAATGATGGCTTCCTAATTCCGCTGAAGGGGGAGCGGATGCAAACGCAGCCACCTGTCCTCTATCTGCATCAATACCCCGTTGTGATCCAGCTTGCAATTCACTAAAGCTGCGCTCGCCATTTTGGCCTGCGGGAGCAGGAGGAGTTATCCGGCTACCAACTTCGGAGGTTAATTCACCGTTGATCTGAGGCGCTTGTTCAGCCAACTCAGCGTTCTGGTGCGGATTGTAAGAAGAGGCTTCTGCGTCAAAATAGCTTTTACCGACGGCCTTACCGACAATTTCCATAACTTGGGAGGTACTACGCAGATAGTCGTCGTCATTAGAAAAGTTATTTCGGTTCGACATTACTTCTAACCGGGCGATTTGCTCTGCCTGTTCCTCTTCGAAATTGAGGCTTTCCGTCAGCTCGCTAACACGATTAGTAACAGCCTCTTTTTGATCAGAACTGAACCATTGAGAGGACTCCTCAAGCATAGCTCTAGCTTCTCGTCGACCTTCTGTGCGGGTGTCGGTAAGGTTATTACCCAACGTTGCCAGAGAGAAGTTATCGTTAACGCTAAATCCTTGAGATAGAGAGCTTACTTTGGCATACGTTTCTGTAGTTTGGGTAAGTTCCGAGGCTGCCTGGCTTAGGTCTTCGCTATTAGAAACTCCCCAACCAGAGCGTATTTCATCGGAGCTGCGAGACTGTATATCTTCAGCCAGCGAGTTACGCATTTCCGCAACGTTAGAGGAAGAAATGCCATTACTCTGCAAAAACGACTGCGCTTGAGCTTCACTCATTTCGAAGGTTTTAGTATTCCCTTCGGCAGAGGATGATTTCACCTCACCACCAAACTGACCTCCCAATGAGGCGCCTTTGCCAGCCCTGAGTGAAAGCCCACCACCACCCATCAACTGGGCCTGAATACTCTCAGCGGCAGATACCTGTTCTGAGCCACTGTAACCCAGGTTCGAAGCCAACTGCATGGACGCTGAGGACATAGCCGAAGATCCAGATGCGCCTGAGCTGGCCACCGAAGCTGCTATACCATGGTTGAAACTTTGTGCTGAAGACGTACCTGCAGTGCTCTGAATAGCTGACCGAAGACTTTTTTGGAAAGACTGCGAAGCACTTTGCATGTTCTGTTCAGATGAACTTACTGCCTGTTGGGCTTGCGTCCCCATGGCTAAAGAACCTATGGCTTGCTCTGCACCAAACCCGCGTTGACCCATGGTAGGGTCATTAACGTTTTGAGGCATATTTTTCAGCACTTCACTATTGGCTGCGCTATCTGGAGTCGCCATCTTCTCGTTAAGATGTTCGCCACCTTGCATCCTGCCTGCCAGAGAAGTTAATGCATAGGTCGATCCAGTCACAAGCACCAGGGTAAGAATGGGGGTAGCGGCCGCTAGCATGCCGCCTGTGCCAATCCAGTTTTCAAGAATGTCACTGGAACGTGAGAGGGCATAGAAAGAGTTAATACCCCCGGCATTCATCGTGTAAGACGCAAGCTCCCTTGTTGCTCCCATGTGAATAAACAGGTTTATGATCGCGAGAACTGGCATCCAAAGCTGCGTCCATAGCAATATCTGGCCGTACTTAGAGGCCAGCTGAATACCAAAGCCTCCAAGAACGATGAGAAAGCCCATAAAGGGTGTAATAGCGTAAACGAACCCCTCAATGAACGTCAGCATGGGCCGGACAATTGACATGAACATCGAAGCTTCAGCAGCCCATTGTGTGTTTCGCTGTTGGATAGCCTGATTAACCATCATGGAGCTAGTGAAGTCACGAAAATCGCTGTACTTACCAGAAACAGCCTCGTGGTAGACCGGTTCAATGATAGACAACTTGACGAAGTCTTGAGCATGGGTCATCCCCATACCAAGGGCATGGGTCGCATCGCTAATGTTTGCCATGACATTAGTCGGTAGACCATTCGCTTTAGTGACCGCGGCAATAGCGTCTTGGACGCCCGGTAAGGTTACCTGGTTGAGCATGCCACTCAGAAGGTTGAATGCTTCGGAACAGTTGACGTGCATCCCGCCCGGAGTACCGTCGAAAATCTGAGTACCAAACACGGGGCTATCAAACCGTAGCTCTTGAATCGTGTTGCCGGTAAAGAGTCTGTCCGCCGATACTTCGCCACGGTCCATCTTAACCAGCGTGCACTCCTTAATGTAATTGTCCAGGCTGGCCCGTAAGTCCGCTGCAGGTCCAATAGCATCATTCATCGCTTTAAACACAGCCGCATCGGAGGCGCTTTTACGTACTTCGTTGAGTAGTTTGAGGCTGTCCGCGAAGTAGGTCGAAGTAACGCTTGGCGTAATGACCCCGTAGCCGGTTTCAAACAAGACGGTGATGTGGTAACCGACGTTTGAGATAATACTCCCGGCGCCAGCAATTCCCAGCGGTACGTTGGCAACAATACGAGCCTCTCCCGTGTACGCATCCTCAATCATGAGATCAGCGCTTGGCCCGAAAAAGCATGCGTAAATGATCCAGCACACCAGGATCTGCTGGAAGGGTATGGTTTGCCCCCCTCTAAAGAGAGATTGGAAGGCTATAAGCAGAAATCCTAAAAGGAGTCCCGACTTCACCATGCCCGAAAAGCTGCCGGTACCAGTAACCATTGAGACTGCTATTAAGATTTGTTCCAGAAAGGCAGAGTCACCAATTGAGTAAATTGTATACATTAGTTTGCCCTGCTGGCTGACATGTCTTGGAGCATGTAGCGATTCAAACTGATGCTCTCAAGGGTGTTCTGGTAGTCCCCGATAATGTTGCTAAGGTCTGGGTAGAGCATTGACAAAGAGGTCAGCTGCGTATCAAGAGTTGCCCGCGCATTCATCAGATTTTGGTTTACTTGTGGAGCCCAAGGGTTATTGCTATTGCTGACGGTTTGTATGGATGAATGGATCATGCCGGAGGCCAGCTCGTAGGCCATAATTAATGCCACAGAATTAAATGAGCGATTTACAAAAAAGGTCGCGGCTCCAGGATTGACGACCACCAAGTTTCGAAGCATCGATCCGATACTTTGGGGTAGAGAAGCCATGAACGCCTGTTCCTGCTCAGTCAACGGGACAGTGTTGGCAGCCATCTTTGGCAGTATGCCAGGAGAAGCAGGCATACCGCCCGATCCATCATGACCCAACAGCATTCTTCTAAATAGCTCTGCTAGGCCTATAAAGTTGCTGATGGTCTTGGTGTCACCGCCACTGATATTGCACTCTTCTGGATCTGATGAGCAGTCGTAGACGGTTATATCGCCAGCCTCCATAAGATCTTCAAGGTTTAGCAGGTTGCCGGCTAAGATAGAGATCGCTTGCTCTCCATCGGCATCATACTCACCAATAATCGTTGAACCACTGATCGACATAATGGCTTCCAGTAATGCCAAATCTCCACCAGGGAACCAAGAGTGAACGGCATTCCGGCGCAACTCTTTCCAGACCACATTACCACGCAGCTCAGCTCGCCGGCCTGAGCCGGTGTTATCCAGGGCCTGGCCGGTACTTTGTCCTGTGCGTTCTGAAAAGCTATCGAAGAAGCCGTCTACGAGACCGGCATTTGTTGCTTCGGTCATACCCTGAACATGCTCAGAAAACTGTAGGGCGTTGATCGTGTCATTGACCACCCCTTGCCCAGCCTCACAGGAGTTGAGCATCGCCCCGTTCATGGCCCTAACAACCTTTTGGAAGTTCTCCATCCATTTGGCGCCCATCGGGAATACGGTATCTAGCGCCAGCTGAAATGCATAACCCTGTGCATTTGCCGCAATTGAGCGTAAGAGCTGGACCATCTGGTCAGAGTTGATAAACGAGAATGATCCCATGTGCATATCGACCCCCCCGCAACCTGCAGCCCAAGAGGGGGGAGTTACTCTGACTAGGTTCTCGGTCATGATGCGGCTTTTGGCGGTAATACGGCCGCCAGAAATAACCCCACGACGCTGGGTGTTCCAAACGCCAGGAGGCGTCGAATGGGTCATGCCACTAAAGATTCGATCCATTTGAGTTTGTAGACCGCTCGCCTGCGCACCCGTGCAGGGTACGATCAGTACAGTGGCGAAGGTAACAGCCAAGGCGGTTTTACGCAGTGCGAACCTGATCGGTTTAAGGCTCATTTTAGTATTTCTCCGGGGCGGATCGTTCTGACGACTGACGTAAGGCGTCAATCACATCCGAGGGCTCTATAAATCCAGTGGGGTCATCTGCTGGTGCTTGAAGATTTAGAGAACGATTGGTCAAGTTCAGGTGTAGGTTGTTGACAGTCCGCGTGCGGTTGTAATCGTCCTGACTCACCAGTCCCATTTGCATAGCGCCTAGTACTATCCGCTCGCGTAGATCGGTCAGCGATACGGCTCCTTGTGCTAAGGGAATAAATTCTGCATCGGGGGATACAAGGTAGATAGCGGGAAGTGATTGCACCCCAAGTCGCTCTGCATGACCTTCATCTACCCGCATACTCGGGAAGGGGTTGCCAGGAAGGTCGGTACCATCCAGCGATATTGGGGTCATTTCAAACTGTCCGTCTAAATGCTTCAGTACGGGCGCCATTGTCTGACAAAGCTGACATTGACCCGTGTAGAAAACGAAAAGACCGGCCTGAGTGGATATATCTTGGAGTATGACATTACGGTTCTGACCTGCGATACGGTCCAAGTCTTGTGCCGCCGACGTCGAGAACGGGCGCCGACTGGACTCATCGAGCATGGCGTTACCCATGGTCACTTGCTGAGCGACTTCAGCGAATTCCCCGCTCCGGTCCATGGCATAGCGTTGGAGATAAAAGAAGGCCTGGACGTTTTCAGGAGAGGGATCGTCCCATGCACGGTCCATATACTTCGGTAGGTTCTCTCTCATCCATTCGGCAGATAGCGCTTGCGGTGGAGGCGCCGAAGGAGGTTCCGGGGGCAGCGCTGGTGCTGGTTTTTGTTCAGGGGGAGGAGTAGCCGTGACCGTTGGTTGAGGGTCGAGTGGCTCATCAGGCTCTATGACCTTCTCCTCAAGCTCGTTGTAGAAAAACCATCCCTCCGATTTACGATCGGTAAAGTTTGTTTCTTCAGCTGTGCCGTTACCAGAAATCAGTAAGAGAGCAAGAGCCAATCCCACCATGGACATCGGCTTGACGTATGTTTGAGCTAGCATGTAATTTCCGCGCGGAATTTGCAGTTCTCCACATGCTAGAGTAGGAGGAGCCAAAGCAAGGGGTCGCTAACGAGCCCTTAAGGGACTCATTAGGTCCGCCATGGAAAAAAGAAAGCGTCCGCCATGTTCGACACTTTTAGTTATACCGGTGGGAAGTTGAGTTAAGTGGCGACAGGGATCGAATGGGGTGTTTCTAATTGGAATTGGCTGACACGCTTTATGACATCGAGCGCACTATCGTTAAGTACCAACATTTTGGCAGCGCGGGTGACTGCCACGTACATCAGATTTATTTCCTGCTCCAGTTCGGCGTCTGTGTACGGTTGATCCTCATCGAATAAGTCTGGGAAGTCATCAGTCAGGTAAACGGTATCAAACTCCAACCCCTTTGATTTGTGTACGGTGCCCACCATGATATCGCACAGTTCAGGGGCGGTGACTTGCTGCCGTAGATCGGCGAGCATGGCCGGGAGGAAGGGGTAGTCGCTAATGATGCGACATGTACGAAGCATTTCATTATCACGTGTGTCTTCGGCGAAGGCTTCGTACTGCTGGTAGGTTGGAAACTCCCGAAGCAGTCGGGTGCCCTTAAGTTTATCCATTTGTCGCATGAACAAGTAATGCACCTGCTCAATGTAGTCAAAGCCATAGGACTCAAACCCGCCAACGAACCCTACCTTTTTTCCTTTCGCTGAGAAGTATAGGGCCACAGCTAAAACAGTGGCCACTTTACGGCTCAACAGGCATACCTGGCCTTGGTGCTTAGCCCAAGAGAACTCTTTATGGGAGATCGCCTGATCTTCCCCACCTAGCCCCTTAACCCTGCGCTGTTCACCACGAAGTAGCAGAAAGGAATTGGCCACAGTGGCCACCGCACTTCCAAACCTGAAAGACTCGGTCAGGGTGAGTTGCGTTGATTCGGCAAGCGCCGGAGAGGACAGGGCGTCTACAGCATCCCGAAAAAGGTAAATGGACTGCGCAGGATCGCCAATTATGATGACCTGACAGCGCTGGCGCGCCAGAACACTAATCGTAGAAGGAGGGGAATCCTGGCCTTCATCGTAGAGTATGCCGTCATAGGTGCTGGACAGATCCGGGGATGATAGTTCGAAGAGCTTTGAACAGGCGTTGTGGTGAATCGAGGTAGGGTGATCTACATCGATCATCTGAGCCCACAAGCCCAGGGCCCCGGCGACTACCTCACGCATATAGTGTTGACTCACTCGTTTCGCGCTTGTCCGGAAGTGTTCCAAACCCAGTACGCCATCATCGCTGTTACAGAAACAGTCAATGGTATTGACGACATCCCGAGCTTCTATGGCATTGCGAAGGCCCAGCGCTCCCACTACTTCGGTCAAGCGTAGAGAAGACACCAGCTTACCTCGATAACGGATTCCCACCTGTTGATAGCAAAGCTGATTGTAGGTCATGCAGTCTACGTTTGAGGGGAATTTCTGGACCGCCTCATCGCGCACTGACCGGTTGAAGGCCAGATAAAGATAACGTTTATCGGGATTGGCAAGCGCATATTGGACCATGGTAAAGGTCTTGCCGGTACCCGCGAAGGCCTTAACTATCAAGCGATGACCTTTGAAATCAATGATGGCCTTTTGCTCGTTCGTAAACGTTATGGAATTCACGGGATAGTCCTTGGCTAAAATATAGTGATGATACGTTATAAACAGAGCTACTCCCGTGCGTGCTCAGTACCTTAATAGGGGCTCGAACGTAGTTGCGTCATAAAAAAACTGTTCACAATAATTTCTACTTGTAGGTCGGGCACTATGTAAGGTTGTGGCATTTTAGCCAATCGCGTAGGATAGAGGAGTGATGGTTTAAAAACCTCTCTTAGGTTTGCTCAGGATGGGCTAACCGAAGTCGTAACGAAAAAGGCTGGCGCCGTTAAGGCGCCAGCCTTTTTTTATATAATCTTGGTCAGTAATTTATTTGAGTTTGCAGGAAATTTCGGTATTTCACGGGTTTTGCCTTTAAGGGCCTTTTCCCTGCCGTGGTCCTAGGACAGCAGGCACGTAAACTATGTCTCAATACGATATAGCCAAGGCACTAATACGTGAATTCAATTAGCAGTTTAGAGAATCAGCTCAATTACACCGCCAGTCATCGCGTAATATTAATCAATGCCGACGATTATCATCGTCCGAAAGAACTCGCTTACCTTAATGTTGAGCAGGATATCATCATCATCGCTGGCGATCTTAGCCGCTTACATCGCTGGAGCGGGTTGCATTACCCCAAGTCTGATATTTTCCGGTTTGTCGTAAGGGGGTGTGACATGACCACGCCAATGGCCCTAGCGGCCCAAGGGCTGGCATTGGTTGCTAAACTTCCCCGGATCGCGACGATGCCCTGGCTAGTTCTCAGCAAAGAATGTGGTGCGGTATTGGAGACCTTGAAGATCAATGGTATCCGTCACTGCAAAGCTTGTTTGCTAGATCAGTCCGGTGGAAATGTAGAGCCATACAAAAATGTCGCTACGGTTAGGACTGGCCCGTCTCAGGTTACTCCACTTTCGTCCTCGAAACCTAGCAAGATAATCACACAAACGAAAAGCGACAAGCTAATGGGTGGTGGCGGTGCCGAAAGCCGTAGGGCTTTCAAGTACTCTTACCCTGAAGCGCTAACAGACATTGGGGAAGTCCTGAGCAGGCTCATAGTGCAAAGTGGGGGCGGCTATCCTATTACGTTTCAAAAATTAAACAAGTTGATCGATCAACAAGCCAGCTCACTGCCAGATAGCGTACTCACAGCGGTCCAGGAGCAACGCCAGCGCTACAACACTGTTGGACCAGCCATGCGATTGTTAGCAAAGCAACATGGCTTCATCACCGGAGACGTACAGGTAGTTGGTGTCCCGGATGCATAGAGACACACTTTAAGGCAAATCGAACACTTATACAGGTATATTATACCGATATCATCATTAGGGCTAAAAAGTGGCCAACTTATGAAAAGAGTCATCAGCGGGCAACGAGCCAGTTATCAGCCTGATATGGCCGGCACCGTAATGCTGGATTATTCGATTTACTTTGACGACATTCTGAAGGAAACCATCGACGTTTGTGTGCTTTTTTCTCCAGAAGGACATGAAGGTACCAAAATATGGGGGGCGTTCCAGTGGTGGCTTAAGGACTTCGACAGTCGCTGGTTGGCTAAATTCTGGGACCAGTTCCTGTGTAACGAAGTCTTCAGACGGCAGGTCAAACGGTTTTATGGAATCAAGTCTCCTAAATCCCGTGCCAGCTACGAGCTGTTGATATCCGAACAGTTGGATCGGGCCGCTTTGATGATGAAAGCTCAAGGGTTCCCACCCCTGAGATACCTGATAGGCGGAGCTTCAAGCAGCACAGTCATTTATGCGGAATCCCTACCCAAAGAGGTGCTAAAGGCATCTTATGATGCATCGTTCGACGTGCATAAAGACCGAGTTGCGGCCGGCATTTTCCAATGTCAGCCGATCGCAAACCTCAAAGCAGGTGAGGAGCTGGCCCGTCTTATGGATGACTGGTGTGCCGGGAGACTCCAGCCGGGCTGTAGTTACTCTGGCTGGCGCCAGGAGATACGTTCGATGTCTTTAGTGCCAAGTGATATTAAGATAGCGGAGGTTAGTCGTGTAGAACAGGTGCAGCGGATCATAGATCAAAGCAATAATGGCACCATAAGCTATGCAGGGCTTTCTCGGTTGCGTTCTGGCAGGGACCAATACTCGACCGCCGATACAGAGTCCATGTTATCAATGCTCGCGCTGAAAGAGAAAACCGAAGTTATGGCGGCTTTCAATGAAATCGACCAGCGCAAAATTTTACGGTGGATGTGCCGCGGATTGCCTGAGGGGTTGGCTATTCAGAAGGTTCTCATCGACAACCATGCGACCGAGAATCAAAGACTGCGTTCTAAAGCGGCTGCAGCAGCTAAAGAGCATGAGGATAGTTAGAGAAATAGCTACGAAATTTGAGCGACTGACTGGGTGTGAAAGGAGCAAGTTATGGAGGCTGAAGGTTGTGGCACAAATGAGCCGGTGGACTATTTTTATCAAGGCCGTGAAGCGTTCCAGAAGGGGAAAGGCAAGTGTGATATGCCACAAACCCTCACTCATGATGAGCAACACTACTGGTTAGCTGGGTTTCGTAATGCTGAGCATCTGGCAGAGAATCCATTCCTTCCCGTGGAGGAATACCATCGGATCGCGGAATTAGCGTATAGCGCGGGCAGGTCTGACCGGCAAAATGGCACTGTGCGCAACAATCCATTTGACGCTGACCGGGAGCCAGAGCAAAACGGTATATGGGCATCAGTCTATTTCGATGGGTTTGGCAGTGGTTACGAAGATTTCAAAGTGCTAGGTCGTCCCAGGAAAGTCATTGATGTGCAGTAGCTTGAATGGTGTATCGCGGCTATATCTAAAATTACGCAACTTAATAACCTCCGGTCCTCCGGAGGTTTTTTTTGTGCTTTCACAGCTTATGTCAGTTGAAATGAGGCGCTCTCGCTCACTCATCGGTGGAGAGCTCTTCTGGCTCGGACATGAACGTACCACCGTCCTTATACCGGAAGACACGGATCGATGGCAGAAAAGGCTCAGCCTCCAGCTTGACATCGTTCCTGACCGATCGAACCCTTTCTTTTCTCGGCTGGGGTGGCGGCTGGTTATGACTAGGTAAGTCGCCAGTGCTGGAAGGGATAAATAATGGAAGAGGCAAGTTCATTGCCCGGCGCAGGCGGCCATCCGGTAAAGGGGCTGCGTAGAATATGTTGGCTCGCATAGAGGGAGTGTGATCCTGGACAATTGCCAATGGCTCTCCCGATGGTATTGTTGCCAGCGCTGAGAGCTGCTGCTGAATATGCGCAGCCTCTGTATTGAACGAACAAAGCTTCTCTTCACACTCTTGAACAGTGGTGCGTACGATAGAGCGACCACTAGTGTACCAGGCCAAACGCACCCGGCTTGCCGCTTGTTCCAAGGTAGGTAAATGCCGCCACGTTTGTTTAAGGTGTAGCCGAACGAGGCCGGAGCGCCGTAGGTGCTCATTCAAGTAGGGATAACGGGTTTGGCGCTGAGCAAGCTCATATTTCATGACACTGATACGGGAAGGTAAGCGTGCCTTAATTTCGGCCATGGTGTCGAAGAAGTCATCCTTGGCAGCGTTGGCGGTTATCACTGCCGCCATCAATTCTGGTTGTGCAGCAATGAGGCCTACATAGATTCGTGTAGATCGGCCGTCCTGATCATCCTCGTACCAGAAGTCGAAAAGGGCCTGCGCCAGCCAGTCGGCATCGGGCGTGGGGTGATGCAATGCCCATGCCTGGCCACTTGTGGTCCTGTACGCTTCTATGACCGCCGCGATTGCGTGGACCACATTGTCGAAGGCGTGCTCACTCTCTTTAATCAAGCGATACTCAAGGTCCATGGCTTAATCCTCCTGATCTATGTCACTGCGCATCCTATACAACGTACGCTGGGTGTTGCGAAGCTCGGTTGTAAGAGCATTCAACTGGCCCGTCTGTTCGGCATGCCGCTGCTGCATATCCTTGAGCTCATGGTCGAGTGTAGTATACGCCTCTTGGCTCTCGATAAGCTGCCGCTCGTATCCTTCCGAAATCGCCTCGGCTTTAGCGATTGCTTTGTTTGCTGCGTCAAGCTGTGTACCCATCGTTGCCAGCTCTTCTTTTTGGAAGGCCTTTTGTTGCTCAATGTCCGTAATGCGTTGCAGCTGCAGCGCACTATCTTCACGAGCTTTGTTCAAATCGTCCTTAATAGCTTCGATAGTTTTCAGCGCAGTGTCGCGCTGATCGGCCTTCTCTGTGCACCGGTTTTCGAGACGGTCAATGTCACGATGAAGGTGCGTGATAGTGCCCTTAAGGTCGGCACAAGTCTCCTTAAGAAGCTCATTGTTGGCCTGGTGGATTCGGGCTTCGGCCTGGGCAGATGCCAACTCTTCCTTCAGTCTTTTATTGTGAGCCTCAGAAGTATCAAGCGCTTCGCTACGAGCTTCGAGATCGGCACGAAGTCTTTCGTTTTGGGTGTGAGCTTCATCGAGTAACTCTTCGCCTTCCCGTTTTTGAGCCAGCGCCTTATCAAGTTCCTGTCGGGTGGAGACGAGGCGGTCCCTGTAATCTTCCTCTTTTCTACGGGCTGTCGTTACTTGTGCTTCAAGGTAATTCGTGTGTTCCTTCTGAGCTTCAGCGGTGGCGATGGCGCGATCAGTTTGCTTGTGCAAAGTCTCACGATCACGAACCAGTTCAGATTTTTCAGCCTCAAGACAATTATTCGCTTCTGATTGGGCAAGCTGCCAAAGCCTGGCGGCGAATGGAAAAATGAGATCCGACACCAATGATGATAGAGAGCTGGGAAGGTCGCCTCTGGTTTCTATAGGGTGTAGTTCTTGATTTTTTTTCCACTCCTCCAGCATTGCCTGAATAGTTGTGTAGGAACCTCGGCCGAGGACAGTGCGCACGGACGCGGCTGAAACAGTTTTATTATCCGCGACCAATTGATTAGCGGCATTGTAAACCTCTTGCTCAGTGATGGTCGCGCGGCTCATATCAGTACGTTCCTTTAGTTTTGAAAGATGGTGTAACTACCGTATTATTGATAATACGAGTTTGGCATATAAGGGCATGTCTCGCCACCTTCTTTTCTAAGAAAGTGTGCCTGGAGGTAATAAACCCCATAAGGGCGCCGTATTGGCGGGGCTGTCATATTTGCCGCTGCTATGATCCAGCAATTAATTTTGGGGAAGGAATCATCGATGAAGGGATGGTTGAAAGCGGTTCTCGCCTTAACCGTAGCTGGCAGCATGACGGGCTGTGCGAGCAAACACCCACTTGGCATGGACGAAACCGAGTGGAATAGCCTGACGTTTGAAGAGCAGATAGAGGCGAATCAGCGTCAGGTGGCACTAGACGCTGCAGATCGATATCAACGTGATAATCGTCGGCGAGAGCTTGCTCGCTTGAAGATAGCCAGTTCTTCAGAGCCCAAGTTTGGTCACATGGCGTACATCCATACGGACTACTTCTACAGCGACAATAACCAGGCAGATTGCCTAATACAGGGAGAGGTGCGTAATAGTTTCGCCTGGCAGAAAGCTTACCCAGTCCATTTTGTCGTTCGAAATGGATTCCCACAGGTCATTAACATTGAAGCTTGGGACGGTGGCTTTTCGCGTCGCGCAGTTGTGGCCTTCGACACTATAGGCGTGCAGCTCTGTGAATCGCATGACGACTTGGGTCCAGCCAGCAATCGTTGTCTGGAGGCTGAGCGTTCTAGCAAGTGGCTGGAGGGGGGCGAAATTGTTGCCGGCGAGGCCTATGGTCTGTTTCGTGGTACCGCACAATGCCACATCTATCAAGATGTTTGGAAGCCTAATCAGGGCACTGGAATATTCTAACCTGGCCATGGCCTATCCGTTGTCCCTCCACTGACCAAGGGGCAAGGCCGGAAGCGACAGTCCGCGTATACAATCCGAGAGACAACATGCAATCCAATATTCTGAGAACGGCCAACTCACTTGTCGTTATTACTTTTTTCGCTAGCGCCAGCCCATTGATGGCTGATGTTCGTATTGGCACCTGGAATTTAAAAAATCTAGGCTGGGATAACGACAAGGATATCGCCACGGTAGCCGAAATAGCCAACTCGTTTGACCTGGTGGCCGTGCAGGAGATTATGAGTGAGGAGGCAGCCGCACATCTACACCAAGAGCTTGAGCAGATCAGTGATTCATCATGGGGATACATGGTCTCGCGGCTTATAGGGCGGGGTAGCTACCAGGAGGCTTATGGTTACTTTTATCGAGAGGATGCCATCACTTATGAAGATGGCGCCGTGGTGTTTCTTGACTCCAGCGATGTCTTCGCACGCGAGCCATTCTCAGCCAGGTTTCGAACCCTAGAGGACGATAACATCTATGCGATCGGGAACATACACGTACTCTATGGCGACGGTGTCAGTGATCGACTTCCGGAAATAGACGCACTTTCAGATTATTGGCAGTGGATGGGTGAGATCTACCCCGAAACGCCGAGGATACTGTTAGGCGATTTCAACCTCGATAGTCGGCACCCAGCATTTCAGGAGTTATACGCCCAGGGCGCAACTGCGGCAGTACGTGATGGTGATGGGACTACCATATCCAGCATTAATGGTCGTTACGCCAATCACTACGATCACATCATGGTAGAGGAGGGCGCATTCAGTTATGACAGTGGAGTTTTCCGCTTTCCGGCCGTCCTTGGCATGCCACATGAGCAAGCAAGAAAGACAATCTCTGATCACGTCCCTGTATGGGTGTCGATTCATACTGCTACGGATGCAACCGTCACTGATCGACGTAGCCCGCGAGCTCCTCAGCCCCAGGTCAGACAGTATCGAGGCACAACTGCAGTCGATGCTGGCGCCACCAAGGGTAGCGATGACTGCATCGACTTGAACCAGAGCTCAGCGGAGCAATTGGTCAAGCTTCCTCATATTGGAGTAGCTCGATCCCAGGACATAATTGGTGGGCGCCCATGGAATAACACGAGCGCCCTGACTGCAGTCAAAGGGTTGGGTAATAGCAGAGTAGCCGATATTGCGAACAGCGAACTGCTATGTGATGCGTAATAAGGTGGTTCTGGAATGACGTAGCACGTTACAGCAGTTTTGCGCTGGCAGGGTTCATTTTTTTGGCTAAACTTACAATGGACGTCGCTGGTGCCGGATGTTGAAGGTAGATCGGAGCTGAGCGACTCGAATACAACTGCGTTATGCAGTCCAAGGCTGCCGTCGAGTGAGCCAGGCGGTGCGGCCAAGATGAACATGCCATATTGGCGTTAAAACCTATGAGGAAGGCAACAATGCAGCACGATGAAGAAGAGTACCAAAAACGTAAGGCAGCCTTTATGGAAGCCTCCCTCGCAACTATTAGTGCGGCATATGATCGTGGGCACTACGAGGGGTACGGGAAGGGTATGAATGATGGTAAAGCTGTCGGTTTTGTAGCCGGCGTCCAAAGCACCCAAGCGGCTCTGTCCGAAGGGCTTCGGCTTGGTTCTTCAGAATGCGGTAAGGCCCTGAATGGTATCAAAAAACTGGGCATCGATCGCGACTTTAGTGAATAGCTCTACCTGAACGGCCATCTAGGCACTCTCAGCCTGACTAAAGCCCCGTGGCACATGGCCACGGGGCTTTTTTATGCGGATAGGTGAGGGTAATTGGAATAGCCATTCCTAATAACAGGAATATCTGTTCACGAAAGCGACACCAGCTAGTAATGCCTATTCTCGCCGGGCGGGTTTGTTTTAATTCAAAGAGAGAATAATCTTCTGGTCAGATATAAACACGGCCAGAATCACTCAATCACAGTAGTCCGCATGAACCAAGCGCGATGACGACCAGGGCTGCTACGATAGAAAGCGGTTTTATGATCATACAACCTGAGCTTCATCCCTCGACGGCAGTGCAAACGCCTGGTTGAAAATTTCGGCCGCATCGTCCCGGTATCCAGCGGTGTCATCGAAGAGGTAAGCTTCCGTCGTCGCAATGCTGGAATGACCTAATAACTTCTGAATGGCTCGGAGCTGCAAGCCAGCTTCCAGAAGGGTGGTTGCGTAGGTTCTACGATAGTCGTGAGGTGCTATCTCTATGTGCTGACTGCCCAGCTGCTGCGAGAGGCGTTGGTTCACCTCTTTGCAGATCGCCTCCAAACGTTTATTCACCATGGCCACCGACAGGGGGCGGCTAAGGTTTTTCGGCCGGCTGCCGTTGCGCCAAATCGCTGAAAATAGGTAGCCAGGATCTCGACCGCGATAGTTATCGAGGTGTTGGATAAGTCGCTGCCATGTACCGTCGGAAAGCTTGAGCGTCCGGTCCTTATTTCCTTTGCCGGTGACGTGGACATCACGGGTGGCCATATCGATGTCCTTGAGCTGGATACCGCAAGCTTCGGCCCGACGAAAACCACAGGTGGCCAGCATGGAAAACATCAGGCCGTCTCTAACCCCCATAGCAGAGTTTAAGCTATCGCAGTAGCTCAAGATTGCCTCCAGCACAAAGCGGGGGTGCGCCTTGCCACGGCTAGATTTCTGTGACTTGGCCAGCTTCACCGATTTGATGCGCTCCAGCTCTTCGCGCTCCATGGCACCGAGCATGACGGCTTCTTGGGCAACACCACGGAGCAAAGCGCGATAAGCGTTTCTCGATGCGGCGCTCAGCTGATAGTCAGGGTGGTCACGGAGAAATTCCAGCACCAATTGAGCCAGGTTCCCGGTCAGATCTTCCCAATGTACAAAATCAATGCAGTGAAGCTGCTGGGGATACACCTTACGCTTATCTGGTTTTTCCTCGCCCGGTGGTACGTATCGAGGAGGCTTCGGCACGCCAAAAAAGTGCTGCGCTATCCGGTTAAGCTGGCTACGCTTATTATCACGCGACACTTTAGATTCTTGCGCCTGGATATGTCGCCACGCAGGATTACGGTTTCGCGGTATCGGTACCTGAGATATCCGAATGGGAATGGCGTCGTGAGTAATGACGGCATGATCGCTGGCGCCAGCAATAACCGCCGTTCCCGGAACGCCGGCATTATACTGAGTTGCAGTTGTAACGATTGAGGAGCTCATTAATAGCTAGCCCTATATGTCTTTTTCAAGCACATCAAGATCCGTACCGCATGCGGGACAGAGATCCAGTCATCGTCGTTGCAGCTGGAAGGATGCCGTTCAGAATGATCGTCCATCTTGCGAAACCTCAAAGTATCTATTAGGAGTATTATATATAATTTGAAAGCTTCAGCAACGGGGACTCCCCCCTTAAATGTCCACGCAAAGTACTTAATTTCCACATAAAGCGCTTAAGCTGGCATAAATGCATGCCGCAAGGCCCTAGGTATTCAATTTCGACGTCACTCATATTTTGTATTATTAACGATAATCGCAGTATATTCAGACACTTACCTTAAGAAACGTCAATTAATAGGTCGCCAGATTTAAAATCTGGGAAAAAATGCTGGCATTGCCCCTGCTTCTGGGCAGAAATAGGTGTCTTATGAAGTGCGTTTTCAAGCTAAATCTAGGCGTTGCCATGGTTCGGCTACCCTTTGGGGTCAAGCTCAATCCGGATTTGTTTTTTCCGAGGCGCCGGCTCAAGCTCTGGGTTGCTCTTTGCTTGGGTCATTTCTCGCCAAGCCTCTTCTTGAGCCTCACGCTGCAATGTTTTTTGGCGCGCAGTGACAGGTTTAATGTTGGCCTCAAAGCATGTCGCAAGGACCTTTGAGCCAGGCTTAATAATCATTATCAAGTAAAGATGGCTACCAGGTTGCTTCCACAATTCAACGGGATCGTTAGGACCGTACTGTTTGGCTTTATGGGCCATTACAGAGTCAGGGAAATCCATTTTCTTGAAATCCTCGCGCTGAAGGAATTTCATCAAACTCCGGCGAGGCGACTTTATAAAATCGGCATTTCTTTCTTTATACCTTTCGACAGCATGTGGTGTTATCCGCACCTTACCAAATGTAGGGAATTCAAAAAGAACGTTACCAGAGTGATTATATTCATCGAACTCTAAACGTGTTTCAGCTCCCCGAAGAGCTACATCTAACAGCGGACTAGATGGGTCAACAGGAAGGAAGGTGGCACCTGGTAAATCGTCGATGAGATAACGCGCGAACGGCAGAATATGTTGACTAATTCGCCCGCATTGGCCGTACTCAAAGACCTCCTTTTCATTTGCCTGAAGTGTAAATCCCTCCCCGGATAGGGGTAAGCGATCAAAAACTTGAACAACAAACATTAAGTGACGTATAGCCACGCATTCAGCAATGGCGCGGTAGCTGGCCATTGGTTGTGGGAAATCGACAACGATAGTTCCGCCATTTTTAGAGCCAGTAGACCAAGCAAGTCGAACTGACTCCAAAGTAGATTCGAGAATCCAGGTATTGAGAAACATCATGGTGTAATCCTCTTCTAATTCTGAGAGCAGTAAGGTGTAACCACATAACTGCCCTGCTTATGTATTAAAGAATTTAATAATTTATAATTCTAACACTAATTGCATTAGCAACTAATTTAATGTCGGGTATTCATCTATAATAGACACGACTTCATGCTTTCGTTTACGATTAGCCTGTAAATTCATATTAGTGAGTATCCAATGTCCCTTATAGAAAAATATCTGTCGAAAGAAGAGCAACTAAAGAATTTGCGTGCCGAACTTGAGTCACTCGCTAATGATCCGAGGTTCCAACATGAAATGGAATTCAAAAATAAGCTCGAAGCGCTTATGAACGAGTATGATAAAACCCCGCGCGATATCATCGTTCTATTGCACCCAGAATACTATAATTCAGGCGATTTTAAGAATAAAGCTTCACTTGGTGCAAAACGTAAGCTCCAGATCTACAGAAACCCCAATACTGGCGAAATAATTGAGACGCGCAGCGGCAATCATAAAGGTCTTCGCGCTTGGAAGGAAAAATATGGCGAGGAAATGGTAAAAAGCTGGTTAGTCGAGGCTGCTTGAGTGTAGGAACTGCCCGCCAAAGGCTACTCGGCTCAATGCGCTAACGATCGCGGCCACCGAGCCAAGACCAAAAAAAACCTCCCAAACGCTAAGCGCTGGGAGGTTTTTTATGTGCAGTTAAGCGTATCGCCTTACTGATTGTTGCTTCAAAAATCGTAGGTCGGGAAACCCCAGAACCCCCTGACTTTTGAGAACATCGTTCCAATCGACGCTTTTGTGGCCTTTTGGAATTGGTATTGACGGTTCAAATACAATCACACGGTAGCCTTTGGCTTCCAGTTTTTCTTTCAAAGCGGCAGCGGCAGTCATTCCAGCTTTTGAAACATCCTTATCAGCCCAGATACAGAAGGTATGAACCTCATCAGCAATATCATTGGGTACTTCGTAGCCTTCCATCAGAGATGTGTTGGCCAGGCTGTAAAGCCCCATGCCTGTTGCCGAAAGAACGGACCATCCCGTTTCCTTGCCTTCACAAACGCCAACAATGCCACCAGTGGGCTCGCTGAGCTTGATAGAGCAACCATTGACCGGTAGGTCACTAGGCGGCACCATCATCTTACGAGGCGAGTCAACCGGAGCTTTGGCGCCAGCATCGGTAAGATAGGTGCGGTGAACAGTTACCAGTTCCCCCTGAGCGTTACGAAGCGCGCCCAAAATGGCCGGAAACTCCCCTAGGCACACCCATTTAGATACCTCTTCGCCATCTTTCTCGACGAGAGTTTCTTCGTAGTAGCTCAATCCAGGATGAAAACGCAGGTTATCCATGTGAAAGTGCTTAGGATTAAGGCGAAGCCTTATTCCCCGATCGTTTTTTAGGTAGCGAAGGAAAGCGACTGCCTCTGGCGAACAGAGCGAAATGCCCTCCTCCCAAACTTTCAGGATTTTGCTTTTAGCGCGCTCAGGTGAAAGAGCTTTGCTGCTCGACATGCGGTTTTGCAGACGTTCAGCCCACTTGGGCACGGCTGGAATAACAATGCTCGGCTTCACAGTGCGTTTCTTACGACTCGTACGAGGCTCTACTTGAAGAAACTCACCTACGGCCGTAAGAGCTTCAGTAAAGTCCCAGCCATTGGCCCATTGGAGCACTTCAAGTCCATCACCGAATGCACCACAGCAATTACAGATCGCAGAACCACGCTCGTTCAGTGTATCTCTGAAGAAGCGGAAGCGGGTCTTACCTCCATTTACAGGACATGGAACTTGCTTGCCTGGTCGTTCAAGAGCGTCCTTGAAATTATCAGGTAAAAGCGTTCCTAGTACGGTTGGCCAACGACCACGAACCACTGGTTTGACGTCTTCAGCGCGGTAGTATTGGTTATCATCTAACATTTCGGTTCTCCAGAGCATGATGGGTATGGGACTTCCCTTAGCCCAGCAATGCATAGCCGGGTTAAGAGAAGCCCCATAGCCCACGGCAAAGAGAACGCGCCCCTAGCGGGAGACGTTCCCTGCCAGGGTGGGTATAAGTAGCAAAAAGCCAACAAAGCAATACGCCTAAACGATTGCTAAGTAGGTATTTGCATAGAGAATGCGACGGATGTCGCTAGAAAATACTGATTAGTTTACAAGGCCAGTGCTACCTTGATTACTCTATCATCGGATAGAGAATGGAGTAAGAGTGGCATTTCCGCTACAGCTTGTAAAGCGATAAGGAGTGTTTTTAGTGGTAGGCCATGGAATAGATATCGGTATAATTTATCAGTATAACCTGAGTGTGGCTTGTACTACTTGGCATAAAAAAAGGGGCCACACAAACGTGTGCCCCCTTTGGATTTTTACGCGATCATGCCGCGCTTCGTTCTAGTTCTTGAGTGTTCTCTTGGTAGATCTTGTTGATGGCCGTGATCATACCTTCGAACGTAATTTGCCCAGAATTGAACAAGTCCCTGATGCTTTGGGCTTCAGTTCCCAAGCGCCAGCTAACAGTGTCACTCAAGGCCTCCAATGCACCGGGGGCCCTAACAGTATACCCTTCGAAAATGGCCTCCCTGAGGGCCCTCTGCGGATCGGGGTATGTTGAGTGGCCACTAAAGCCTTTCGGGTCAAAGTATTGAATGCGATACTGCCCCACCGCGCTAGGGTCAGGAAGGATGGCAATATAGCGTTCACTAAGGGGTGATTTTAGCTGTACCCCTATTGGTTCTTGACTCAATTTATTATAAAGCTCTTTGCGTTCAACGATACGCTGATAAGCAGCTGTATTGGGGTTCATAGAGGAAAGCATAGATATCTCCTAAAGTTAGCAGCCAGCTACCAAAAGGTAGCTATCCGCTTGGATGAACGAATGTTAATGTTCGCAGTAAGATAATGGCTATTACCTAACGTAAAGCCATGTCGTTTATTCTGAGTCGGGCTTTCTTAATAGCCCTAATAGCGACAGCGTTTACATCCTTATTAAGGTCCATCCTAGTTAGCGTGTTAATACTAGAAGGTCTCGGAACATAACAATTGATGTGTTCAGCGACGCCTATAACCTTAGCTTGATTCCAGACGTCAGTGACCTCGGCTTTCAGTGTGAAAAGCTCGCCATTACCAAACGCCTGTTCCTCAAGATGGAGTTGAGAATAGCCACGGACCCTTTCAGAGGTTTCTTGCCAATCAACTGGTACGGCAAATACTCTTACCAAATAATTCTGGGTTTCAAAGGACCAAAGAATTTTACTATCCGTTCTGCCGACATAGGACCTGATCAACTGCTTAATCTCATCCTGTAGCGTCTTTTGAACAAACTCTACATCTTTGATCAGCCAGCCAAGATAAGAGTTTACTAGCTCAATGCTTGATTTAATCCGCATCAACTCCAAAGCTGTAGGTACTTTATTACTCTTACCTAGAGCCAGTGAGTTCAAATCGTCTATCGGATTAAACTCATGAATGACATCTACATGTGGAATACCGTAGTTGTCTTCGATATAGAGTACAGAAGCATTGAGCTTGCTCTTAGGAAAGACATCCGTCAAAAGGTCGTTCATAAGGTTCACTTTGAACTGGTCTCTTAACTGTCCATATTTACCTTCACCACTAGGGTTATGTCGAAGGAAACGTTCACACACGACCGAGCTTAACTCTTCTATGCTTCCTCGTAGTCCAATAAACACTTCGTCATCTTTGACGATAAGCACTGCGTTTATATTCGGATAACCATAGAAGGTAAGCCGTCGCGTCAAGTAGAGCTCTAATAAAGACATGGTAAAGACCTATTCGTTATCAACGGTTCGAATTAACAGCCTTCTCGCGTACGATTGATCAATTGCAACCTGAATTGACTCAAGCATTGCAATAAGCCTCTCATCGAGTTCAGCGGGTGAATTGCTTTCTAAGCAGTAACCGCTGATGGCAGACAGTACATTCCGCCCTTCACTCATGTAGTTACCCTGGAATATGAATTGCCCATCACCAGAATACTGCAGGTAGAAGTGAGCGGTTTTAGGTCCGACGGCCGTATCGAACTCACGTGTGGCCAATAGACCTGTAAGGCTCTGTTCTTTAGGACTAGCTGGTAACCAGCCTTGTCGTTCTAGTGTGCTAGTGAAACACTGGGGGGAAAGTGCTGTGTTCATGGTAGGGTCTCATAGTAGACGAGCTCACCTACCCATGGGCAGATGAGCCCAGGAGGGTTGGAAAATACTGATTGGTTTGCGTGGCCAGTGCTACCACGATTGCTCACGAGGTGAGAATGCCTACACTATACCCCGGCCGGGCGGTCATGAACAGTTCGAAGCTACCCCTTCTCTGTGGGTGTTGAACAAAGCATCCGTACAGGATTCTGGCCTGCTTATTTTTTTAGCCGCAAGCGTATGTATTTTTCAGAGGTCCAGAATAGACATTGCCGTCGATTATATCAGCGGTGATACCAGGCCAAAAAAAACCCCGCCAAGCGGGGTTGCTTTTGGGATCGACACGCTTTAAGCGGCCATGATGTTGCCAATACGAGAAGCGAAAAGCCGAGACATACGGGCTTCGCGTTCCAAGGCATCGGCATGAGCTTGAAGCCAGGCTACATGCGCTGTCTTCTCACGTAGATCGGAATAGAAGGGTTTCTCATCCTTGAGCCGACGATTAAAGGCATATTCGAACTCGGTCAGGAATTGGCTGATCCTGTAGCTGTTCAGCCCCCCTACTGGTTTCTCTGGGAGATCATAGCACCAGTCCTTCCCCCCTTCTGTATAGCAAATACGAACAACATGAGGCTCGGGCTCCATGGAGCATTGTTCGAGCGGTTGCATGCTTTGAAGCGTGGTAAGTGAAATTTGCATAGAGTAAGTCCTTGAAGATTTACCTAAGCCGCTACTCCAAAGGAATAGCTGGCCCTGGTGTAATGAGCTATCGCTCAATGGAAAGCTACGCTTGTGCGTAGCGAAGTAAGGTCAGTACTAAAGAGCATTGGCCATTTTGCGTATCAACCGCTCCATCAAGTCACGCTCCGCAGTACGTACATCATCGTGTGGGCCAGCCATACTTTTGAGTACGCCATCTTGAGGAAGGATGCCGGTGTTCCATAAGTCAATCAGCTCTCTGCAAGCCGATTTCTCAGTGGCGGACAGCCCAGCTTCAATTTCCGGTGTCGGGCTAACAGGCACAGTCGATGACGCCTCAGATACTGTTCCGGTAACCCATTGCGTACTAGTAGGCTCAAGGCCTTCCATCAGGGCTCCCAGCTCGTCTTCAGTTTCACGAAAGGTCAAGTTAACTGCCTCGGAGTGCTCAAGCTCGATAACGCGCTTGAATACTCGAACCTCGGTTACTTCGACGCTCATTTTCATCATCATAGACATGGTTTTTCTCCAGGTAAGGATAGACACAAGGAGACAGCCCAAAGGCAGCCCTTGTGTGAGATAAGGCGCTAAGCGCCAGGTGTGGGTTAGAGTGAGTCTATGCCGCGAGGGTATAAACTCCGGTTTCAACGCGCTCGAAATAGCGCTCATCTTGCAAGCATTGGCGAACCTTAGCTTGCCAATGCTGGTTGCCCCGCATGGCTGCATAAGGGCCCATAAACATGGAGATTCCTATTTACACGCACAGCTAACAGCCAGAGCCGAACGGCCCAGCCTGATATCAATGCGAGAGGGTTTAAACAGCAACAGCTGATTTCAAGAGAGCCGATAGCCATATCCACTAAAGGCAGCTTTCGTGTTTCATTAAGTGCTAGGCACTAGGTGGGATTTGTAACGATACTTGATGTTACTGTGATGTTTCCAAAGTATCAGCGAGTCGAAGCCCCGTCAGTTGGTAGACATCTGTCCAGTCTTCATCACAATCCAGGCACATTACCCTTTGCGTGGCTTCACCAGTGTTAATGGTTATGTCCCGCCCTTCCAGTAAGTCGCTCCCACAATGGGGACAATGCGTGCCATTGCTCGCTACGTAATTTGCTTGGGACGTTATTGAAAGCATGGTCTTTACCTTTTTTACACGCACAAAAACAGCCATAGCCAAAACGGCACGGGACTGATATCGATGCGACATGGAGGAAGTGAACAGCAAGGTTGCTGTCGAGTATAGAGAGCCAAAATACAGTGCCACAGTATTGGGCAGCTGCGCGGCATAGGGAGAGAATGCTGGTTGGTTTACGTGGCCAGCGCTACCACGATTGCTCACGAAATGTGAGAATACGTTCAATATACAACGCATTATGTTTCAAGGCCAGACTGCTGGATTGCACGCATAAAAAAGCCACCCATAATGGTGGCTTAATTTGTGATAAAGGCTTTCAGGTCTTATCGAGGCCCATTAACCCGACTACGCTAACGTCAGGATGCTGGCTATCAAACCATTGCCAAACGGACTCACGGTGTGTTCCCGCGGGGAAATGGCGCCAAGGGTTTTCCAGAAAGTCATCCGTATCAACGGGTGCCTCTCCAAAATGTTCCCATAATAGCGTCAGCTCTTCTCGGGTGAGTAGGTTAGAATCTTCACGGTTTTCAAACCTCAGTTCGCTTGGAGATACAGCGAACCAATAGCAGTCCCAGTCCAGATATACGTAGGATTCGGGTCGAAAATTCGGGTCTATTTCCGGGACAAACCCGATTATCTTCTGGCCCGGAAATTCCACACCATAATCGTTTGTCACTGACACGATATCACCACGTATAAATTCACATTTAACGGGTGAAAAATTCGCGACCTCTTTTTCGATAAAAAGGGCCTTTTTTCTTTCTCTTATAGTTTCATGAAACATATCGACTCCAGATACACACGCAGACTTGTCCCCTATTACCGGGAAAGTACTGATGGTGTTATATGCGGTAACCACACCCACGTCCGCTAATCCTATTGCCTAGGGCGATAGAGTTTCCGATCCGCTTCGGGGTGAGTGAGTAGTGGCTCAATAAAAGCCATTGAATGGTTTATCTCCCAATAACGCTGGGAGAAAACTCAGCTAGCTGGCGCCAGCAGTGAAAACAGTTGAAGTGAGTTCAGAGCAGCATGCCTAATTGGCCATTCGCACCTGTAATCACGTCATCAACGATCAGACTGGACTGATGACTTTGGGCATCTTCATAGGGAAGATCATTTCCAAGAGTCATAGTCGCGATATGCCCATCTTCTTTACGATAGTAAAGATGGCCATAAGCCCCGAGTGTTACTGGGTGCCCTTTGTAGCTTTTCCAGACATCCGATTGGTCCTGGTGTGGCAAGACCACAGCATCTTCGCTTTTGGCTTCCATAAGCGAAATCGGAAACTCCGGGAGCCCTTTCACCAGGATGACCAGCTTTGAGCAAACCCATTCGTGACCACGGACCCGCACAACTAAGCCGGTATGGTCACCCCTTTCCTGATCATTGCGCTCATAAGCGCTCATGAGCTGTTCATGATCGTGGACACGACCTTGGTACTGCTCACGGGGAGTTAATTCCCATGCGAGCAATTCTGAAGAGGCTGCCTCAGTATAGAGCCGATAATAGATGGCAAAGCTAGTAAACAATCGCCCTTGATATCTGGCTGAAAAGACACTCGGCACCGGCTTTTTGGATTCACTGACCAACATGGCTGAATAGATGTCAGTCAGTGATTCCCACTGGGGCGCGGGGACGATTAAGCGTTCACTGGATGATTTCATGGTTTATTCCTGTTAATGAGCCCACCTCACCCGAATGGGAGAGGTGGGCGCGGATTGAAGGCCATTTGGCCTTTGGGGACAGAGCGCTTCTTGTTAGAGGCGCCCTCGATAAGCGTTTAAGAAGAGATTATCGCTTCAGGCCAAAGTTACCGGCCAATTCCGAAAGCTTGATTTCTTCTGTGAGCCAAATAGATTCAGGGCCAACATGCTTTTCGTAGCCTACGAATTTGACAGTCTCCGTTGCGATACAAATCTCCAGTCGACCAGCCTCTGGGCGAAATGAAGACTCTGTATCGCTATCAGGTAGAGAGCTCAAGTCGACCGTATCATCGAGCAGGTTGAGAAACTTATTGGGCGAGTCATACAAAGTCAGAGAGGCCACTTTGTTCTCCTTCCCCACCTTATGAAGCTCGCTCCAACGATGGTAATCCTGAACACTGATAGCTACCGAGACATGTGTCACGTCAGCACAGTACTCGCCCTCAAATATCACGGGCAAAATAACGTTTTTCGTGCTGGACTCTTTGTCCTGCTTAGCGAACAGATCGCGCCATGCCGCTATGCGCGCATCTAACTCGCTTGAGTAGTCTTCGGACCCGCATGAATCAGTCTCAAAATACCAAGCAGGACCATATCCTTCATGGGGTCGACGATCATCGCCGGGGTGATGAAAGGTTACTTGGTACCCTTCCGGTTCCGGGACTTCAATTCCGACGTACACGAAGGTCTGCGGTCGAGGTTCGGCATGTCCATTCGTCTCAGCCAAATCCCAGGCAGCACAATAGGCTTCCGAGGCGTTTGGCCAATCCGAATGAATATCGAGCAACGGAGTAATGACGAACCATTACTCTGTTCGCGGATGAGGTCTGACAACATAACCTTCTGCAGGGGAGTTATCCGGAGACAAATCGTTAAACGGTTTATCCGACAACGTTACTTTGTCGAAGAAACCATCGATAGCTTCAGAAATATCCAGCTCGTTAAGGCCCTGAGGGAAAGTACCCACCAGGGCCTTACGTTTGCATAGCATCTTGTAAAGCTCCTGATAGGAAGTTCGGGCATCGGCCGGCAGCTTGATCATGTCCTGCATATTGCAGAGGTTTTGGGTAGCTTCGAAAAAGCTCATGATAGATAGCTTAACGGGCACCGAACGTTCTTCGCAGTGGGCAGTATGGAGTTGCATAGGTCTATCCTCTTAATATGCCCTCTCTAGGCTGCGAACAACCAAAGGTTGTGTCGCTGCCTAGATCAAGCGATTAAAGCCGCTGAATGCGGCTCTGAAAGGTTTACGGGCTATGTCCGATAAGGGGCAGAAACCCAGAGTAGGCGCCAGCTATGCCGCAAGTGTTTGAGTGAGGTCCGACCGTAAGGCCTGGATTACTTCGTACACCAAATCCGCAAGATAACCGGCTGTTCGGCCGTTCGTCTCGCTTAAGCTGGCGTCACTGTGGATACCGCCAACGGAGACGCTGTTGAGAAGACTGCCTGTATGGCGGCAGAATGCTGTTACCGTCAATGAGTAGATACATCCCTCACCTCTAGCAAAATTGCGCAAGGTATCAATCGACAGAGAAGTGTCCCAATTATCTATAGCATCCAGGTCACCACATAACTGCGCACGAAACCGTACGTTAGTCGTGGTCCGCTCCCAGACTGTTCGTGCCTCAGAAGTACCAGCCTCACTGATCGCGTAGCCTTCACGTTCAAGCTGGCGCGACGTGGTTTTGATATCTTCCTCCAGCCAGTCCATGAACTGCTCCCATAAAGGCTCACCGTGTTTCAAAGCACGCAGCGTCCCATCGAAAGCATCCTCGTCTTCAAACTCCTCAATGAGCTCCCCCACCGTTTTGGCATCGTGAGATAACTCCATCGAATTGAAGTGGTTGTAATGGTGGGAACCGATTCGCGCAATCGTTAGATCCGCCGTGTCCCAATTCTGATAGACCTCAAGGAACTGTTTGAGCAGTCCTCCTCGTTGGCGGGAGCGTAAGCGCTGATAGATGGGCATGTCGGATGACTCTACGCCGGCGAACCGACATATGAGTTTATCCAGATCGTTGCCTTCCAGAGTCCCATAAAACGCGAGACCGTCGCCTTGGCAGTAGGATAAGCTGTAGTGAACATCAAGCTCACTGCTATACCCCATTTCTTCCAACCGGTGCTGGAAATAAGTCTGTAGTGCAGTCATAAGCCACCTTTACTAAAAAGGCGGACTACCCCCAGACGGGAGTTAGGCCGCCAAAGGGATCGCGACAAGCGCGTGTAGAAAAGCCGTTACTTACGGAGTTCGGCGATAAGTGCAGAGTAAGCTTCTTTATTCAGCAGACGCTGGCGTTTATCCAAGTCTTCCTGGGTAAAGCCATCAGAGTCCTGTGCCTTGAAGGTTTCTATATCCGTCATACCTTCATAAAGAATGTACTCGATGTCCTCCCATAGTGTTTCTGGCAGGGTCACCGTCCGGTTAGTCACAGCGCCAGCATAAGCCGGTACTTGATAGAAGCCTTCTTCAGCCTGTTCAAGCAATTGATCAGAATCGGTAGTTTGAGAGGTTGCTTTGATTGACATGATTTGTCTCCATAGGTCATAGGTGAGGCGATCACCCCATAGGGATTAGCCTCAGAAAATCGAGATGAGACCAATCGCAAAGCCCAACAGTCCCAGGCCGGCTCCGAGGAGGCCTAGCTGGATGCTGAGTCGAATTGAAAGGTCAGGGAAGGTCGCGAGCCAACGAATTACTTCGAGGCGTCGCGCTCGTCGAACAACGATATTACCGGGTTGATTGATCCGTAGCCCGAGGGCATCAATCCCATCGTAGTCCAGACCAACTACATCCTTACAAAGGCCTTTAACACCCCCTCCGCCCATGGCGTAACGGATGATCCAGGCATGGTTATCGGTATTCGTGATGCATAACGCTTCGCGTCGAAAAAACCGAGTGCGATCCTGTCGTTTCGAGTCGATGTAATGGTTATGCAATCGCGCTATGCCCAGCTGCAATCCGGAATCGGCTGCGGGTAGCTGGACGACACGCTCAACATTGAGCATTGCAAACTCCTCATTAGGAAGCTAACAACTGAGCCTCTTCCATGGCGTTGAGCAGATCATCTGCCCGCGCCTTGGGAACGGCACCAACATAGATAACATCAGCACCAGATTGGCTTTTGGAAAGAAACTCCGGGAGCAAGGGCAACCACTTTGCACGTTTGAAACAAAACTTGGTGTCTTGTTTAAGCGTACACATTTCATCGTGGGTCACGATCACTTCGCCAGGGCCTCGGACGTCGAGTCGTTGGGTTGTGCCATAAGCTATCAGCACTTTCTTTGCGGCAAGATCAAGATCAAGCACGTAGCCAGGACGATATTTCGGACCAGGTCGGTTCGGATATTCGTCCTCTGGCCACCACACGAGCAATATTCCGCCCACTAGGGCGGATAATGGGCTGTTGGCCATATAGTCCACCCAAGTGTCTATAGGATGAGAGGAACTACTAGGCCGCTAATGCACCATTGCGGACCAGAAGATCTTGCATGGATGTGCCGAGCGAGCCAGGCTCACCGTGTTCTGGCGCATGCTGGCGCATCCCTTCACTGATGAAGCGATGAACCAGCTGCTCAGCCGTGATCCCTAAACGAGAGGCATGTTCGTTCAACCGTTTCGGCATAGTTGCCTTAGGGTGAAAAAACAGCTCTAACGTAGGTTTCTGAGGGCTTTGGCGCCGAAGTGTTACGGCAGATATAGATGTCATGGGGATGTCTCCAAAGTAACGGGACACCCCCCATACGGGAGTGTGGCCCGTCGGGGTAGGAACTGCGATATGCAGGTTGAGAATACTGATTAATTTGCGTGGCCAGTGCTACCACGACGATCGCTAATGCGATTGAAGGTTGAATATACCACGTCATTGAGAGGTTGCCAGCCCCCCGCCGCCAAACACTCAGTGTTCACGGGTGCTATCAGGGCCTGCCAGCGAGCTTGCAACTGGTAGTCATCAATGCAGTTATCAAGGTTAATGCATCGCTTGCACCGGGTAGCCGGCCCCCGCCTGGCATTCATCCAGTTCGATCATTTCTGAGGTAGAATTAGAGCGCCAGCATACCAGGAGCATAGGAGAGCGTACCGGCGCAGTCGGCTCTGAATAATACACATGACCCAGCCCCAGCATCAGATCCCCTACGGCCTCAAGGACGGCCGTTGTTACCATATCAGCGAGATCCAGGCATCCGCCCGCGGACTAGATTGCGGTTGTACGTGCCCTGCCTGTGGCCACCCACTCATCGCGCGAATGGGCGCTAAGAACCGTCATCACTTTGCGCACCATCGACAAAGTGACTGCGCCTATGCGGCAGAAACCGGTATCCACTACCGCGCAAAGGAGATCCTGAAAGCTCGCTTGGCCTTGCGACTACCCGAGAAAATGGTCAGCGTCGTACGCCAGTACCAGCACAAACAAGTCAGCGCTGAACACCGAATTGTTGAAGAAGGCATGAAGGTACGATTCGATCGTGTCGACCTCGAAGCCAGTGAGGCAGGGTTTCGTCCCGATGCCACCGGCTACCTTCAACACCGCCGGCTATTCATCGAAATACGGGTTACACACGCGGTTGATGATCAGAAGCGGCTCAGGATCGGCCAGAGTGGTACGTCCTGCCTGGAGATCAATCTAGGGGGAATCGACCGCTTCGCCACGCCGGCTGAAATTGAGTCGGCCATGAATGACACCAGAAACAGCTCCTGGATTTTTCATGGACGTGAGAGCGGGTTGCAGCAAAAGCTACATCATGATCTTGAAAGCGAGTATCAGGCGCTTGTCAGGGAGCTGGAGAAAGCTCAGCGGGAGCTGCAAAGGGAGCAGGCCCGCAAGGACCGGTTCAAATCACGGCTTACGGAGCTGGCCAGTCATATCAGCCATCGCCTGGCCGAGAGCCCGGTCATCCTTGGTCACCTCGCCCCAAAGGACGTACGTGCTTCTTTGACGCATTTTGACGAGACAATCAATACCGCCTTCTTTGAGCTACACACACAAACTACCGGGTTTAAGGAAACTGTAGCCATTGCATGGGGCTATAAGCAGGCACCCCGGAAGGTACATCGTGAGCTTCGACTTGAAAAGCTCCCCTACTGCACCTTCGATTTGGCACCCGTGCTGACCAGACCGCCGTCGATCGACGAATTTTTGATGGACGTCGTGGCGCCAGCGTTGGGTAAACCAGCGACTTGGCACTACCCACTCGGCTGGATGCGGCAGCTCGAACGAGATAGACGAGAAAAGCAGCGGCGTGAACAGGCAGAGCGGGACCGAATTGCCCACGAACGTCGCGTTGAGGGCGCTCGCCAAAGCCGTTTGAAAGCGGTCGCCATTAAGCATGAAGAACTTGATGGTATTGAGAAGCGACTTAACGCACTGGTGATCGAAACACGTCGTCGTGCAGAAGAGATTGAACTAGCGCGAGGCCTTAGTGATCTTTCCGTACAGCAACGCTGGGCGAGTTTGACGCGCAGTGCTGATATCAGCGTTGAAGCCTTCAAACATATAACGCCCGCTCAACTCGACAGCGATTTACAGCCCTTATGGTTCCCCTATCACCATGAGTGGGCCTACGCTGTACATCTGGATTACATTAAAGCCAGGCTGCTCGATGAAGTGATTGAACAGACACAACATGATTGCACTATCTCAATCCGACAGATTAGGACAATCCACCTTGGTATACTTGCCTCACTCGCCCCCCGCCCAAGCTACCTGGTTAACGGCGCGTCATCAGTGGCTCTTTCGTGGCATGAGCTTGCCGAGGGGGTTCATGATCTGTCCCAAAGTTGTTTATGGCTTGATGATGACAACCAGAGCGTGAGCAATCGCGTGCACCAGATTCGTAAGAAAATGGTCCCTTTCCGAGGGGCTGACAACATGGACATCATGCCTGGTGACCACCAGGTCCAAAGTGAGTTTCTCGCTCTATGGTGCCAGGACCTGCAGCAAGCTGGCATATTGTTGGCGCAACCGCGCCAGCGCGAAAACGATGTTCAGCGCTTCCTATACGGTGGCTTTGGTCGCGAGTTACACCCCTAGCCTGACCTGGATAGATTACTTGGGTCGTACTGACTTGGTCGGATCGGCACATACCCGAAGGATATCTCCCCACCCCAGCTTCACGGTGGGATTGCTTTCCGCACAGATCCTTCTGGTTATCTCCGCACACGTAAAGGCAAATGCCGGCCCTATCCAGAGGTGGGGCAGGTTCATGAACAAGGCCAGCGCGAAGATGACGATGGCGAGAGCCAACAGACCGACCAAACGGCGATACCAAACTCGCGCACGAGCGGCGCTCATGCCTTGAGGGCTTTTATCTTCAGTGCAGGAAATATGTTCCGAGCCGGATTTTTCTTCGATCATGCACTACTCACAATTCTGCCTGTCATTATCAGCAATTGATGTGACATAAGTTATTTTGCATCAATTGCTTACGCTATGGTTTTCAGAATATAAAGCGATAAAAAAACTAGAATTTGCAGCGACTGTCCAGCGAAACTTTAGAAATTGGTGCGACGAAGGCACCAGTAGCCTTTTCCTATCAGTTTGTTCTATTAGCTTCTTAGCTTCAGCCAACCCGTGCCGTATCCATCACGGAGAAATCGACCGGCGCTTGATCACCATATGACTCGATGACCGTGCCATCGGCCTGGACATCGACATAGTGCACTCGGCGCATGCCGGTGGCTCTCGCGCAGTAGAGCACGGATACGGACTTGCCGGCATACTCGCGCCGGAGTGTCTCCTGGAGGGCGGCGATGCTCGGGCACTCACGGTCGTTACCGAACTCTCGTATCTGGTACATCACACTACCTCCTCCGGTTGTCGCAGCATTTAAAAACCTCGCAACCATTACTGAAAATGACACAGCCACGTTGGAAGATACGAGAGCGCCATCTAATAGCTCTCCCAATCGATGATATAGGTAACAATAGGCCAGCCGGCATCAAGTGCTGCCTTTCTTGCTTCTATCTCAGCCTCTAATTTAGAGACTTTAAGACTTTCGTGGACAAACTTTTCATCGGCGGCTAACTGCTTTTTCCGGACACAGAGGGTTACTTTGTGGTTGGGCTTTGGCTTCGAGCGCCACGGTTTCTTTTTATCTTTACACTGTGTCGATGGTGCCTTTTTATCGGACGGTAAACTTTTGGCCTTAAATATTTGTTCGGAATTTGTTGAATGGCTTTTCGTAAATCTATCGATATCAGCCTGGAGGGTTTTCTCGAAATCTTCATGCAGTGACATGTTAAATTCTCGGGTTCATGTTGGGATTGAAGAGATAGACTGCGTGTGAACACGATCGCCCAATCCCAAACATAACGGTGAAGTCTCAAAAGCAGCGTTACGATACAATAGCCCGGATACGAGGGTAAAGGCACGGCTTGCCATGCACATGTGATGGTTACCGGATCGGCTTGTTAGACATACCCAAGTAGCAACCTGCCCCGGCCTGCTTGGGCTGCTCACCTTCCAATGAAACGTTAGCGACCGCTGCGTAGAAATCGGAGAGATCGCTGGCCCAACCGCTTAAGACATGCCCCAAAAGCTGTTTTTGAGTTTCCAAATCTACTTCGCGTGACCACACGGACACGCCAGCTATGTAGTGACCGGCAATTGGCAGGTGGGTGATGCTATCTCGCCGAAAAAAATCCTTTCCGCCACGTGGGGTTCTATCGCCCGTAAATAGAGCAACAGCTGAAGGGTTGCCTGCTTGAAATTTATGCCAATGTATTAATTGAGTGGGACTGTTCTGATTGTCGGGTATGCAGGCGACAATCATGCCTTTGTCGTTTTCAGACTGTACGTAGTGCTTCTGCGCATGCAATGAAATAGTGCCACTTTGAGACAAAGCGGCCGTGACGCGATGTACAAAGGGCTCAGGGGTGGTGAGGTTATTCATTAGGGTCTTCGGCCGATTGCGCAGGGTTACTCTTGAGCGATTGTTGCTTCTCTTTCTTACGCTGCCGAGCCATGGCTAGCCTTTCATGGTTCGCCTCATTGTATCGCATGCCTTTAAGGCTCACTTCCTCACCGGAGGTGATCGTTATCTTAATCATAGATACCGGAGCCGGCGTATCGTCATCAAACCTTTTCTCCAAGAGTAGAACTTGCTGAACAACGCAACGCTTATTGTAATTAACCGCAAAAGATTTAGCTGCAGAGGATATCCGAGCAACACTCAGTTGGGTGCGACCATCCTCGTCTCGTGCAGGTACGTACAAGCCGAAGGTGCCAACAGGACTTTTGGGCAGATCTTTGAGGGGAACAGATTCAAGTTCTATGTGTTTGCTTCTTGACGGTGTCATATTACCAATCCTGAAAACGGTTGCTGACTCTATTATACCCGTCAAGGGTATAGACCCTAATTAATGGCGAGCCGAGAAGCTGGCTAGGGGAATGGCACACGTTGCATATTCGCCCCCCAGTTTCAGGCAAAAAAAACGCCCCACTAGGAGGCGTTATAGAACTGATTGTGTTGAATCCAGTAGTGGTTAACCTAGACGGATCAGACAGGGTTGATGATGGGCTGTCGCTTGAGCGCAGAAAGTACTTCGGTCTCTCCGTTCTCATGCAAAGCCTTAGCCAAGAGCTGACGCGCGCGCCCTCTACCAGATGATTTACGAGTCGAGTAATGCCTTGATCGTTTGTCACTGGATGTAGCGAGCACAACTCCAGTGGCGACATCGATTAGCCAGGTTTGACCATAGCCTATGAATGTCGCGAGAAGTCTTTGTTCATCACCAACAAAGTCCTTGAAGGTGTGAGCGGTAACAACCCTAGTCGTGTCACCGAAGAGAACCGTAATTTTCATACGTTCCTCCTACGATGCAACGGCGAGGGAGCTGCCGGCAGCAATCGGCGAAGTCGCAAAACAGCTTGGCTGTGGGGGAGTACGGTGCTGTAACCCGTCAAAGAACCCAGCCCGATAAATCCGCTCCAGGGGAGTGGCATGGAGAGCAGCCGGGATACAGGTGTAAGGTGAGGAGGATACAACGCCAGCAGCGAATGCTTCGTTATGCACGTCGCTCTGTAATTGCTCCCACAGGGTATCGACCGTTGAGTCCTGTTCAAGCATTGTGAGTGCCTGAAGATGGCTCAGGGTCTGATTTACACGAGCGTTGAGATTGAAACGTGATGTCATGGTAGTGCTCCAATTAAGAACGAGCACTACCCCCTGACGGGAGAAAGTGCCCGTAGGGGTATGCCGGCAAGCCGGTTAGTGGAACTGACCCGTGTGCAGGCCTGGTTTCAAGGTAGGACCGATAGGTACCTGTAGATCGGGTGTCAGGTCGTTATGACCTTCTCCCAATATCCGCGGTAGGTTTCGGATACTTCATCCTCACCGGACCCAGTAGTGACCCGATAGCGCTGGAAGAGCTCGCCTTCGCGGTACCCGTCCTGGATCATCGAGAAGATACGTTCATGAGCAAGTTGTTCAAGGTCCTCAACATGATCTTCATGAACCTCTTGCCCCGATACGGTCTGGATTTGATAGCGAACCTCGAAGCTACGTTTCATGAAGAAACCTCCGATTGTTGGTTATGAAATTCGCATGGTTTCAACCACGTGTCAGGGTCTTTGTAATAAACGAATCTACTAAGGTAGATATCGTTCTTTACACCGCACATGCGATAAATACCCTCTTCAACGGGCTCTGAAGATATGAAGTACTCCATACCATCATCGTTGCCCATGCGAAGAACCGGCAACATGCCGAGGTAATCGTGATAGTCAACGCAGTCGATCACTTGAGCAGGCACATCGAAATACGTCTTGCGGTAATACTTCAAGAGCAGTGCTTGATAGCCGGCTTCGTCCAGTACGGTTAGATGCTGCTTATCTTGGTCAGGTCCAAGCTCAATGTACTCGGCCAAAGTGAGGTTGCGATCGGCGCCAGGGGAATGGTGCCGGGTGTATAACACTAGCCCATCTTTAACAAGGGAAACGGGTATGCCCGTGAAATTCACAGGATCAACGAGATAGCCATTAGCAGAAATCATGGTGGTGCTCCAGAAAGTCGAGGCACCTTCCCCAAAGGGGTAAGGGGCCCCAAGGGGTAGAAGGCTACAGCGCCGTTGCGCGACGTTTAGCCAAGATAAAGAATCCGACACGGGCGATGCATCTTAGTAAGACACATCAGTAAGCGAAGGATGAGTTAGGTTTGTGACTAGTAGAGAGCTGTAGTCATCGACTACAGTGATGGCCTCATAGGGTCAAAGGCAACCGCTCAGAGGTAAGGAAAATGCTGATCAGGTGTCGTGGCCAGCGCTACCACGTCAGTACGCTCAAGAGCGAATGAGGGCCCAATATAGCATGTTCAAAAGGCGATTCCACCCTTGCTTTTGTACTCTTGGAGATTCGGGTGAGGCGGGCTTACTTTTCGGGAGCTGGGCCACCTGGCGTAACAGCAAACGACCCATCACCCTCTTCTAATTAACATCACTAAGCGTTTGTTGGGGCTCGTCTACTGTTGCCCAGTAGATACAAGATGGGCATGAACAAGGTCTTTAAGCTTAAGCGGCTTAGAAGCATTCGCGATGATCTTGTCATAGGCGACGATATCACCCTTTAGTTTCACGGCATCTTCGCGAAATGATCGTATATCATGGTCAGTCGCCTGGTTCTCCTGCATAGAGATCAGCTGTTGCGCTGCCTCCTCCCTAATTAAAAACCACCGTAGCACAATGCAAGAAATGACCATGAGTAGGGATAACGCCAAGACAATGTAGAGCACGGGCAGCGGTATAGCCTCGGGCAGCTCATAATAAAGCGTGAGGGTTATTAAAGCCGGTAATAGGCCTAACCCCGCCATGCGTGTTACACGTGCCTTCTGTTCTTTAAGATGACGAATTTCTTTGGAATCGGTAGTATCCATCATCCGCTTTTCTAATATCCGATATTCTACTCCATGTACCTTTTGGCAAGCAGCTTCTAGTGCATCCAGCAGGTTTTGGCTGTTCGGAGATTCCAGCTTTGAAGTTTCTTCAAGGTAGGCTTCTAAGACATCTACTTCAGATGCTCGTTGTTCAAAGTGGTTTTTTGTTTCCTCATCGGGATTAAAAAGGCGCTTCTCAAAGTTACTCCACTCTTTATTAATTTTTTTTGCCAAGACAAGCTTAGTGATTGTAGCTAGAACGGCTACCACAAATATAATAATGGCTAGAGTATTAAAATTGAAGAAGTACAGAACCAAGGAAAGAATGAAGCATAGGTCTCTAAGAATAGAAATTCTTTTAGAGGCAACATGTAGTAAAAGCATATAGTACCTATTCGTATCTACTTAGGAGGTTATGAGAAAATAAGTTATATTGGGTTAATAGCTAACGGTTAGCACGTCAAAAAACAATTTAGCTGTTAGCAACATACCGACGATGACAAGCACTGGAAGAACAATCGGCATCTTCGAGTGTTCCCCTGCGTTTTCTACCTTATTCATACCGGCAAGGGCAATCCATCCAGTTAGAGCCAATGAATACACAGCCGTTACCAGGTCAATTGCTAGCTTCTTATCAACTGTATAGAAAAGGATTGCGGCCACGAGGATGGCAAAACCAAGAACTTTAAAAAAGAAAAACTTCAAGATATCTAGCATTCATCACCTTTTATTTAATCGTGTAGTCTGTAAGTCGTCTTAAAATTTGTGCCTGAGTTAGTTACTCGCATAGGGTTTTATTCTCACCCATCACAGCACTGCCCATGGCGGTGGTAGATGCTTCACAGGCTGTGCCGGGTGCTCGTTTGGCTGAACCTCACCTCTATCTCAATGCACATGAGCTGTCCATCCCATTCAGCCTCCATAAGCCTCAAAGCCGCCCTCCACTTGCCGTACGATCATCGTCAGATAGGGCTCATTCTAATTGATTCGCCCAGTCATCCCTAATTTATTCGGGATCGTCAACAGCATTATTAGAGCAATTGGAAGCCGGCTCCACGTAATAGTGGAGGTTAACGAACACTGGGTGATATCGCTCACAAAAAAACCCCGGAGCCGAATGGCTCAGGGGTTTTTATCAAACTGCTTATCTTTCAAGCTTTTTTTTCGTAATGAACGTGCTTATCTTTATGACGCGCCCAAAGATAACAAGCTCCGAAGAGGGCTAACGCAGAAACCAAGATACCTACTGGTAGTACAATTTCCGCCGAAAAAGGCATAGCTTATTCTCCCCTATCATTGTACGACTTACGTTTAGCATAGGCTTTGTAGGCCACAAAAGCAAAAATCAGGCTAACAGTCATCATCAAGCCTGCAACAAGCAAGGATGAACCACCCACATGTTGGGATACCGCCGTTAGAAAGGTTGCAATCGCAAGATCAATTGCCAAATCAGTTATACCAATTAGCATAGCTATTGTATAACGATTGGCGACCTCCCTTTCACGAAGACGTTTAGTTTCCAAGCGAACAATATTCGCAAAAGCTATTGTCATCATGACGAATCCCAAAACCACAAGCATGTAAAGCACAGGGTTTAACTTATGGAGCAAGGATGTTACTAATCCAACGATAAGCATTCCTTGACCCAGAACACCCATCTTACTAAGTACTTTATTCATAATTACCTCCGTTTTTGTTGTAAGCGAAGGCAATTTCCCCAAGAGGGCATGATTGCCCCCGCAGGGTTATAACATCGGTGGAATTACCGATGTTGTATAGAAGATTAAAAGTTGAGTCAGCCTTTAATCATCCTGTTCAGCGAATAGCTCTGACTATTCCGGGAAAATAGGGAGAGCATCCAAGTACTCACCGTCAGCATCGAATAACACCCAGGGGTAACCAGCATTGCCGGCTATCTCAAGCGCCTCTCGTAAACGTGGCAATGGACACTCACTGATCTGGGTATAAAATAGGTAGCCTTCATCACGCCTGGCACCAATCACCCATTCTTCTTTAGTTAAGAATGCCTGCTTTATTTGATCGATCTCAGTCATGGGTAAATGCCCTGTACTGGCTACAACCATTTCTTCGACGGGAAGGCCTCCAGTGGGCATAAAGTAGAAGGTTTTCCGATGGAGCGTAGGTTCACCGACTACCTTAGCCACAAGCTCTTCCGGTACATACGGTGTCGGGTAAAGTGTCGCCTCCTCCTCCGTTCGCAGCTCAATCCCTTGCGCGCTGATAAACAACGCGGTCACTGTTTCACGGTGAATGGCAGCTTGGCGCATTAATGCGTAAACCGTACCGATCATAGGATGGGTTGTTTCGCCCAGCAGCGCCTTTTGGCAGTACTTGGCTGAAACATCCTCTCCCTGGTAATCAGCAACAACACCACGAAACTTGCATCCCTTACAAACGCAGAGTGAATTATCATCCCACTCATGTTCAAAGGTCTCCTCCACGCCGTCGTCATAAACAACCGCGCGACACGTAACAACAATTTCAAACGCTTGATGATCGCCACAGGACGGACATTTGAAGTCGCTTAGGGAGTTACTGGGTAGTGTCATCATTGTTTCCTCGTGTGATATAGGCCGAATGGCGCTATTGAGCGATCCGTTTCCCGCTACGGGAAAGGAACGCAGTAATAAGCTCGGTGAGCAGATGGTCTAGCAGTTAAGCCGGACTAGTCAGCGACCCAGACCCAAGCCTGCACGTAGCACCCTGCATCTTCGCCACGGCTTACCAGGGCATTATCGTCAATCTCTATTTCCCCATCACTGTGATGAAGCTGTTGAGCCTTTTTGATTGCTGCAATATCCAACTCCGAAAGATCTTCTTCGGAGTTATCATTCTTTGCGTCGTCATTTTCGAACATAAAGTTCTCCTTATTGGTAAAGCTCGCCTATCGCGAAATGAGATCTCATCCGGGTGCGACGACAGTCGCGTACGCTTAGGCTGCCTGGTCGGAAGGCAGACGCTGGATCGATAAGCTTAGCTTTAAGCTCAGGAAATCAGCCTCTTCACGCTTGCGTTTTGCAGAAGCATCACAGTCATTACGCATATCTTCAGCCGCTTCGCGATGAAGTGACTGAATTTTTTGCTGCGTCTTTGACCATTCCAGGGCAGTCATGCACGGCTTGCACCACTCCCCTTTTTCATACAGCGCGATGACACCACCACCAGGGGCAGTGATACTGATGTAAAGGGGGTAGAAAAGTCCGTCATGCTCTTCGTGCTGACTGTACTCTCTACTGAGTTTTCTAAACTCGCGATAACTTACATCACGAATCTCATGGAACTCTGCATAGTCGGGCACTGCCACGTGTTTAAGAGCACATGTCTCGTAATACGCCAGGCCAGGGGCATGATCGTACATATCGTTCAAGCGCCAGCCATGTATGGTGGCGTTAACATCCACCATCGGCTCAACGTCTTTCCCTGTAATTTCATGAAAGATTTTTGCGCACTGAACCCGAATATCGCGTTTAAGCGTTTTCAGGAAAGCGCGATCTTCACTTGTCAGGGAATCGTAATGCTGGGCCTCAAGAGACTCATAATCAGTTAAGTTCATCATTGTTTGCTCCTTCGGAAAGGAGTCCACCCCAAGGGAGTGGACCCTTAGGGTGGTAGTGGGGAATCGTTAACCGACAGTGGGGGTAACGGTTGCACTGGTGGCTACCGGTGCGTACTGCAACACAAAGTCCTTACGACACTCCAGGCACTGCCGAGTATGCTCAATGAACAACGTCTCGGCATTTAGCTTAGGTGCATCGTCAGACGCTTTGTGCTTATTTGCGCCGCAATGCGGGCACAAGTTCGGCAGCGTTGATAGTTCCTTCGCAAGAATGACCTGACGCGCTATCGTTGTGACATCAGAATCACCCGGCAGGGCTTTTTGCTGTGCTACGAAACGCACGAGCCGATCGCCAACAGGGATCACTACATCCTTCGTGTAGTCACCGGCAAACTCTTCTATTGAAGAGATACTGGCGAAAGTCTTTGCTACCGCATCGGAAGTATCAACCAGTGTTTCTACCAGGTCAGCTTCAGACATGTTGTACTTGCTGCTAGCAACATATAGAGCACTATCCCAGCAGGTTGATTGCATGGCACCAATCGTGAGGTAGGCACCTGTTACTTGAGAGGAAATAGGCTTAGTCATGGGACGTTCCTTGGCAATGCCAAAGACACGTATCCCGCAAAGCGGGAACGTGCCCGCTTGGCGAGTTTAGAAAAAATACTGGTTGTTTTACGTGGTCAGATCTACCACGTCAGATCGCTATAGAGCGAATGAGGCTAGAATATACCACAGAGGAACTTGTATGCCACCTGCAAGGGTTACTGTCGAACATCATACGGCATCACCCGTGACGAACATCTTCAGCATAAGTGGTTTCTATAGGCAGCGGAGTCATGCAAAGATAGCCATCCATTTGAATCATTGCTATCTGTGCCACCTGTGCACGTTGTAGCGCATGGACTAGTCGTACAATAGCCCCATAAGAAGATTTTATATCAGCTCTTATGAAGAATTGGATTCGTTGATTGCTATGAGTATCGTAGAGCGCCTGACGAGTCACTTCAGGAAGCCGGAGTCTCTCTGTTTCTGAATCCCATCGAGAATAGTAATAGTTATCTTCAAGGTCTACAGTTAAGGTGATGACGTGTCCCATCATATCATCAGGGCTTGGCAGGCATTCGTCTATGTGTTGCGCCTCCGCCATTCGAAGCCCGACTGTAAGAATGATTAGGCTTATTGCTGGTAAAATTTTCAACACTGATATGTACCTTTTACTTGACCATCGCTTAACGAAGGCACTCAGGCATGTACTTAAATACACGTCCGAAGTCTTTGCTGTGCATTTGCTGACGTTTGGGCCTCAGCGGTCAGTTGGCGTTGCATCCTGCTTTGATGGGCAACACAAATAGCGTAACAAACACCGCCGTACCCGCGCTTAAAGCAACGACCCATGCGCCTGCTATATATTTACCCATCGGCGTGAACTACCTTGCTGCAGCATCGAGCAGATAAAAGTCTACTCAAATGCTCAGCATCATTGGCTGCATCTACACAGTCGCGAGTTATCGCTTGTTCTAAGCTTTGGCGAAACCAAAAACTGGTCACAGGGCAAGCTAGCACCTCTGCAATATCATCGGTTTCATCATTCATAAAGCTGCTGCATCGTGCAGCTAAAAGATTACTCAAATGCTCAGCGTCGTTAGCTGCGTCTACACAGTCGCGGGTTAGCGCTTGCTCTAAGCTTTGGCGAAGCCAAAAACTGGTCGTAGGGCAGACTAGTGCTGCTGTAATTTCATCGGTTTCATCGTTCATAAAACCTCCTCAGCTGAGGCGTCGTAAAGGAATTGAGCTGGTAGCCAAGCCAATGACTACCCGAATATCGTGTCGCTCATCGCATGTTTCTGCTGGTCCCGGCCTGATAGTTTTGCATTCATCCCTGCGCATCATATGCCGTCTTGGAAAACGCTCTTAAAACTGGGATTCATCTTGAACCCAGGCTCATCTTGAAAAAGTAAGGCCCCGCCGGCAACGTACTCTGCCATACACTCAGTCGTCACCCAATGGCGGTTCAGGGATTGAGCTGCTTTGCCGGTCATTCCTCGGCCTCCGCAACTATCAGCTACCAAATCCCCCTCTTCTGTCAAAAATGAGATCAAGAACTCCGGTAAACGATGCGGCATGCCTGCGCCGTGAGTCGGCAGGCCGTGTTCGATACATTGTTGGCGATGTTTACGCCCTACGGGACAGGAATGGCCCATCTGAAGCACATTTTTGGGTATAGCGCCCGGCGTTGCGGTGGCGTAGGCACCGGGGGTGATTCGATAGGCACCATCGCCATAATTGGTGTAGCGCTGCTCTCCGCCTTGAGCAATTAAGCGCTGCTGGCGCTGGGAGTGCGGCGCCAATACTCGTCGGTTATCGGCTTTGCAGCGTAAGGGGTCTTTGGCGAACCACAAAACGGGCTCCCAGCCAACGTTAAGTTGCTGACGTGTGCCAGAGGCATAGCGGATAGGTCCAGGTGGTTTGGAAGAATTTACCCACGGTATACGATCCATGAGCGAGAGCCCCAGCTGATCTTCCAGTGCAATTACCACACGCTCAATATATGTCGATCGCGCAGGCGACTGTGGCATAAAAATATCTTGGCTAAGGTTAAGAACCACACTGCCTTCAGGTGCCAAGCGCTCCACAATGGGTGCCAATATTTCCAGAAGAAAGCCGACCATTTCAGAAGGCGCCGGGTTGCCGTACCGCCGCGCCGATGCGAGCGGGTACGGTGGTGATGTCAGCGCCAGCATGATGGGCTCATTGCTTGGCCACTGGCCGAACACATCCTGGCCGTACCCCCATATTGCGACGCCGGTATCTGTGCTAAATGCGACCAATGACATCGGCCGACGAATCGGGTGCAGGCCTCGCTTTGCCTGATCGGTCAACTCCCATACCCCTCGCTTTCCCTGGGTTCGCTTAAGGAGTCCCATATCGCGTAACGTCTGCTGATGCCACCGCAAACGGCGTTTGTAGACATTACGTGCCGCCCCGGACGTGCCAATAGGCTGGCACTCCTGGGTTTGTTGAGCTGTGAGGCTAGCGCGTTGGGCGACCGCACGATATAGATATTGATTATCAACTGGTCTGTCCGCAGCTCGATATGCATTCAGGGTTTCTGCAAGCAAATCATATTGCTGGGGTTGTTGTGGTTTGGTCATAGCGACTTTTTCAATTAGTGAGGTTTCCTAATAGGGTAACGAAAAGAACAGATTCACCTAATTAATTCCCATCTACGGCGCAAAAAAAACCGGCCCCTTAAGTAAGGGGCCGGTAAGCGGTAATACGACGTTATGCCGCGTCAAACATGTCCATCATACCGCGGTCATTACATTGGTCTTTCTGTAACGACGCCAGTATCAGATCATGTTCTTTGGCTGAAATAGCCCCCGACTGAAGGACCTCTTGAACGTTGGTCGGCCACGAATGAAACGCTAAGCGTTCAAAGTAGTGCTTGCGCCGCGCCAGCGAATCAAATATTGAAGCTTTACCCTTTGGGAGTTTCACGATGCCCTGATCTAAATAGACGCGGGCACTATCGACTCCTGGATAAAACGCTGCTGCCAGGTAACGGTCTTCATCAAACGCATCAACAAACAGCATTGCCTCCATCGCATCAATCGTGAGCTCATCAGCTTCCTCGAAAAAGACGCTTTTGGTGGGTTGGCCGGTATATCGGTTTTGAATCGTTCGTGACGCCAGCGCTCCAAATGAGTCAACTCGATCAAACGGGGTTAGGCCCATTTCATAAGCTGGCCCTTTGCCGTCCGGGATTGGATACCACACCATCGGCGGAACGCTCTGTTTCTCGACAGGCGCTACGTCTGGAATGGGGTAACGCTTACCCATCACACGCACTTCGTACCAGACTTTCAACGCAGGGAATGCCGTTGGAAAGCCATACGATAGCGACCATGCGAAATCAATTGCTATTAGCTGACGCGGAGTGATGAACTGAAACGTGCGCCCAGAAAGCACATCCTGAGCTTCCGAAGTCGCAGCCGGCAATTCACCATTGGCCCGTGCTCCATCATGCTCAATCGCACGCTCCTCTTCTTCAATGTCCAGCGTCAACAGGTACCTAAGCAAATCGAGTCTCATTTCAGCTGAGTAGTTAGTCGGTGCTACACCGATATACCCTGCGTCGCTGACCTTCCTGCCAAGATTTTCACGTCGAGACATATCCCATCGTGTATTGAGCAAGAATTGACGTAGCCGATTAACGCCTGCCAAGTGGCCATGCGTTTCAGGTGCCGAACTAATCATCGCTTCCATGCTCCGATCGTTACTTCCCGTAGCAAGACACAAGGAGCATCCAAAGCGTGCCTGGCACGGTGATCTCTGGGTCTGCTCACCCGCTAGCAGGCCACAAACACCCTCATTCCCATCACGATAAAGCTCGAAGGTCCAGGAGAAGTCTCGGCAAAACGTCGGGTATAGAGCATCCCTCCGTCGATCAGCCGCAAGTAACAGGCTCCAAACATCACCCACTTCCCAATCTGCAATTGGGGCGAAGGTGAAATGCCCGCCGGGCTGCTGAACAAGGCTGGATTCGTTCTCGCCACGTTCAACCATGCGTTTCTCTCGATCAGCACTTTCGGCATATCGAGTACCAATCAGCACGACTAGATTACCCGGAGACTGCTGGCGCGAAACGAGCTGCTTGATTGCTTTCTGCTGCGGACGCAACTTCCAGTCAATCGAACATGACCGGGAAGCACCAGCAAACACAGGCAGCTGTCCACGGCCGATCGTTGAGTATGCAAAACTCGATGCTATAGAGGGTTCTACTTCAACGACGGTGACCGGAAGGCCCTGGCGTTGGCAGTAAGAATCGAGTTCAGCGTTCATAGCCTCGGTATAGACAGACATCGCGGGGTTTTCGATTCCTGTGTTGGAATTCGTGACGTAATGGTGCGTAGTCACTTCTCCGGCCGCCTGGCAGCGCCTGAGAGCTTCCAGAAATAACACCAGGACAGTCAGCGAGTCTTTACCATAGCTCTCGGCGACACCCAAGGTGTAATTCTGCTGTATCAGCGCCTGTATGCGTTGGATGACGGCTTCCGCCTTGTGATGGATCGCTGCATGGCGCGTTGCTGCATTTGCCGAAACGGTAGTTAAGGTTGCATTCATCATGGTTTCTCTCATTGGAAAAGAGCCCCGCTGCCGGACGGCATGAGGGCTCAATAAGTGGCAATGGCCACAAAGGATTAAAAGTATGGCCAGGCTTAAGTATTGGGTTGGACAAGCCGGCGACATGCTACACGGGAGGAACTATCACACCTGAGGAGACTGTTTTAGCAATCTCTCCGGAGCGGTCCCGTTGTAATCGACCATCAAGCCATGATCACCTTCGACCAACATTAGCGACAGCATAAGGGCGCTCTGGTACGTGAGGTGGCTCATATAAGAGGCCTCTCGGGCCTTATGGGTGAACTCTCTCATCAAGTACTCAACATTGGCCCGCTCAGCTGGGTTCTTCACAGGTTTGACCCACTGAATAGCACTAGCCTGATCCGTCAGGTAGCCACCCAGTAGATACTGCCCGTGTCGATAGAGACGTACGGCCTTCAGTTCGCAATACGCCAGACGTTTGCCGATTTTCACCTGCTCTTGGACCCAAGCCAGTGAGGGTTTCTTGAGCAGTCCGAGTATTTCACTGGCCGAACTTACCTGGCCTGCTTGATATCGAACAGGGTAATGGGTTGAGGTTCCCGAATAGGAGCATTCGGCAACGACTTCAGCATCACAGTAAAGGTCAAATTGCATGGATTTCTCCTTGGGGTTGGACCGTGGGCCGGCCTCCCCGAAGGAAGGACGGCCCACCATGTGGGTAATAGGAGCATTCGGCAACGACTTCAGCATCACAGTAAAGGTCAAATTGCATGGATTT